>DATLZB010000110.1:0-2573 GCA_035574175.1 Hyphomicrobiaceae bacterium
CAATCCCGCGAGCTGGGCTCGGCCCGCCGAGGCGGTCGCCCGCGAGGCGGTCGAGGCGACGCGGCGCCTCATGCGTGAAGCAGTGCAAGGGAAAGGCAGATCATGAGCAAGGCGCAGGTCATCGACATCCACGCCCACGTGTTGACCCAAGCGATGATCCGGTCGCTGCGGAAGGAGGCGCCCTCGATCAACCTGAAGGTCACGCCCCTCGATCGCCAGGACACCGTACTTGAGATCGCGGGCCTCATGCAGAAGCCGTTTCCGAGCAAGGCCTGGGACCTGGAGCAGCGCTTTGCCGACATGCAGGCGCAAGGCGTCGACATCCAGCTCGTCTGCAACATCCCGCAGACCTTTCTCTACGACCAGGACGCGGCCTTGACCGCAGCTACGGCAGCACTCCTCAACGAGGGTATCGCCGCCCTCGTCCGCGACCATCCAAGCCGCTTGCGAGGCCTTGCCACGTTGCCCATGCAGGCGCCGGAGGCGGCCGCCAAGGAGCTGCGCCGCACCATGCGCGACCTCGGTCTCAAGGGCGCCCACATCGGCTCCAACGTACAGGGGCGCAATCTCGACGATGCCGTCTTCGAGCCGGTCTGGCAGACGGCCGATGAGCTTGGCGCCTTCATGCTGGTTCACCCCTACAACGTGGTGGGGAGGGAACGCATGAAGTCGTATTACCTGCAGAACCTGATCGGCAATCCGCTCGAGACGACCATTGCAGTGGCTTCGCTTGTGTTCGGTGGCGTCATCGAGCGTTACCCCCGCATCCGCTTCTGCTTTGCCCACGGCGGCGGCTTCGCGCCCTACCAGGCTGGCCGCTTCCGCCATGGCTGGAAGGTACGACCCGAGGGCAAGGTGCATCTGAAGGATGGACCGGCCGCGTCGCTCGACCGGCTGCTCTACGACACCGTCCTGCACGCCAGAGAGCAGCTCGAGTTCCTGATCGGCGCGGCCGGGCCCTCGCGCGTCCTGCTCGGGACCGACTATCCTTTCGACATGGGCCAGTACGACACCGTGGCTCTCGTTCGCTCACTGAACATATCCGCGGCCGACAAGCAGCTCATTCTCGGCGGCGCGGCACGGGCGCTGATGGGCGAGGCGTGAGCGCTGCTCAAATCTTCTGATTGTACGGCCCGACTTCGGGAAACCTCGACGAGAGGAGCCCGTCGATATCGGCGAAGATCGCCCGCATGTTGGCTTCCGATGTCGGGCTCTCCACGACGATTACGAGCTCCGGTTTGTTGGAGGAGGCCCGCACCAGGCCCCAGGTGCCATCCTCCAGCACGATGCGCACGCCGTTGACGGTGATCAGCTCGCGCACCTTCTGTCCGGCGATCATCTCGCCCCTGGCCGCCCGTTCCTGGTAGATGGCGACGATGCGATCGACGACGCCGTACTTGGTCTCGTCGTCGCAGTGGGGCGACATGGTCGGCGACTGCCAGGTCTTGGGCAGCGCATTCCTCAGATCGGCAAGCGACTTTCCCGGGTTGCGGTCGAGCATGTCGCAGACGGCGAGCGCAGCAAGGAGCCCGTCGTCGTAGCCGCGCCCGAGCGGCGGATTGAAAAAGAAGTGTCCGGACTTCTCGAAGCCCACCAGTGCCCCGGTTTGGTGGCTGTAGCGCTTGATGTAGGAATGGCCGGTCTTCCAGTAGGCGGTTGTGGCGCCGTTGGCGCGCAGCACCGGATCGGTCATGAAGAGGCCCGTGCTTTTCACGTCGGCCACGAACTTCGCGTTGCGGTACCGGCTCGAGATGTCGCGCGCCAGTATCACGCCCACTTTGTCGGCGAAGATCTCGTGTCCTTCGTTGTCGACGATACCGCAGCGGTCGCCGTCGCCGTCGAAGCCGAAGCCGACATCCGCTTCGTGCTGCAGAACGGCTTGCGAGATGGCCCCCAGCATCTTCATGTCTTCGGGGTTAGGATTGTAGCGCGGGAAACTGTGGTCGAGCTCGGTGTCGAGCGGGATCACTTCGCAGCCGATGCGTTCGAGCACCTGCGGGGCGAAGGCACCCGCCGTGCCATTGCCGCAGGCAGCGACCACCTTGAGGCGTCGCTTGATCTGCGGCCGGTCCGCGAGATCGGCCAGGTAGCGCTCGGCGATGTCGGGCACGAACGTGTAGCTCCCGCCGGGGCGCGTCTTGTACTTGCCGCCGAGCACGATGGCTTTCAGGGCGTCCATCTCGTCGGGTCCGAAAGTGAGCGGCCGTTCAAGCCCCATCTTGATGCCCGTCCAGCCGTTGTCGTTGTGGCTCGCCGTGACCATCGCCACGCCTTCGACGTCGAGGGCGAACTGGGCGAAGTATGCCATCGGCGACAGCGCGAGGCCGATGTCGAAGACCTCCGCGCCGCCCGCCATCAATCCGTTCATTAGTGCCTGCTTGACGGCACCTGAGTAGGAACGGAAGTCGTGGCCGACGACGAAGCGCTTGGGCACGCCGCGGTCCTCGAACAGTTGGCTGAGCCCGAGACCGACCGCATTGAGCCCCATCAGGTTGATCTCGTCCGGGAACAGCCAGCGCGCATCGTACTCGCGAAAGCCGGTCGGCTTGACGAGGGCAAGGCGCTCGAACGCG
>DATLZB010000111.1:0-14963 GCA_035574175.1 Hyphomicrobiaceae bacterium
AAGCTGGCAGAGGGCGCGGGCGATATGCACGCGCTGGCGCTCGCCTCCCGAGAGCGTCGCATACATGCGATCGGCCAGCGGCTCCATATCCACCGCGCCGAGGGCAAGGTCGGCAGCAGCGCGTGCAGCAGAGGAGGAGGCGCCGAACCCCGGCACGGTTCCGCCCAACATGACGACCTCGCGCACGGTGAACGGAAAGGCGAGCGCGCTTGCCTGCGGCACCACCGCGCGGCGGGCGGCGATCTCCGCGGCGGTGAAGGTCCGCAACGCCCTCCCGTCGAGAAGCGCCTCGCCGCGGGTTGGCTGAACCTCGCCGGAAAGAACCCGCACGAGGCTCGACTTCCCCGCGCCGTTAGGTCCGATGACGACTGTAACACTGCCGGGAGTAACCGCCACATCGCAGCCGGCGAGCAGGTCTTGACCGCCCACGCTCAGCCAGACGCCTCGAGCCTCCAACATGCCTCCCTAGCCCGCTCCTACACCGCGCCTGACCACCATGTGCAGAAAGATTGGCGCGCCGAGAATGGCCATCACCACACCCAATGGCAGCTCGGCCGGACTAACCAGCATGCGGGCGAGTACGTCGGCCACGAGCACGAGCGCCGCACCCAGCAACGCGCTCGCCGGCAGCACGACATTGTGATCAGGGCCGGCCAGGAGCCTCACGAAGTGCGGCACGACGATGCCGACGAAGCCGACCACACCCGATACCGCCACTGCCGCACCCGTGGCCGCCGCCGTTGCCAACACGATGGCAAGCTTGGTGCGCTCCACGTCGATGCCCAAGTGGAACGCCTCGGCCTCGCCGAGCAGCAGTCCGTTGAGACCGCGAACCAGGCGCGGCAAGATGAGCACAAGCACGGTTGCAAACGGCAGAATGGCGAGCACTTTGGGCCAGCTCGCTCCGGCCAAACTGCCCAGCATCCAAAGCGTCAGATCGCGCAGCTCACCATCGTCGCTCGCGAACGCGATGAGGCCGGTGAGAGCGGAAGCGAGCGCTGCAAGCGCAATACCGGCGAGCAGGAGCGTCGCGACCGGCATTTGGCCATGGCGCCTCACCAGCGCTACGAGCATCGCCGTCGTCGCCAGGCCACCACCGAAGGCAGCAATAGGCAGCGCATAGACACCGAATGTCCTCGTCCAATTAAGCGCCAGCCCATTGCCGAGGGCGATGGCGGCAACGGCGGCCAGCGCCGCCCCGGCGGAGACGCCGATGAGACCTGGGTCGGCCAGTGCATTGCGGAACATGCCTTGCATCATGGCGCCGGCGACGGCCAGCGCCGCCCCGACGAAAGCTCCGAGCAGAAGGCGGGGCAGGCGGATGTCGAGGAGGATCAGGTGCTCACGCGCAGGCTCGAGGTCCGCGGCGCCGGTGAGAGCGGTTGCGACCACCCGCGGCAGCGACGCCAGCGTGACCCCGGTCGGACCCAGGGAGAGGGAGAGCAGCGCGGCAACGGCCAGCGTCAGACCGGCAGCAGCAACGAACCCGGCCGGACCTGCCAGCCGACGGGCTGTTACCGGCACAGGCCGTGACCACATCATTGCGGGGCGTCGCTGGCCAGCTCGGGATTGAGAGCGCGCATCAGCTCGCGAGCGGCTGCCGGTGTCCGCGGCCCAAAGCCCAGTAGGTAAAGCCCATCCATCGTCACCAAACGGCGCGCTTTGCCGGCCGGCGTCGCCCCGACCCCTTTGAGGGAGAAGACCTGCGACAAGTCGTGTCCCCCGGCGGACGTACCGCGAATGCCGACGATCACCTGAGGTGCAAGGCCGAGGATGGCTTCATCCGACAGCGGCCGGAAACCGGTCACCTCGTCCGCGACATTTTCCGCTCCCGCCAGCCCAAGGATAGCATCGGCGCTGGTGCCACGGCCGCCGACGAGAACCCGACCATTCTGGACAGATAGAACGAAGAGCGCCCGGACAGGCCTGCGGATTCGCGCTATCTCCTCTGTGAGCGTGCGGAATTCGGCCTCGACATTACCCGCGATCTGCTCGCCCCGTTCGGCCACCCCGAGCAGCCGGGCGATAAAGCGAATCTTGGCGGTGATCCCATCTGCCGAGTGGACCTCAGGTACCTCCACGTAGGGCACGCTGCTCGATTTCAACGTCTTGACGACCTCGGCCGGCCCCGCCCGCTCGGACACCAGCAGAAGCGTCGGATTGGTCGACAGCACGCCTTCCGTAGAAAGCGCCCGCATGTAGCCGACATTCATCTTCTCCTTGAGAGCCTGCGCTGGATAAAGGCTGGTGCTGTCGACGGCCACCACGTGGCGCGAGACGCCCAACGCATAGAGGATCTCGGTGACGTCTCCGCCGATAGAAACAATGCGCGAGCGATCGTCGAGCCGCACGGCCGGTGCGTCTGCCGCAGCCATGCCACCTGCGCAAAGGAGCAAGGCCAGCGTAGCTGCAAGAGCCAACGCCACCATATTATGCGATCTGCGGATCATCAGCGTGATCACTTGGTCAAAATCAGCTTGCCGTTGGCAGTGATGCGGAGCCGGTAGTCCTGCCCGCCGTGCTCTAGAATCGCCTCGCGGTTGCCCTGCAGCAGATCGCTGACCTTGTGCCGTCTCGGCTGTGCCGCAAGCGGCCGTCCGCTTTGCGGTGACGGTGTCTCCTTGACATCGTTGCTACGCTCCACGCCGCCCCTCGTTCCGATGTTGCAGCGGCGCCACCCAGGGATCGCGCCGAGGGAATGTTTGTTGACTTTATAAGTCAAGAAATATAGCGTCTGCAAGACCTCACTGAGGCAGCGGTCGGTCGCAGCGCGCGCCGGTCGAGCTAGCCCGCCAGCGGCGATCCCCCCGTCCGTCAGCCAGCCAGCGATAGTGATATCGGTCTGATCGTCGAGGGGCGAGGGGTATGGCAACGAGACCCGCGAGAAGCATTGTCGGCAGTCTGCCGGCGTTGGCGATGATGAGCAGTGTTGCGGTGGCACAGGACATCGTGCTCGAAGGGATCGTGGTGACGTCGACCAAAACGTCGGAAAGCGTCTACGATACGTTGAGCGGCTCGAGCGCGAGGGACCGCAGGGAGCTCGATGAGCAGTTCCAGCCCGATCGGATCTCGGAAGTGCTGCGCACGATCCCCGGCGTCGGTACGCAGGAGACGGCGCGCGATACCGCAACCGCCATCAACATCCGCGGCCTTCAGGATTTCGGGCGAGTGAACGTGCTCGTCGAGGGGGCACGGCAGAACTTCCAGCGCAGCGGCCACGCGGCGAACGGCGTGTTCTACATCGAGCCCGAAATGGTCAAGGGCATCGACATCACGCGCGGGCCGACTGCGACCATCTACGGCTCGGGCGCCATCGGCGGCGTGGCCTATTTCGAGCTGCTCGATGCCGACGACATTCTGCGTCCCGGCGAGCATGTGGCGGGGCGCCTGCGCACGGCATATGAAACGAACGGCGAAGGCAGGCTCACCAGCGGCACGGCCGCCGCGCGGATCGGGAACTTCGACATTCTCGGCCAGATCAACGGCCGTTGGAACGAGGACTACGAGGACGGCGACGGCCATCAAATTCCGGGCTCCAACGATGAAACCAGGTCCGCGCTCGTCAAATCGCGCTGGCGCCCGGCGGCAGGACACGAGATCACGGTTACCGCGCTCGACTTCAACTCGGAATTCACCGACCAGGTCGAGGAGGACGGCACGCTCTACGACACCAGCGTCGACAACCGCCAGTACACGCTCGGCTACACCTTCACGAGTCCGACCAATCCGCTGATCGACTTCAGCGCCAAGATCTACCGCAACGAGACCCGGCTCGCCCAGACGCGGTTGACGGGCGGGGATTCGACGTTCTTCTCCAATGTTCCCGGACCGGGCGGCTTCCCCTGTCCGTTCCCGACGATCGGCCCCTGCTTCATGTTCCCCGGTGTCTTTCCGGTCGGAGCCACACGCAGCTTCGACGTTAAGACGCACGGCTTCGACGTCTTCAACACCTCCCGCCTCAATCTCAACGGGGTCAAGGTGGCGTTGACCTATGGCGGGGACGGCTTCCGCGATTCGGTGAACACCAGCGACCCCACCGGCAGCGGCGACGAGTTCACGCCGTCGGGCGAGCGCAGGGTGCACGGCGGCTTCTTCCAGAGCCACCTCACGTTCTTCGACGTTATCGATCTCATCGGGGCTGTCCGTTACGACAGCTACGAGCTCGACGGCGGAGGCACGCACCTCTCCGACGACCGCGTCTCTCCCAAGGTCACTCTCGGCGTGACGCCGATCAAGGGCGTCACCCTATTCGGCACCTACGCAGAGGGCTTCCGAGCACCGGCGCTATCGGAGACGCTGATCAGCGGGTTCCATCCGGGTTTCGCCCACTTCCGGATGATACCCAACCCCGAGCTTCGACCGGAGGTCGCCCACAATGTCGAAGGCGGTGTCAACCTGAAGTTCGATGGCGTGCTGACGCCCGGCGACCGGCTGAGGGCCAAGCTCACCGCCTTCCAGAACAAAGTCGACGATTACATCGACCAAGTGTTCATAGAGGGACCGGTGGCCGGCATCGTGGTGCCGCCGTCCTCGTTCATCCCGGTGTTCACCGACGATACCTTCCAATACCGGAACGTGCGCAATGCTACGCTGGAGGGTATCGAGTTCGAAGCCTTCTACGATGCGCGCGCGTGGTTCGTGGGCGTCGGTGCCCACCGCATCCGCGGCACCAACGACGACACTGGCGAGGGCCTGTTCTCGGTTCCCGCCGACCAGATCACGATCACCGTGGGCATGCGCATGCTGCAGGAACGACTCCTCGCCGGTGCACGCACGCGCATCGTCGGGGAGCAGGATCGCTTCGTTGAAGCCGGTACGGCGTCCCACCAGCACGCCGAGGCCTACACGCTGCTCGATCTCTTTGCCCAGTACGAGGTCAACGACAACGCCACACTGAACCTCAACATCGACAACGTCTTCAACGAGACCTACAGGCAGCACATGGACCAAAACAACAGCCCCGGTCTCAGTGCGCGGCTCGCGCTCACCATGCGGCTCGGCACCAGGTAACGAGCAAGAGGGAAACTCGATCATGTTCATCGCGATGAACCGGTTCAAGGTGATCAAGGGCGCGGAGAAGGACTTCGAGGAGCTGTGGCTCAAACGCCAGACGCACCTCGATCGGATGCCCGGGTTCGTCGCCTTTCACTTGCTCGCAGGACCGGAGCGGGACGACCACACGCTCTATTCTTCCCACACCATGTGGCGGTCCCATTCGGACTTCGAGGCGTGGACCAGGTCGGAGGAGTTCCGCAAAGCTCATGCGACGGCTGGCGGCAGAAGACCGCTTTATCTCGGGCATCCCGAGTTCGAGGGCTTCCATGTCCTGCAGGAGATCAGGCCGAGCGAAGACACCCCGCGAGCGGCCGAATGAGGTGATGGGCGATGGCGGCAGATCGGACAACAGGCGCTACCTCGCGGCCGCCGCTCAACGAGCGGCTCGCCGGCAATCCCGACGGCATCCTCGAGCAGATCGCGCGCGAGTACGGCGTCAGCACGCTCGAGGTCGTCCGTCAGCTCCCGCCGGAGAACCGCACGATCGTTGCCGGCAATTTGATCATTGAGATCATGCAGGAGGTGACCACGTGGGGTGACATCCTGTTCATCGTGCACACAGCGGACATCGTGCTGGAGTGCAAGGGGCCGCTCCCGCCCGGTACCTTGGGCCACGGCTACTTCAACCTCCACGGTGAAAGCCCGATCGCTGGACACATCCGTGCCGAGAACTGCCAAGCCATCGCCTTCGTGAGCCGGCCGTTCATGGCACGGCCGTCGCGTTCACTGCAATTCTTCAATCAAGCCGGCGAGGCGATGTTCAAGATTTTCGTACGCCGGGACCAAGCGCGGAACCTGATCGCAGAGCAGGTTGAACGCTTTGATCGCCTGCGCAACCGGCTTCAATCGGAAGCGACGTGCCCGGGCTGACAGGAGCCGGCGCGCTCTCGACGATCGAGGAAGGGTCCACCTCGAGTCCGACACGTGGGCCGAGGCTTTTCCCGTGGCTCGGCCTTTCCCTTGCGTTGCATGCCGTCGGCCTCGCCGCCATCGCGATCTGCTGGGCTCGCACCGAGACCGGGGCAATCGAACGGCCGAGCGAAGCGATCACGGTCGAGGTGATCGAGAGCACGGTACTGGAGTCGGTCCGCCCCGACGAGAGCCGGCAGGCCGCTGCATCGGCGGCGACCGCGGCCCCGCAAGAAGGCGACCCAAACGCCGAGGCGGAACAGATCACCGAGCCTGCGAAATCGGATCCCATCTGGAGCGCTACGGCGGTCCATGAGATTCCGAAGGCTGAGGCCGCACATGAACCCGAACCGGACTTTGAACCTCAGCCCACGACGACGCCGGAAGAAGTCTCCGAAGCGGAACCGGCTGAAGCGCCACCGAAGGAGACAGAAGTTGACCAGAAACCCGTGGAGAACGACGAAGTGCTGCCAAAACCGCAGCGGGAGTCCAAAGCGCGCAAGGCCGTCCAGCGGCATGGCGGTGCCACCTCGAAAGCAACAGCCGGACAGGCGCCATCGAGCGGGCGAGCGTCGGCGAGCCAAGGGTCCATCCTCACCTACGCCGCGCAGGTCAGAGCGAGCATTGCGCGTAACAAGCCGGCCGGTAACAGCTATCGGGGCACGGTCATAATTGCTTTCGGTGTCACCGCATCGGGAGGGCTGGCATACGCGCATGTCGCAAAGTCGTCTGCTATCGCCGCTCTCGACCGACTCGCGCTCTCAACGGTTCACCGCGCGGCCCCCTTTCCGCAACCTCCTCCCGGCGCATCGGCGAGGCAGCTCAGGTTCTCGATCGCACTGCAGTTTCAATAGCGCAGTGAACATCCGCGCCGCGGGTTCGCGACCTGCCCATCACGCTCGACAAGACGAGAGCCCGAGTGGGCGCGCGGCAAGGCGAGGCGTTACTTGGGGCAGTCGACGGAGATGGTGAAGCCGGCGGCCGGTACGAAACGACGGCAGTCGGGGCCGGGCGCGGGCGCGGGCACAGCTTCGCTGGCGGCGGTGCCCTTCTCGGTTGCCGACAGCACGCGGACGTTGGCGCTTCCCTGCGCGCCGGTCGCGGAGGCTTCGACCTGCCTGTCGAGCGCTTCGAGCCGCTTGCGAGCTCTGGCCTGAGCGGAGCGGGCATCGATGCCCTTGGGCGCAGCGGCGAGCGAGCGCTGGTAGTGGACGCGGGCGCGAGCGATGTCCCCCCGCGCCTCCAGCAGCTCGCCGATAGCGGCGTGGGCGGCAGCAAAATCGCTGTCGATCGCCAATGCCCGCTCAAGGTCGGCGATCGCCTTGTCCGGCGCATTCTCCTCACGTTCGATCAGCGCGCGGCTGTAGAACGCCCACGCGTAACGCGGGTTGAGTTTCAGGGTCGCCTCGAAGTCGGCGCGGGCGCGGACGAGGTCGCCGGCCTGGCGATAGGCCCAGCCGCGGTTGAAGTAGGCGATGTGGTGCTGGCTCTTTGGCAGACGGCCGCTGGCCAGGATGCGGGTGCAGGCGGCGGCACTGGTCGGCCGGTTGGGGTCGGGGCAGTCGGCGAGGTCCTGTTGCATCCCGGCGAAGGACGGTGCAGCAAACGCCAACGAGGCGACCACGATGGCGCCCGAGATCGCTGTGTTCCGCATGACGCTCTCCCTCTCTCCTGGCGCCGGCGAGGCCACTTGCCCGAGGCGCGGCGACCACTGCTCCCTCATGGGGAATGATCGCCTGGGACTGAAGGGCGCGCTGTTCCACGCGGCACAAGCGAGCGACGACGGACAAGTTCGGTGCAGGGCACTCCCAAAGGGCCCGCTTGAGACCCGTTGCCGCCACCCTCGTGCTTCACCTTGCCACCAACCCGCGGGAGCTCTCACCGCTCGCGGTCGCGCTGCCAGTAGACGAGCAGGACGGTCACCATCGCTGTGATGGTCATGGTAGCCAGGATGTCTCCGCGCCGGATGAAGGCGAGCCAAGTGGCAAAGCCCGCCTGCACGGTGCCGCCCCGCCCCACGAGCATGCCGCTGCCGGCTATCACCACGAGCAGGACGGCCGCGGTGAGCGCGACGGCCAGGGCGACCTGCACTGTCCTCTTGAACAGCCGCGGGACCGACACCTTCTTCCCGGCCGGCAGGGCCAGGATGGTCTTCTCAACCATAACTCTCTCCCCTGAGCAGGATCGGGCGCGACCTCAACCGCACAATCGAGGCACCCAGGGCCTCCATAATGAGCCGAGCGCACTCCGGTTCGACGGGACACGACCGACCGAATCATCGACTGCATTCAGGCAAAACTGCAAATAGCGGCCAATTCGTGGTCGTTGGCAAACAGCCAGCCGGGGGCGGTGGAGCCGGCCCTCTGAACCGCCGCCGCTGGGTGGGTCGTAAGCTCACGATTGCGGCCGTGCGCGCCACCCTGTAGGACTGATGCAGGCCCAGTCCATGGGGCGCACAACGGTCCACGGAATCAGGGAACGGACATGCGACTGACCAAAACGACGAGCCACGCGATTAGGATTCTTATCGATTGCGCGCAAGCTGCCGGTGGGCTCGTCAAGGTGGCCGAGATCGCCCAGCGCCTCGACATCACCCCGCTCAACGTTTTCAAGGTCGTTCACCTGCTGTCGCGCGCCGGCTTCGTGGAGGCGGTTCGCGGCCGCAACGGCGGCGTACGCCTGGCGCGGCCGGCTGAGACGATCCGCATCGGCGAGATCGTGCGGGCGATGGAGGCGACCCAGGTCGAGGTCGCCGCCGCTGCTATCGACGCCAAGCCGCGCATCAACACGATCTTTGACGACGCGCTCGACGCCTTCATCAGCGTGCTTGATCGGCACACGCTGGCGGACATGGCCAAGGGGCGCTCAAGAACCGTGCAGGGCACCACCCCCGGCCCGCGCCGGGGCCGCCGGCGCACGGTCGTTGCTGGCACGCGCGGTGGCATGGCCCTGCGCGGGTAGGTGTCGTCACCAGGCTGTTGACTTCTTTCGGTGCGGTCGATGCCCGCAAAGGGCGCCCGTCAAGCTGGAACGATTCAAAAAGATAATTCTTGACCGCAATAGTCCAGTATGGATTTTGGAACCCGTGGGGCGGGAGAAACCCGGCATCATTCTCGGCGCCCCGCATTTGTCCGCTCATCCATTGGAGATCAGGGAATGGAGCCAAGAAGCACCCATCGAAGTATCGCCCCCAACCGGCTTGGGGCTGCCATGCTTGGCGCACTGACCGCGGGATTGGCGGTTCTCTCGGCGCTCACCATGGCCAAGGCACAAGGCGCGGGCCAGGTCAACATCTACTCATACCGCGAGCCGGGGCTGATCAACCCTCTGCTCGAGGCGTTCACCAAGAAAACCGGCATTAAGACGAACGTCGTCTATGCCTCGGCCGGCCTCAACGAGCGGCTTGCCGCGGAGGGCCAAAACAGTCCGGCCGATCTGCTCTTCACCGTTGACGCCGGTCGCCTCTCGGAGGCGAAGGATGCGGGCCTCACCCAGCCCGTATCGCTTCCGATCCTCAACACGATACCGGCCCAGTACCGCGACCCGGACAACCATTGGTTCGGACTGACCATGCGGGCGCGCGTGGTCTATGCCCACAAGGATCGCGTAAAGCAGGATGCGATCACGTACGAGGAGCTGGCGGACCCGAAATGGAAGGGCAAGATCTGCACGCGCTCAGGCCAACATGTCTACAATACCTCCCTGCTCGCCACCATCATCGCGCACAAGGGCGAGGCAGCGGCGGAAGCCTGGGCCCGGGGCCTCAAGGCCAACCTCGCGCGCAAGCCGACGGGCGGCGACCGCGAACAGGTGCGTGACGTGGCCGCCGGACAGTGCGACCTCGCCATCGGCAACACCTATTACATGGCGCTCATGCTCGCCAACCCAGAGCAGAAGAAATGGGCGGAGAGCGTGAAGATTATCTTCCCCAACGCCAACGACCGCGGCACGCACGTCAACATCTCGGGCATGGCTCTGACCAAGCATGCACCGAACAAGGCCAATGCACTTAAGCTCATGGAGTTCCTGGCCTCGGATGAAGCGCAGAAGATCTATGCGGAGGCCAACAACGAGTACCCGGTGAGCCCCCACGTCGAGCCGTCGGCCATCGTCAAGAGTTGGGGCCCGCTCAAGGCCGACAAGTTGCCGCTTGAGAACATCGCCAAGTACCGCAAGAAGGCATCAGAGATCATGGACAAGGTCGGCTACGACGCCGGCCCGGGAACCTGAGGCCAGAGGCGGCCTGCGGGAAGCCGTCGCAACGCCGGCTTCCCGCATATTTGATAGGTGATAGTGAGAGATTGCCCCCAGCGCTCAAGCCGAGGCGAGACGGAAATGCCGCTCAGGAAGCTACAGGCTCTTGCGGACATCCAAAACGAGGCCGTTGTGCCCTCCATGCCGGAGCCCGAGCGAGTGGTCGGGCTCGGCTTCCGTTACTGGATGCTGGGCCTCAACACAGGCAACATCCGCTGCTGGGAGAAGGCGTGGTCTCTCTACTCCGGGCTGTTCGGCGCGGCGAGCGCGCGGGTGGCGGTCGGCGAGCTTGCCTCCTGGGTCGGCGCACTCAACACCGCCTCGTGTCGAAACATCGCTGTGCTGCCGGAAACGTGCCCGAGCTTCTGCCGGGACGAGTGCATTGCCATCGCCATGATCGCCGCCTGCCAGCACCACACCTGCCCGGCCATGCGGGCCTGCGCCTTCGCCCTGATCGAGAGCTCGATGATCGACGGCGTGGTGTGCAAGGCGCAGACCTTCGCCGATACGCTCGCCGCGCTCGAGCACAGGCTGTCGTCTGGCTCCATTGTGGCCGCGCCCCTGCCGTCCGGGGACCAGGTCATGCTGCACTAGGCAAAACCGGCGCAGGACGCAGCATGATCGTCTGCCATTGCAACTGCATCGGCTCGGAAGCGATCGAGCACGGCACCACCCGGCTCGCCGAGGCCGATCCCTGGCGTCTGCTGACGCCTGTGCTCGTCTACCGCTCGCTTGGAGTGCGGCCCAGGTGCGGCGGCTGCCTGCCGCTCGCCGCCCAGATCATCCACGCACGTCTTGCTAGCGAGCGCGGCTGCGGAGGGCGCTGTCCGCTCTGCCCGTGCACCGCCGGAAAAGAGGCGCAATGATGGGCGGCCTCCCCGGCAGGCAGCCGGAGGACAAGGTCCTGCCCGCCGCGCGCCTCATGCCGCGCCGCCGCAGGCTCTGGCAGATCGAAGGCGGCCTGCAGTGCTCGATCATCGGCACCTGCCTCAGCCATGAGGATCTCATCAGAATCGCCCGCAAGTGTGGAATCCGGATCGAGACCGGGGCCACGCCTTACGACCTTCACGGCCACATGGTGCAGGAAGCGCTGAAGCCGGGCCCGATCGCGCGCGCCATCCAGAAGCTGCTCGACAAGCGCTACGCGGTCATCATTCAGAAGGTCGATGCGTGCCGCTCCGAGGCCGAGCGCGCTGAGCTGTGGCAGGGCGAGTACGCGGCGGGGAGGATCCCCGGCGCCTACTGGGCGTTCATCACCCACAACGAGATCGGCGGGGCGCTGCTCAAACGCATTTTCGGTGAAGTGCACATGCTCAGTCACGTGCTCGGCCGGGTGACGCACAGAAGTGCCATGCGGGCGAGCGAGCTCGAGGCCCGTCTCGACCACCTGGAAAGCCGGCTGACGAGACTCTCGCGCAAGAACCAGACGCTCGCCATGCAGCGGGACAAGGCGCTGGCCGACCTCGCCATCGCACTTCGGCCCGACCGGGCCGTGCAGCCCGCACGCGCGGGTGCAGCTCGAATACCTGGCGAACGGCACGACGTGCAGCTTCGACTCGAACGCAAGGAACGGGCGCTGATTGCCGCCCGCGAGCGGGCGCGCAGTGCCGAGGCGGAAGTCAAGAGGCTCACCGAGCAGCTCGCTCGCCTCGCCGTGCTGAGCGAAGCGCGCGAGCGCGCGGCAGCGGCGCCCTGCCCTGGGGCGGAGGCCTGCGCGGAGGCGGTGCGCAGCGACATCTCGCGCCGCGTGCTTTACGTTGGCGGCCGCACCGGCATGATCGAGCGGTTGAGGCGCGTGGCGGAGCGGGCAGGCGCCGACTTCATTCACCACGACGGCGGCGAGGAGCAGGCCGTGGCCCGCATTGACGGGCTCATCGAGGCATGCGACGCGGTGTTCTGTCCGATCGACTGCGTGAGCCACACCGCGTGCTTGCGGGCAAAGGCGCTCTGCCGCAAGCTCAGGAAGCCGTTCGTGCCGCTGCGCTCCTCGGGTGCCGCGTCGTTCGAGCGGGCGCTCAGCGCGTTACCGGCGCGTTGACGTTGCGCGTTGCGTCTGCACGCTCTCTCCACACCCGGTCTTGTGCCAGGCAAGGAGGCCATTTGATGAAAGGCGACAAGGAAGTCATCGATATCCTCAACGATGCGTTGAAGCACGAGCTCGGCGCCATCAACCAATACTGGCTGCACTACCGCATGATGCACAACTGGGGCTTCACCAAGCTCGCCAAGAAGGAGCGCGCCGAATCGATCGAGGAAATGGGGCACGCTGACCGCATCATCGATCGCATCATCTTCCTCGAGGGCCATCCCAACCTGCAGCAGGTGGCGCCGCTGCTGATCGGGCAGAACCTCAAGGAGGCGCTCGAATGCGACTTGAAGGGCGAGCACAACGCGCGCGACCTTTACATGAAGGCACGCGAGCTCGCCCGCGAGAAGCGGGACTACGTGACCATGGAGCTGTTCGAGGACCTGCTCTCGGATGAGGAGGAGCACATCGACTTCCTCGAGACGCAGCTCGACCTCATCACCAAGATCGGCATCGAGAATTACGGCCTCTTACAGTCGGATCCGGCAGATGAGCAGGGCGGTAAGCCCGACCACTGAGCTTGGCCCGGAAGCTCGGCAGCGCCAATACGCTCGGAGCCGCCACACCTTCCGCACAACGGCCGACAAGCACCTAACAGGGTCGGCCCGGCGCCGATCGTTAGACTAGAACTTGCGCGGATTGTAGCCGTGCTTCTGGCGCCATTCGGTCATGAAGTAGGCGAGGTTGTCATCGATGGACGCTGGCAGCTCGATGAGCACGGTGACGAGCTGATCGCCGACCGTTCCCGTGCTCATGTTCCTTACCCCCTTGCCGCGCAGACGGAAAATGCGGCCCGAGCTCGTGCCCTTGGGGATTGTGAGTTGCACCCGGCCTGTGACCGTGGGCACTTCGATTCGCGCGCCGAGCACGGCCTCGTCGATCGAAATCGGGACATCGAGCAGGATATCGTCGCCGACCCGCTTGAAGTCGCGGTGCGGCCGCACCTTGATCTCAACCAGCGCATCGCCCGGCTCCCCGCCCCTCAAACCGGGCGCACCCTTGCCCTTGAGGCGCAGCACTTGGCCGTCCGCCACGCCTTCCGGCACCACGAGGTCGAGCATGCCACCCTGGGGCATGGTCACTCTCTTCTTGGCGCCGTTAATCGCCTCAAGGAAGTCGATCTCGAGCGTATAGCGGACGTCCTGGCCGCGGATGCCGAACCCGCGCCCGGCCCGCGGGCCGCGCGTGCTGCCGAAGATATCGGCGAAGATGTCCGAAAGGCCGAGATCGTCGGGACCGAAACCCGCCCCGCCCGGGCGCTGGCCGCGCCCTTGGAACGGACCGTAGCCGCCCTGGGCCTGGTAGGCGCGTCGAGGCTCGCCCGAGGCATCGATCTCGCCGCGATCGTAGCGGCGGCGCTTCTCGGGATCGCCCAACAGGTCGTAGGCCGCCGACACGCGCTTGAAGCGCTCGGCCGCGGCCTTGTCACCAGGATGCAAGTCTGGGTGCAGCTGCTTGGCGAGCTTATGGAACGCCTTACGGATGTCGTCGTCGGACGCCGTCCGGGGCACGCCAAGTGTCGCATATGGGTCGTCGGCCATCAGTCCATTCCCGGCTTGACACGGGATTTCTAGCACCGATTGGGGCGGAGTCGTGAGCGACAGCAGGGCTCGATGGCTTGTCAGCGCCTGATTCGGATTTCCGGTTCCCGATCGAGCAGCCGCGCCAGCACCTCGAATCTCCGCCGCAGACGCTCGCCGTCGAGGTCGGCGTGGGCCGGCGGGATCGAAAGAACGAGGCGCCCTCGTTCATAGGAGAGCGGGGTCTCGTCGATGATGCCGGCCATGCCGACAGACAGCATATGGGCGGTGCGCAACGCCGCCGCCAGAATGCGGGCGCGCTTCAGCGCCCGCTTGCTGATCAAGGACTTGAGCCGACTGGAAAGTTCTTCGGGCGCGGACTCGCCCGGCCCCGTATGCCGGAAGTAGGAGGTGAAGGCGAGAAACAGCCGGCCGGGGTGATCGATGCCGGCGAGGGCTGCGTGCGCGATGACGTTGAGGCTTTGCTCGCCGCGATAGTCGGGGTGGGCCCGCCAGCCGATGTCGGAGAGCAGGCAGGCGGCGTGACGCAGCCGCCGCTCCTCCTCGCTCTCGTTCGGGCCCGGCGGTTGGAAGATGGCGTCTGTCCAGGCACCAAGCTCGAGCGCATGGGCAGCTGAGCGCGACCGCAGGCGTGCGTAGTCCTCGCAAAAGCTGAGCAGCGGGTCCTTGCGACGTTCGTGGGCGGGCAGCAGGTCGTAGAGCAATCCCTCACGGATGCCGAACACGGAGGTGATCACTCGATCGGGCTCGAGCCGTCTCAGCAGGCGCTCCATCACCAGCGCGCCGTAAGGGAGTACTTCGCGCCGCTGACGCGGGATTGTTTCGATGCCGGGCAGCGACGACAACTTCTTCTTGCGCAACATCTCGCAGAAGGCGACCGCCTCGCGCGTTGGGATCGCATACCCTTGCATCACGCGCAAAGGATAATCGGTGAACGCCATGTGCAGCTTGGCGACCGCGCGCCAGGTGCCGCCCACCGCGTAAAACGGGCGGCCCCCGCAACGGCCAAGCCAGCCGACCCGGGCGATGTGCTCGTCCGCAATCTCGACGGCGCGATCGAGGCGGTCGCCGGTGACGTCGATCATGCGCAGGCCGCCGAGGGGCAGCGTCGCCGCATT
>DATLZB010000112.1:0-37668 GCA_035574175.1 Hyphomicrobiaceae bacterium
GGCGGCAGGGGCAGGGAGTGGATGGCCGGCCCATGGTGCCCATCATCGAGCACCCCGACATCCGCCGCAGCCTGCTCACCATGAAGGCGCTGACGCAGGCCGCGCGCATGATCTGTCTCGCCACGGCGCGCGAGATCGACAGATCACGTTGTGCTGGGTCGGAGCGTGAGCGGCAGGCGGCGCAGCTGCGCGCGGCGCTGCTAACGCCGGTGGCCAAAGCCTTCTCCACAGACATCGGCTGCGAGGTTGCCTCGCTCGGCGTGCAGGTGCACGGCGGCGCGGGCTTCATCGAGGAAACCGGCGCCGCCCAGTACTATCGCGACGCGCGCATTCTGCCGATCTATGAGGGCACCAACGGCATCCAGGCGATCGATCTCGTCACGCGCAAGGTCCCGCTCGAAGGTGGCGCAGTGCTCGCCGCCTACATCGGCGAGCTGGAACGCACGGTGGCCGAGGTCAACGCCTCCAATCAACCGGCGTTCGGAGAGATGGGTAGGCGGCTCGGCGAGGCAGTGGCGGCGCTCAAGACGGCCTCGACGTGGATGGGCAAGGAACTCGTACGCGATCGCAGGTCAGTGCTCGCCGGCGCCACCCCCTACCTGCGCCTCTTCGGCCTCGCAGCGGGCGGGGTCTACCTTGCCCGCGCTGCTCTCGCTGCCGTGCGCAACGGCAGCGGCGGCAGCACGGTCGCCCATGCGCGCTACTTCGCAGAGAACATCGCGACCGCGGCAGAGGGATTGGCGCAGGCGGTCACGGACGGGGCGCAATCGATCCTCGCAGTCGAGCCCGACCAAATCTCCGCGTGAGGCGCGAGGGCGATGCAGCAGGACATCTCGATCACTATCGAGTCGGGGGTGCAGACGCTCCGCTTTACGCGGCCCGAGAAGAAGAACGCGCTCACCGCTGCCATGTACACGGCAATGAATGCCGCACTCGAAATGGGGGACGCATCGGAGGATGTTGCGGCTCACCTCATCATCGGGTCGGGCGGCACGTTCACGGCAGGTAGCGACGTCGGCGAGTTTTTGGAGCGGTCGCGCAGCAATGTCGACCTCACGCTGCCCATCGTGCAGTTCATTCGCCGGCTGCCGCTGGTGAGAAAGCCGATGATCGCCGCCGTCGACGGGCCTGCGGTCGGCATCGGCACCACTATGCTGCTCCACTGCGACCTCGTTTACGCGACGCCGCAAGCAAGCTTTCGCACGCCGTTCCTCGACCTTGGCCTGGTGCCGGAAGCGGGATCGAGCCTGCTCGCACCGCGGCTGTTTGGTTATCAGCGTGCTTTCGAGCTGCTGGCACTCGGTGAGCCCTTTTCGGCGGAGCGGGCGCGTGAGGCGGGCCTCATCGATGCCATCGTGCCGGCTGAGGCGCTGGAGGCGACGGCGCGGAAGGCTGCGAGCGGACTCGCGGCGAAACCGCCCGAGGCGCTCGCCGCCACACGAGCGCTCATGCGCGGCGACCCACAGGCGGTTCGCGCGCGCATCGACGAGGAAGTAAGGATTTTCGCCGAGCGCCTGGCTTCGCCGGAGGCACGCGAGGCATTCAACGCTTTCCTTGAAAAGCGCCCGGCCGACTTCTCAAGGGCGCGAAGCAAAGACTGACTTGCCGCAAGTGATGACTTAAGCTTGCGAGATGCCAAGCAACGTGCAATGCCGCGCCTTCAGCGCGCCTTTCGCCCGATCCCTCACACGGCTGGCGCTTGGCGCTCGCTACTTGA
This sequence comes from Hyphomicrobiaceae bacterium, assembly GCA_035574175.1. Taxonomy (GTDB): domain Bacteria; phylum Pseudomonadota; class Alphaproteobacteria; order Rhizobiales; family Hyphomicrobiaceae; genus DATLZB01. The sequence goes on from DATLZB010000112.1 coordinate 1,718, forward strand.
GGACCAGCTTTGGCGAAGGCATCGTTGCCGAGGCAAGGCCGAGCAAGATAACGTTGCTTCGGCCGGTTCGTGTCCGGTTGGCGCTGCTCGCGGTCGTCTTCGCCACAGCGACGCTGGCGGGACCGGCAAAGGCAGACTGGCTTTCGCGTCTGATCGCGCTCGGCGAGAAGACCGGCTCCAAGGCCGCGCGGCACGGTGGAAGTGCGCTCGACAATGCCGCGATCCACCTCAAAGCACTGCCGCCCAATGTCAAAGGGCCGGCATTGGTTGCCGAGGTCGGACCGGAAGGGCACTGGACATTCGCCAATCGCGCCGGCGAGCGGTTCACTGCCGGCTCGCCAGAGGAACTTGATCGGGTTGCCGGTGTGCTCGCGCCTGAGGGGGCAAAGGGCGCTCGCGGGCGGCTTACGATCGTGCTCGGCGAAGACACGGTGTTGCGCCAGCGCACCGCGCTCAAGGACCTGCCGAAGAACGCCGATCTCAGAATGGCGAGCGGAGGGCAGAATTATGCGCTGCTCCGCTGGGGCGAAGGCGCAACAGAGAAGCTTTTTGCCGAGGTGCGGCCGAGCCTGCTCGTCGAGCTCGGTGAGCAGCGAGCCTTTCGCGAGGCGCTGTGGCAGCTCGACCGGCCGCTCGCGCGCGCCGACATCCGCGTGCTGGCGCTCGATCCGAAGGGTCCGCAGACGCTCTCACCGGCGCCGAAGATCGATCCTGCCACCGGGCAGACGCTCACCGACCGCATCGATCCCTACCAGTTGCCGGCAGCGCTCCGATCGGTCGGCGGGCAGACGGTTATCCTCACCGGCCGCATCGAGGGCCGATTCCTCTATTTTCGGCCGGGCAGCGGATCGGAGCGCGGCGTGATGCTGCAGGACCTCACCGCGGCGGCCGAGGCGGCCGACGTCAACCTGATCGTGCTGCAGTCGGCAACGCCGCGGCAACCTGGCTCGCGCAACTGGTTGTGGCAGCGAATGGCGGTGGATGGGCTCGATGAGGCACGAGAGAGAGCCACACTCGCCGACTTCATCAACGCGCTCGGTGCGGCGCAAGGCAAGCTCGTCGTATCGGTGCGTGAGGTCGGTCAGAACCGGGTATCGCTGACGGCCCTACCGATCGCCGGGGAGAGCACGCCTCGATCGGGTGTCGGCAGCATTCTCACCGACATCGTCGCCGACATCACCGGTCGCGTGGTGACGACGGCGATCGAGGCCGACTTGAAGAGCGAGGCGCGCGAGAGGGAGCTCGAGCAGCGGATCATCCCGGGCATTCCCTCTGACATTCAATTCGGCTACCTGGGGTTCCTCATTATCGGGCTGATGGGCCTTACCGTCGCGCGCCGATGGTGGCTGCGCGTGTGGCCGGCGACGCAGCGCGAGGAGTACGGTGCCGCGATCGGCTATCAGGCCGCGAGGCTCATCAGATTGCTGATGTTCGTGCTGGTGTTCCTGCCGTTGATCGGCCTGCCGGCCTTCCTGTGGGGCCTCGGGCTGCAGGTGTGGAGCTGGCTGATGCTGCCCGTGCGAGGCTGGCGCCGGCTGATGGAGCGGCGCTCGGCGCAGCCCGGTTGAGGACGCAGAACAATGGCGACTCTCAAAAGCAAGACACTGATCATCACCGGTGGCAGCCGCGGGATTGGGCTCGCCATCGCGCTCAGAGCGGCGCGCGATGGCGCCAACATCGCGATCCTTGCCAAGACCACCGAGCCCAATCCCAAGCTGCCAGGCACCATCCATTCCGCAGCCGAGGAGATCGTGGCGGCGGGCGGCAAGGCGTTGCCCATCCAATGCGACATCCGCTTCGAGGATCAGGTCGCGGCCGCAGTCGCGCGCACGGTGGAGGTGTTCGGCGGCATCGATGTCGTGGTCAACAACGCGAGTGCGATCTCGCTCACCCCGATCGACAAGACGGACATTAAGCGCTTTGACCTGATGTTTGCCATCAATACGCGCGGCACGTTCCTGGTGTCGAAGGCCTGCCTGCCGCACTTGCGGAAGTCGACTAACCCGCACATTCTGGTGCTGTCGCCGCCCCTCGATATGCAGACCAAGTGGTTCGCCGGCCACGTCGCCTATTCGGTGGCCAAGTACGGCATGAGCCTTTTGGTGCTCGGGCTGGCAGAAGAACTCAAAGCCGACGGCATCGCCGTCAACGCCCTGTGGCCGCGGACTACCATCGCCACGGCAGCCATCAATAATTTGCTCGGCGGGCCAAGGCTCATGCGCATGAGCCGCAAGCCCGAGATCATGGGCGATGCTGCCCACCTCGTGCTCACGCGGCCGGCCAGGGCCTTCACCGGCCGCTTCCTGATCGATGACACGCTGCTCTATGAGGTGGGCGGCGTGCGCGATTTCGAACCCTACCGTGTCGATCCTTCGGCCGAGCTTGCGCCCGACTTCTTCGTGCCGGATGACAGCATCCCTCCACCGGGCGTGAAGATCGCAAAGATGACCCTCAAGCCCTGAAGCGGGTGGCACAGGCGCGATTGTCCGCTAACATCGCGCTCACCTTCGTCCTCAACCCAAAACGCAATTCGGCTCCAGAATGTCGACGCTTCTCATCACGCATCCATCGTTCCTCGATCACGACACGGGGCCGGGGCATCCTGAGCGACCGGATCGCATGCGCGCCATCGACCGCGCGCTCGAGACCGAAGCCTTCACCTACCTTCAACGCGAGGAGGCGCCGCTCAGAGACGACGTTGAGGAGGCGATCGCGCTCGCTCATTCCAAGGCCTACATCGATGCCATCAAGTCGGCGCAGCCTCCCGCCGGGCGCTACGTCCGGCTCGATCCCGATACGGTGATGTCGGCTGGCTCGTGGGAAGCGGCACTGCGCGCAGTGGGCGCCGGACTGCGGGCGGTCGATGTCGTCATGGATGCCAAGTCCGGAATCAAGAACGTGTTCTGTCAGGTGCGCCCCTGCGGCCATCATGCCGAGAGCGAGCGGGCCATGGGTTTCTGCCTGTTCAACAACGTCGCTATCGCCGGGCTTTATGCCCGCGCCAAGCATGGCGCGGCGCGCATCGCGGTTGTCGATTTCGACGTTCACCACGGCAACGGCACGCAGGAAATCTTCTGGTCGGACAAGGACCTGTTCTTCGGATCGACGCACCAGATGCCGCTCTACCCGGGAACAGGAGCCGCCTCGGAAACGGGCGTCGGCAATATCTGCAATGCGCCGCTCAAGCCCTACGACGGGGGCGAGCAGTTCCGCGCCGCGTTCGAATCGCGCATTTTGCCGTCACTGAAAAACTTCGGACCGGATATCGTTCTGCTGTCGGCCGGCTTCGACGCACACGAGGCCGATCCGCTTGCTAACCTGCGGCTCAAGGAGGCTGATTTCGCTTGGGCCACGGAGGTTCTCATGGGGGTGGCCGAACACCACGCGGGCGGCAGGCTGGTTTCCATGCTCGAAGGCGGCTACGACCTGGATGCGCTCGGAAGGTCGGCGGCGGCGCACGTCAAGACCCTGATGGGCGCCTGAAAACGCCTTCGCGGGTCACCGGACACCTAAACACGAAAGTGGACGAGGCATGGGCACAGTCAAGCCGGAGGAGAAATACCCCGACATCAGGGGCATGACCTTCGAGCGGGCGCTCAAGGAACTCGAAGGCATCGTCAGCCGGCTCGAGCGTGGCGACGTTGAGCTCGAAGAGAGTATAACGATCTACGAGCGCGGCGAAGCCTTGAAGGACCATTGCGACCGCTTGCTGAAGCAGGCCGAGGCCAAGGTCGAAAAGCTCACCTTTGCCGCGGACGGCAGCCCGTCGGGCACTCAGCCCCTCGATTCCGCTAAATAGGCGGGCGACGGTCCGCCGGCATGGGTGCAAAGATCGGGCGCGGCAACATGGGGTGCCGCCGGAGGTCGGCGATGCGCTATAGAGGCCTGTCGGGCGTCGAGCGGCCGGACACTGCTCGTCTCGCCATCGTAAGAAAGGAAGCGTTGCGGTGACAGCGCCCACCAGCAAGACGCCGTTGCTCGATCGGGTCAACACACCCGAAGATTTGCGGAAACTGTCTGAGAAGGAGCTGGCGCAGCTCGCCGATGAGCTGCGCCAGGAGACGATCGACGCGGTGGCCCAGACCGGCGGCCATCTCGGGGCCGGCCTCGGCGTGGTGGAGCTAACGGTGGCTTTGCACTGGGTGTTCGACACGCCCCGCGACCGGCTCATCTGGGACGTCGGCCACCAGTCGTATCCGCACAAGATCATCACCGGACGGCGCAGCCGGATACGCACGCTGAGGCAGGGCGGAGGTCTTTCCGGTTTCACCAAGCGCTCGGAGAGCGAATACGACCCGTTCGGCGCCGCGCACGCTTCGACCTCGATCTCGGCCGGGCTCGGAATGGCGGTCGCCCGCGACCTCAAGGGCGCCAAGCACAATGTCATCTGCGTGATCGGTGACGGCGCCATGAGCGCCGGGATGGCGTACGAGGCGATCAACAACGCCGGTGCCATGGACAGCCGGCTGATCGTCATCCTCAACGACAACGACATGTCGATTGCGCCGCCCACCGGGGCCCTTTCACATTACCTTGCGCGCATCACGTCGAGCGGTTCGTACTTCTATGTCCGCGATATCGCCAAGCAGCTCGCCAAGCGGCTGCCGAAGACGTGGGAGCGGCGGGCGGCGCGCATGGAGGAATACACGCGCCATCTCTGGCAAGGCGGCACCTGGTTCGAGGAGTTCGGCTTCTACTACGTCGGGCCGATCGACGGGCACAATCTCGACCAGCTGCTGCCGGTGCTCAAGAACGTGCGCGATGCCAACCAGGGTCCAATCCTGGTGCACGTCGTCACGCACAAGGGTAAGGGCTATCCGCCGGCCGAAATCTCGGCCGACAAGTATCACGGCGTCAGCCGGTTCAATGTCATCACCGGCGATCAGGTCCAAGCCAAGCCCAAGGCGCCGACCTACACCAAGGTGTTCGCGCAGAGCCTGACCGAAGCCGCGCGCAAGGACAACAAGATCGTCGCCATCACGGCGGCGATGCCCTCCGGCACCGGGCTCGACCTCTTCGCCAAGGAGTTTCCCGACCGCATGTTCGACGTCGGCATCGCCGAACAGCATGCGGTCACATTTGCTGCGGGCCTCGCGACGGAGGGCTTCAAGCCGTTCGCGGCCATCTATTCGACATTCTTGCAGCGGGCCTACGATCAGGTGGTGCATGACGTGGCAATCCAGCGTCTGCCGGTCCGGTTTGCCATAGACCGGGCCGGGCTCGTCGGCGCCGACGGCCCAACGCATGCCGGCTCCTTCGACATCGCCTACCTCGGCTGCCTGCCGCATTTCGTGCTGATGGCTGCCGCCGACGAAGCCGAGCTCATGCATATGGTGGCAACCGCGGTTGCCATCGACGATCGCCCATCGGCCTTCCGCTACCCGCGCGGGGAGGGCGTGGGCGTCGAATTGCCCAAAGAAGGCCAGCCGCTCGAGATCGGTCGGGGCCGCATCTTGCGCGAGGGCTCGACGGTGGCACTGCTCTCGCTCGGAACGCGCCTGCAGGAGTGCCTGAAGGCCGCCGACCAGCTGGCTGCCATGGGTCTCTCGGCTACGGTTGCCGATGCGCGCTTCGCCAAGCCGCTCGATACGGCGCTGGTCAGCCAACTGGCGGCCAACCACGAGGTGCTCCTCACCATAGAGGAGGGCTCAATCGGCGGATTCGGCGCGTTCGTGCTGCATTTCCTGGCCGAGGCCGGCGTACTGGATCGAGGGCTCAAGGTGCGCTCGATGGTGCTGCCCGACGTGTTCATCGAGCACGACAAGCCGGAGCTGATGTACGAACGCGCAGGGCTCAACGCCTCCGGGATCGTGGCGACTGTGCTTGCCGCCTTGGGGCGCGCGGCGGCCGCGAACGAAGCAACTTGAGCCTAGCTTCCCCGGTCGCCTGACAGCACTTCCTGACAGAACTTAAGGAATCGTGAACGGTTCCGTCCAACACCGGAAACTCGCGCAAATGTTGGGTACACCATGTCTTTAACGAGTTGCCCTAGATTGAGCCTGCCCCCGGATAGGAGAAAGCAATTCCTCCGAAAGCAGGATGGGGCGGGTCGGAAATGCCAAGCCCAAGGATCGCTGACCTCAAGGTCCGCGTCTACAAAAGCTCCGTTTTCATACTAGGCTCGGCATTGGCTGCCGCGGTCTGGCTCGGCGTCTTGGCTCAGACGCGTGCCGAGTATCACCGGCAAGTTTCCTCTATCGAGACGGAGATGAACGGCCAGACCTTGGTCTTGGCCTCGCATGTCGTGCGCACGCTCAAGGAAATGGATCGCGCTCTCCTGATCATCCGCGACTATATCAATGTCGAAAGGGTGAGAAACGGGGGAACGATACCGTGGGAAACAATTCGGGTGCCTTCCCAGGATGTCCTGGGCGCCACTGTCATGCAAATCGGTCTCACCGACGAAAACGGCCGGTTTCGCGTGTCGAATGTTCCAATCGACCCCACCAAGCCGCTCGATCACAGTAACAGGGATCATTTCCGGGTACATCGCAACAGCCGTGCCGACCAGCTCTATATCAGCGTGCCGGTGCTGGGGCGCCTCACGGGTCTATGGTATCTGCAGGTATCGAGACCGCTCGGATCCGGTTCGGGAGGTTTCGCCGGCATCATTACCGGCTCCCTCAACCCGGCGCAGTTCTTTGCCATCTACCCGCCGATAGATGTCGGGAGCGACGGCTCGATGTCGATCGTCGGCCTCGACGGCATGGTTCGCGCCAGCCTCGGGCCGCGGGCGCTCCAGCTTGGGACAAACCGGTCCGACCTTGGCGTGGTCGAGGCTATCTACGGGCGCACGTTCCGGACCCGCTTGCAGGACTCGGGCAATGGCCGGTCGCATTTCGTCGCCTATCGCAAGGTCGAAGGCTATCCACTCGTGCTGCGCGTGGAGAAGGCCAAGGACGAGGCGCTCGCCAACTATTACCTGTGGCGGAGTTATTACAGCCTGTTCGGCGCCGGGCTCACAGCCATCATCGCGCTCGGCGTGTTCGGCGGGGCCCAGTACCAGCAGCGACTGAGGCAGGCGGCAGAAACCGCCCGGCTCAGCGAAGAGCTGGCGCGGCGCAAAAGCCGCGAGCTGGCCTTGACGCTCGATCATATCGGCCAGGGAATACTGATGGTCGACGATCGGCGGCGCATCGTGTTCATGAACGATCTCGCGAGGAAACTCGGCGGACTGCCGCCCGAGTTCGACGCCACACAGGCAACATTCGATGAGCTGATGGAGACCCTACGCAAGCAAGGCGAGTTCACCAAGGGGCAAGGCGACGAGGACCAGGCGCTGATCGAGCGGCTTCTCAAACCGGGACGATCGGCGCAGGTCGATGTCTGTCACCGCACGCGACCCGATGGGACCGTGCTCGAGATCCGCACCGCCGCGCTGCCGGAGGGCGGCTTCGTTCGCACGCTGACCGACGTGACGCAGCGCCGGCGCTCGGAACTCGCCCTCGCACAGCAGAACGCGCTGCTGCAGCGGCAGGAAGAGGAGCTCCGCGCCCAGAACGTGCGCTTTGACATGGCGCTCCGCAACATGACACACGGCCTATGCATGTTCGACGCGGAGCAGCGGCTCGTGGTGTGCAATGAGCGCTACATTGAGATGTACGGACTGCCCCCCGAGCTCACCCGACCGGGGACGACGCTACGGGAGATCCTGAGCCACAGGGAGGCGAGCGGGCTCGTCAACCGGCAGGCGGACGAGTACGTGCGCGAACTCACCGGCATATTCGCGACTCGCAAGCCATGGACCACGGTCCGCAAGCTTGCGGACGGGCGAGCCATCTCGGTTATAACCCAGCCAATGCCCGGTGGCGGCTGGGTGGCAACACACGAAGATGTGACTGAACGGCAGCGCGCAGAGGCCAAGATCCTGCATATGGCCGAGCACGACGCGTTGACCGATCTGCCCAATCGCATCCTGTTCAGAGGGAAGCTCAACAGCGCACTTTACAACGTGCGCCAGAACGGGCGTCTCGCCGTGTTGATGCTCGATCTCGATCGCTTCAAGGAGGTCAACGACACGCTGGGGCATCCGGTCGGCGACGCCCTCCTTCGACACGTGGCGGAGCGGCTGCGCGGCTGCCTGCGGGAGGCGGACGTGGTGGCGCGCTTGGGCGGCGACGAGTTCGCGATCCTCGCGGCCGCGATCGAATCCACCGAGGATGCGGCGGCGCTTGCACGAAGAATCCAGGTGGCCATGGATGAGCCGTTCGAACTCGACGGCCAGCACTTCGTTATCGCCACCAGCATCGGCATTTCAGTTGCGCCGGAGGATGGCATCGACCCGGACCAGTTGCTCAAGAACGCGGACATGGCGCTCTATCGCGCAAAGCGCGAGGGCCATGGCGTCTACCGCTTCTTCGAGCCGGAGATGAATCGGCGCATGCAGATGAGACGGGAACTCGAATACGGGCTGCGCCATGCACTGGCCAACAACGAGTTCGAGCTCTGGTACCAGCCCTTCGTCAATTTGCAGCGCGACGAGGTTTGCGGCTTCGAGGCGCTCCTGCGCTGGAATCACCCGGACCGTTGCAGAGCATCTCCCGCAGATTTCATTCCACTTGCCGAGGAGACCGGCTTGATCGTCCCGATCGGCGAGTGGGTGCTGCGCCAGGCCTGCTCCGAAGCGGCGAACTGGCCCGACCGGCTCCGAATCTCAGTCAATCTCTCCGCAGCCCAGTTCAAGGGCCGCAGCCTCGTGCAGACGGTGGTCAGCGCACTGGCTGCAAGCGGGCTCAGGCCCGACCGGCTCGAGCTCGAGATCACCGAGTCGGTCATGCTGCAGGACAGCGAGGTGGCCTTCAAGACGCTGAGCCAGCTCAAAGAGCTTGGCGTACGGATCGCGCTCGACGATTTCGGCACTGGCTATTCGTCGCTCAGCTACCTCAGAAGATTCCCGTTCGGCAGGATCAAGATCGACCGCGGCTTCATCAGTGAGCTGACCGCGGCGAGGGAGGACTCGCTGGCGATCGTGCGATCCGTGATCCGGCTGGGGAGCAGCCTCGGTATGGCAACCACCGCCGAAGGCGTAGAGACCAAACAGCAGCTTGACCGGGTGCGCGCGGAAGGCTGCACCGAAATGCAGGGCTACTATTTCAGTCCACCGCGACCGGCCGCGGAGATATTGTCCCTATTGCGGCAGCCCGCCTACAAGTCGGCGGACGCCGCTTAAGGCGGGGCCAGTAAGGTCGATCAGATGGTGAGCTTGCCGGACTTGGCGGCTGCGTAGCGCTCGCCCACCTTCTGCCAGTTCACCACGTTCCACCATGCTTTCAGATAATCGGCGCGCCGGTTCTGATAGGTCAGGTAGTAGGCGTGCTCCCAGACATCGTTGCCGAACAGCACGCGGCCGCCTTCCATAAGTGGGGTGTCCTGGTTCGGCTTGGTCGTAAGCGCCAGCTTGCCGTCCGAGGCGACCGTCACGAATACCCAGCCTGAGCCGAATACCCGTCCACCGGCCGAATTGAACTGTTCCTGCAGCTTGGCAAGTCCACCGAAATCACGGTCGATGGCGGACTGCAGCTCGCCTTGGGGTTCCCCGCCGCCCGGGCCCATGATCTGCCAGAACATGGTGTGGTTGGCGTGGCCGCCGCCGTTGTTGCGCACGGCGGTGCGGATCGCCTCGGGTAGCTCGGAGAGCTTGGCCAGCATCTGCTCGAGCGGCATGCTCGCGACTTGGCCGTGGTCCTTGAGGGCAGCGTTCAGATTGGTCACGTAAGCCGCATGGTGCCGGCCGTGGTGGATCTCCATGGTGCGGGCATCGATGTGCGGCTCAAGGGCATTGTTGGCGTAGGGCAGCGGCGCGAGGTTGAAAGGGCCGCCCGGTGCCTGGGCGTAAGCGCGCGAAAAGTACGTGGCCGTTGTAAACGCAGCCGCTCCGGCCATAAAGGTGCGGCGATCTGGGGTCCACATGGTTTACTCCTAGCTTGTCATCCCAAACCCGCGAAGACTGTGCGCTGCGATTTTACACGACCTGCGGGGCCATGGCATTCAGGAATCCAACGGCAGCGCCGTGAGCCAAACTCGCTCTTTGGACGTATCCGCAGTGCCGATACCTCTAAAGAGCGCAAAAATCGTTCCGCAACCAACCGGTACCGATGCGATTGGATCAGGCCATGGTGGAGCGTGGTATCGCGGCGACGCGGTCGCAGGCGCGTGACCTCATCATGCGCGGCTGCATCAGGATCGACGGCGCGATTGCCAGGAAGGCCGGGCAGAAGATCGGCAGCAGGGTCGTAATCGAGGTCGCGGAGGGGACATCGCCATACATATCGCGAGGCGGATTGAAGCTCGCGGCTGCCCTCCGTGAGTTCAACCTTTCGGCATCCGGCCGTACGGCGCTCGATGTCGGGGCATCGACCGGGGGATTCACTGAGGTATTGCTACGGGCCGGCGCGAAGCGCGTGTATGCGGTCGACGTCGGGCGCGCCCAGCTCCACCAGTCCCTCCGCGAGGATCCGAGGGTCGTCTCCATCGAAGGTGTCGACGCTCGGCGCCTAACCGCAGCCGACGTGGCGGAACCGGTCGGCGCTATCGTCGCCGACGTGAGTTTCATCTCGCTCACCAAGGCACTGCCAGCCGTGCTCGCTCTGGCGTCGTCTGATGCTTGGCTGGTCGCGCTCATCAAGCCGCAGTTCGAGCTGGAGCCGGCAGCGATCGGCAAAGGCGGGATCGTGAGAAGCCCTGCGGCCCGGGAACGGGCGGTCGGAAACGTGCGCGCGTGGATGGCAAGGCAGCCCGGCTGGCGCGTGGTCGGCGTCGTTTCGTCGCCCATCTTGGGCGCCAGCGGGAACAAGGAGTTCCTCATGGTGGCGCGCCGTGAGCCCTAATATGTGCGAGTTCAAGATTAGCCGACTGGGCGCCGCGGGCCATGGCATTGCGGAGGGCCCAGCTGGACCCGTTTACGTGCGCGGCGGCTTGCCCGGCGAATGGGTGCTGGCCGAAGTCTCGGGGCGTTGGGGTCGGCTGGTGCACCCGGTGCAGCCAAGTGCGGACCGCGTCCAGGCGGTGTGTCCGCACTTCGGGACCTGCGGCGGCTGTGCCGCCCAGCATATGAACGCCACGCTTTACCGCTCCTGGAAGCAGGAGGCGGTGGGCGCTGCTTTCGCCCATCGGGGCCTCGAAGCGAACATTGCACCGCTCCAGCCGATCCCGGCCGGTACGCGGCGGCGAGCGGTGTTCACCGTGGGTGGAGGCCCGCACGGCGCGCGTCTCGGCTACCGCGAGGAGGGCTCGCACGCCCTCGTCGATATCGAGGTGTGCCCCATCCTCGTGCCGGCGATCGCGCAGGCGCTTCCTGCCCTGCGCGAGGTGGCAAGCGTGGCCCTCGTGGCGGGCGCCAGCGGGCGCATGACGGTGACGGCGACCCCGGCAGGCCTCGACGTGGCGCTCGATTCCGAAGGCCTGGAGACTGGTGTCGCGGCCAGGGCGGCCCTCGCCGATGTCGCCGAACGTCACCGCATCGCGCGACTTACCTTGAACGATGATCTCGTTGCGATGCGCGCTCAACCCACGCTGAGCTTCGGTGGCACGGCGGTGGCGCTGCCCCCAGGGGCATTCGTACAGGCTGTCGCGGAGTCGGAGGCAGTAATGACCGACCTCATCCGGGGCGCGGCCGGCAAAGCGAAGCGGCTCGCCGATCTCTTCTGCGGGATCGGCACCTTCACCTTGCCGCTGGCGCGCAAGGCGCGGGTGCTGGCGGTGGACGGCGATGGGGCCGCCATAGCGGCGCTGAAGAATGCCGCGCTTCGCCCAGGTCTCAAGCCGGTCGAAGCCAGGGTGCGGGACCTGTTGCGGGCGCCGCTGTCGCCGATCGAGCTCGAGTCGTTCGAGGCCGTCATTTTCGATCCACCGCGGGCGGGCGCGAAAGCTCAGGCCGAGGCGCTCGCCAGATCGAGGGTGCCCCTCGTGATCGCGGTCTCGTGCAATCCGGCGACGCTGGCGCGGGACGCGCGAATCCTGGTCGAGGGCGGTTATTGCATCGAGCGGGTCGTTCCGATCGACCAGTTCGTGTTCTCGGCACAGGTCGAGGCGGTCGCTATCCTGAGCCGCTGACTTCGGCTCTCGCCCCACTACGGCGGCCCCTCGCATCTGTCATACGGTCAGCAGCCGCTCGACGTAGGCCGGCACGACGCGACCAGCAGGTCCATGGATCGCCTCATGGAACAGGCGCGTGCCCTGCGAGGGCTCGAGGTTGAGTTCAACCGTGTGGGCGCCATGGGCGCGAGCCTCGGCGACAAAGCCAGCCGCCGGATAGACGTTGCCGCTTGTGCCGATCGAGATGAACAGATCGGCGGCGGCGAGGAGAACCGCGATGCGATCCATGTGGTAGGGCATCTCACCGAACCAGACGACGTCGGGGCGCATGCCGCCCGCGGAACCGCAGGCCGGACAGAGAGTTTCCGTCGAGAGATCCTCGCTCCAGGCGTGGCGATTACCACACCGTGTGCACAACGCCTTCAGCAGCTCGCCGTGCATATGAATGAGATTCCGCGAGCCCGCCGCCTCGTGCAACGCATCGACGTTTTGGGTGACGAGGAAGACCTCGCCCTCATGCTCGCGCTCAAGCCGGGCGAGCGCATGATGAGCGGCGTTGGGCGCTACCTTTTTGTGGGCGCGGCGGCGCTGGTTGTAGAACTCATGGACAAGAGCCGGGTTGCGCGCGAACCCCTCTGGCGTTGCCACCTCGCGGTAGTCGTACTTCGACCAGATGCCGTCCTTGTCGCGAAAAGTGGCGACGCCCGATTCGGCCGATATGCCCGAGCCGGTCAGAATGACGATACGCTCGTAATGCAGCATTGTTCGTCCCTGTCACCGCGGCGGGCAACGAGATGGCGCGCTTCAGAATCGGTTTGAAGCCGGGTGACGTTGGCCCCGCAAAACTCGGTTGAAGCCGGAGGACAATGGCCCTGCCAACGCCGCCCGTGTTCCTTGTAGCATGCCGACGTCGAGATGTATGCGGCATTCCGGGTACTGGAATATTGTTTCACCGGCTTGTGCCGATCTACAGAACTGAGGCGCGTGGGAGTTTCCGAATGGCGAACTCGCTCGGCATGGCAACGCAGCTTGCACACAACGCCGTGCGCTTTGTGTGGTACTACGGGATCAACTGGATCGCCGACGCCCAAGCTGGGCGACTCGGCGCACGCGCTCCCTATCGTACGGCCCGTCCAGTACCAACGCGGGAGGCAATGCTGGCCGAACTTGGTCGACTTCTCCTTGCCGATGCGGAAGGGGTTCGCGACGGGCTCTACCCGCCCATGGATCATGAAGGACTCGCGCTGACCGATCACCTGCAGCGGCTGAGGCTGATGTTCGAGGACTTCCCGGAGGCGCTCGGCCGGCGCCAAGCGCGCGATGTGGCGACAGCGCGTGAGTTGGCGGAAGCCGATGGGCTGCCCGACTATTTTGCGCAGGATTTCCATTTCCAGAAGGGCGGCTACCTGTCGGATCATTCGGCGCGCCTTTACGACGTGCAGGTCGAGACGCTGTTCTATGGCAGCGCCAGCGTCATGCGGCGCACGGCGCTAAGACATATCGCGAAGGCGCTGCGGGGCCGCGACCAGCGCCGACTCAAGCTGCTGGACGTGGCGTGTGGAACGGGCCGCTTCCTGCGGCAGGTGCGCCTCGCCTTCCCGGCCCTCGGGCTGATTGGCGTCGATCTGTCGCGTGCCTATCTGGCCGAAGCGGCGCGGCATATGCGCGGGCTGCGGCCGGCGCAGTTGGTTCAGGCCAACGCCGAGGCACTGCCGCTCGGCACGGCAAGCCAGGACGTCGTGACGGTGATCTTCCTCTACCATGAGCTGCCGGGAGATGTCCGCCAGCGGGTGACCGGCGAGATCGCGCGTGTGCTCAAGCCCGGGGGCTTGTTGGTGTTCATCGACAGTCTCCAGTTCGGCGACCGGCCGGATTGGGATGGGTTGCTCGAGGCCTTTCCGGTGCGATTTCACGAGCCCTACTTCCAGCACTACGCCGGCGACGACCTCGATCGAATGTTCAACGGATGCGGCCTAGCCCCGGTGAGGACCGATCTCGCGTTTCTTTCCAAGGTTATGGTTCGCCGACGGCAACTCTCATAGGCGGCCATTGACGAGAGGATGAAGCGCGGCGTGGATGGTCGTGTGCACTGGCGTTTCGACGCCGACTGCGCGCCCGAGCCGCGCCACCGCCCCACTCAGATGATCGAGCTCCAGGCGCCGGCCGCGCTCCAGATCGTCCAACATGGACGAGCGCATGGTCGGCGGGGCGGCGCGGGCAAATCCGAGTTGCCGCTCGGCAACGTCTGCGGGGACGCGGTGGCATAACTTGCGTCCGACCTCGTTGGTTTCCTCCAGAGCGCGCCGAAAGAGGCTGGCCGAGAGCTCATCGGCCAGGATCGGTCCTAAAGGCAGGCGGGTGAGCGAAGTCATGCCGCTCAGCGCGGACAGGAAAACGAACTTCTCCCAAAGCTGCACTTCGATGTCGTCCACCGCCTTGGCGTCCACTTGCGCCCGGATGAACGCTTGCTCGAGAGTGATGACGCGCGGCGAGATCGAACGGTCGAACTCGCCAAAGCGAACGCGGGCGAAGGCGCTGTGATGGGCAACGAGGCCCGGAGCGCGATTCTCGGCGGCAATGAAGGCGGTGCCGCCAATCACCCGCTCGCGGCCGGCGATGCCGCCGATCAGCGCGGCGGCATCGACGCCATTTTGGAGGGTGAGGATGGCTGTGTCGCGGCCCAAGAGAGGCGCAATGGCGCGCGCGGCGGTTTCGGTATCGTAGAGCTTCACCAAGAACATCACGACATCGACCGGGCCGATCTCGCCGGGATCGGATGTTGCGCGCACATTGAGGAGGTGCAGATTTCCGAGCGTGCTCTCGATCCGCACGCCGTCGCGGCGTAGCGCCTTGAGCGTGGCACCCCGGGCGATGAAAGAAACGTCGTATCCGGCCGCTGCAAGACGTCCGCCGAAGTAGCAGCCGAGTGCGCCCGCGCCCATCACGGCGATCTTCATGTTTGGCTCCTCGATAAAGTCGGTTCAGTGCGGGCAGCCGAGCGCATCGGCGAGCGTCTCGATGCTGTCGGCCACGACGTCCCATGGTCCGGTCGCCGAAAGGTCCTTCCTCTGGCGCGGACCGTACTCGGTCGGCCGGGCGACAAAGGCGGTGCGCAGACCCACGGCCGCGGCCGCTTTCAGATCGTCGTTGTGGGCGGCAACGAGCATTAGCTCGGACGGCTCGAGGTTCAGGAGTTCGGCGTTCCTGAGATAGGCTTCGGGCATCCGCTTGTAGGCGCGCGCGGTTTCGGCGCCGAGGATCACGTCCCAGGGCAGGCCGGCATGCTTTGCCATTCGCACCAGCAGGCCGACATTGCCGTTCGACAGCGTGCCGATGATGAAGCGCTTCTTGAGGCGTTGCAGGCCGGAGACCGTATCGGGCCACGGCTCGAGCCGGTGCCAGGCGCGGCTGAGGTGGTCGATCTCGGATTGCTTCAGGCCGCCGACACCGTATCTGGCGAACAGTACCTCAAGGCTCTCGCGATGAAGAACATCGAGGATGGTCCAGGGACGGCGCCCGGAACGCACCTCCTCAAGTGAGGGCTGATAGAGAGCGCGCCAGTCGTCAGCGAACTGCTGCCAGTCGACCTCAAGGCCCTTGGTGGTACCGAAGGCGGTGAGCTCGCGGGTTACGCTGGTGCGCCAGTCAACGACGGTACCGAACACGTCGAACAAGAGAGCCTTTAGTTCGGGCGCGCCGGCCATCGGGGGCCTATCGGGTGCCGCACTGGGCGCGGTGGCGGAGCAGGTGGTCGGCAAGGACGAGCGCCATCATCGCTTCCCCTACGGGAACCGCACGAATACCGACGCAGGGGTCGTGGCGGCCTTTGGTCGAAATCTCGGTCTCGTTGCCGAAGCGGTCAATGGTCTTGCGCGGCATCAAGATCGACGACGTCGGCTTCACGGCGAACCGCACCACGATGGGCTGGCCGGTAGATATGCCGCCCAGGATGCCGCCGGCATTGTTCGACAGGAAGCGCGGCCTGCCGTCCGGCCCGATACGGATCTCGTCGGTGTTCTCCTCGCCGCTCAGGGCCGCCGCACCCATGCCGACGCCGATCTCCACGCCCTTCACCGCGTTGATGCCCATCATGGCCGCGGCGAGGTCCTGGTCGAGTTTGCCGTAGACGGGCGCGCCGAGACCGGGCGGAACACCCTCGGCCACGACCTCGATAATGGCGCCGGCCGAGGATCCTGCCTTACGTCGCTCGTCGAGAAAGTTCGCCCAGGGCTCGACCATGCCCTTGTCCGGACTGAAGAACGGGTTGTTGTCGACTTCGCTCCAGTCCCAGCGCGAGCGATCGATGGCGAGGTTGCCGATCTGGATCAGGGCGCCGCGGATGGTAACGCCCTCGAGCACCTTGCGGGCGATGGCGCCGGCAGCGACGCGCATCGCGGTTTCGCGGGCTGAAGATCGTCCCCCGCCGCGGTAATCGCGGATGCCGTACTTCTGCCAGTAGGTGATGTCGGCGTGGCCGGGGCGAAACTTGTCCTTGATGTCGCTGTAGTCCTTGGCACGCTGGTCGACGTTGTCGATATGGAGCGCGATAGGAGTGCCGGTGGTTACCTGCCGGCCGGTGTCGTCCTGGAACACGCCTGAGAGGATTCGCACCTGATCCGGTTCTTGCCGCTGGGTGGTAAAGCGAGACCGCCCGGGCCGACGCCTGTCAAGGTGGGTCTGGATGTCGGTTTCCAAAAGCGGGATGCCGGGCGGGCAGCCGTCGACCACGCAGCCGATGCCGGGACCGTGGCTCTCGCCCCAGGTGGTGACGCGGAACAGGTGGCCGAAGGTGTTGTGCGACATGCCAGATCCCGGAAGCCGCGGCGCCGGCAACCCACGGGTCAGGGTTGCCGCCGTCGTGCAAGCTGTTCTTAGGTCGCGCCGACTAACACCGCAAGGCTCGCCGGACACGAATTGGGCGCCAGCGCCGGGCCCGAGAAGGCCAAGACCCGAGTTGCATAAAAACATCAGAAATCGGGTTCGTTACCAAGATTTGGGGAGCCGTTTACTTCCCAAGTGACAACAAGCCTGCCAGATTTTATTTAGAGTTGGGGTGGGATGTTCCACCTGGAGGAGGAAACCAAGGGAGTATCGAATGCGGAGGATCGCGTTGGTCGCTATGATGGCGGTGTTTGCAGCCACGTCGTTTGGGGTGACCTCGTTCGTGGTGGGCTCGACGCCGGCCTACGCGGCGAAGAAGAAGAAGGATGCCCCCGGCAAGTGCGGCACCCTCAACTACTACGACAAGAAGAAGAAGAAATGCGTGAGTGCGGTGAAGTGAGCCCTCAGTCGGAGGCCACTAACCAACGAACCGACGGTCGAAACGACCGGAACGAGGCCGGAGCCAATGCTCCGGCCTTTGTCGTGGGTGAGGCTCGAGCGAGCTAGGGGCTCTCGCTCTTTACGACCGAGATATCCGGGGCATCCTCGTTTTTCATGCCCTGAATGTGATAACCGGCATCGACGTGGTGGATTTCGCCGGTGACCGCCCGGGAAAGGTCGGACAGCAGGTAGAGGGCCGCCGAGCCGACCTCATCGATGTCGACAGTGCGGCGGAGCGCTGAGTTGTACTCGTTCCATTTCAGGATGTAGCGGAAGTCGGCGATGCCGGAGGCCGCGAGCGTCTTGATGGGCCCTGCCGAGATGGCGTTGACGCGGATGGCCCGCTTGCCAAGATCGGCAGCCAAGTAGCGCACGCTCGCCTCAAGTGCCGCCTTGGCGACGCCCATGACGTTGTAGTGTGGCAGCACCTTCTCGGCGCCGTAATAGGTGAGCGTCAGTATGGAGCCGCCGCTCGTCATCAGCGGCTCGGCCCGCTTGGCAAGCGCCGTCAGCGAGTAGCACGAGATCAGCATGGTCTGCGTGAAGTTCTTCTCGGTGGTATCGACGTAGCGCCCGTCAAGCTCGTTCTTGTCGGAAAAGGCGATGGCGTGAACCAGAAAGTCGAGCCGGCCCCACTCTTTGGCGAGCGCAGCGAAAACGGCGTCCATGGAGGCCGCATCGGTGACATCGCAGGGCAAAACCAGCGTGCTGCCCAACTCACCGGCGAGCGGCACTACCCGCTTCTTCAGTGCGTCGCCCTGGTAGGTGAGAGCGACTTCGGCGCCCTGCCCGGCAACCGCTCGAGCGATACCCCAGGCGATCGACCGGTTGTTGGCAACGCCCATGACCAGGCCACGCTTGCCGGCCATCAGAACTCCCCGGGGGAGCCCCGCACCAGCCTCTGGGTTTGTCATCGGCACGCAATCCCCCGGAGGTTGTTCATCATTTTGCGCGCATCCTACACCAAAGGGCCAGTCGGTCTAGCCTGAGCGCAGCAGGTCGGTCTATGGCGTGTTGCGTCCAGGTTTAACCGTTCGGCGCAAGTAAGCGTCGGTCGAGGCCTGTCGCACAAGGTGCTGATAGGATAGATAGGCTTGCATCGAGAGGCTTGGCACTGACCAGCACCGAGGCAAGAGAATGGTGGGAGCCAAAGCACCGTACGAGGCCACGCCGCAGGCGGGCGATTTCGGCGCCGCGGCCGAGCCGTTCCAACTCTTTTCCGACTGGTTCGCCGAAGCCTCACGGCTCGAGCCTAACGATCCGGAAGCGATGGCACTCGCGACGGTCGATGCGGAGGGCATGCCCAATCTGCGCATGGTGCTGCTCAAAGGGGTTGACGGCGCGGATCGTCCAGACCGCGGCTTCGTGTTCTACACGAACCGTGAAAGCACCAAGGGCGTCGAGCTGCTCGCCTGCCACAAGGCCGCTCTCCTGTTCCACTGGAAGAGCCTGCGCCGGCAGGTGCGAGTGCGCGGCAACGTCAGCGAGGTGGCGGCGGAAGAGGCGGACGCCTACTTTGCCACGCGCCCACGAGGCAGCCGTATCGGCGCCTGGGCCTCGCAGCAGTCGCGGCCGCTCGAAAGTCGATTTGCCCTGGAGAAGGCGGTGGCAACCTTCACGGCCAAGTTCGGCGTCGGCGACATACCCCGCCCACCCTACTGGTCGGGTTTCCGGGTGGTGCCGCTGGAAATGGAGTTCTGGCACGATCGTCCCTTCCGGCTGCACGAGCGGATTGCCTTTCGCCGCAAGAACCCATTGGAACCGTGGACAAAGATGCGACTCTATCCCTAGGTGCGCGGTATCCTTAAAGTCGCATAACAGCATGGGAGGCGGCCCGGCGCGCGTGAGGCGGCCAGCTTCGCCTGCCGCTCGAACCGCTGATCCGGTTCCGATCACTGTTGCCACAGCAAGGCTTCGCCCTGCTGCACCTGACTTCGGAGATCATGGTCGAAGCCGTCGAACTGCCAAGCGAGGCGTCCGACGACGACCGGGCCGACCGCTTCCTTTGCGACCGCGCGCCAGCGCGGCGTACGGCTTGTCGCCCGCAACGCGCGCATCTTGTACTGTGGAGACGCTGTCCACATGCGGACCCTCGAATGCTGAGAGCCAGAGCCTCCACGACCCCCGCCTAAGTCCTCGGCTTTTTCGATCAGATCGAAGCGGCGATTGGAAGTGAGACAATAGGCTGTTGCCGTCTCGGCACCGCACGTCGCTAATCTCGTAACCGTCCTCGTCGGCCTCGATGCGTCTGCCTGCGCAGCCGAGGTGGTTGATCCCACCGCGAGGCGGGCTACCTCAGCTCTGCTGAGCGGCCGATCGGCAACGGCATTGCGGCGCCGAATGTCAGGGCGGACGCTAGAACGATGATGAGACTGTGCATCTCACAACGTCCTGTATCGTTTTGCACTGGCCGAGCCGCGGAGTGTTGGTTCCCCGCTCCGGCGTGACGGTTTCTCACCGACACCTGCTGTCGCCAGCTGCCCTCGGTGCCGGAGCCGGCGTGCAATTCCGTTCGTACAATGATCGTGCTATTGAAGCCCCATGAATGATCCGAAGAACATTATCATCGCCATCCTGCTGATTGCGGTTGTCGTGCTCGGCTACCTCTATTACGACAGCCGGCAGAACCGCATCACCGTCAACCTGCCCGGCGTCAAGATCGAGGCCAAGTAGCACGTCGCGGCCAACCCATCCCCGACCCAATGTCCACCTACCGCCTCTACTGCTTCGCCCAGTCCGGCAATGCCTATCGCTGCGCCCTCATGCTGAACCTGATCGGCGCCGACTGGGAGCCGATCTTCGTCGACTTCTTCAACGGCGAGACCCGCACTGAAAAGTACCGCAGCGAGGTCAACGAAATGGGTGAGGTCCCTGTGCTTGCAGAGGGAACGCGTAAGCTGAGCCAGTCGGGTGTGATACTGACCTATCTCGCCGACAAGAGCGGCAAGTTCCGCCCCCAGGGCGAGCATGAGCGGCTCGAAGCACTGCGCTGGATCCTGTTCGACAACCACAAGCTCAACGGCTACCTCGGCCCCTACCGTTTCCTGCGCAGCTTGGCGCCTGCGGCTCCCGACCCCAACGTGCTCGCCTTCCTCAAGGGCCGCATCGACGGCAACCTTGCGGTGCTCAATAAGCGCCTGGCCGGCCACCGGTTCGTGCTCGGAGAGCGGCCGACCATCGCCGACATCTCCCTGGTCGGCTACCTCTACTATCCGGTCGAGGAGTTCGGCTTCGATATCGCCGCCGAGCATCCCGCCATCGGCGCCTGGCTTGAGCGCATTAAGGCGCTGCCCGGCTGGAAGGGCCCCTACGAGTCGATGCCGGGCAAGCGCTTCATGCAGGCGCGCTGATTTCCGAAAAGACGATTTTTTTCCTGTTCCGCCTTCGCCTATCAAAGGGCGACATTCAGGCGGCGCGAGGAGGACGTCGGACCATGGCACTGGGCACTATCGCACTGGTAGCCGCCGCGCTGTTCACCGGCGCGGCGTTCTACATCAACTATGCGGAGCATCCCGCGCGCATGTCGCTGACGCTCGCCGAGGCGCTGCGTCAGTGGAAACCATCCTACGAGCGCGCCCTCCAGATGCAGGTCATGCTGGTGATCGTCTCCGCCACCAGCGGGCTGCTGGCGGCGATCCTCAGCGGCGACTGGCGCTGGCTGTTGGGCGCCTTCGCCATGGCCGCCAACGTGCCCTACACGCTGATCGTCATGATGCCGATCAACAATGCGCTGAAGGAGACCGCTCCCCTCGAGGTCGGCGAGTCAACCCAGGTCGAGCTCGACAAGTGGGGACAGATGCACGCCGCCCGCACTGGCCTTGGCGCCTTCGCGCTCCTCGTCTACTGCTGGGCGCTCTAGCGGACCGTGGGCGCCATGTCCGATAATGCCACCGATGTACTCATCCGCCGCGAGGGCCGCGCCGGCCGCATCACCTTGAACCGGCCTGCCGCGCTCAACGCGCTGACCTATCCCATGGTCGGCGCCATCTGGCGCGCGTTGCTCGAGTGGCAGAACGATGAAGCTGTGGCCCTTGTCATCCTCGACGGTGCTGGCGAGCGCGGCCTCTGCGCCGGCGGCGACGTGCGCTCTCTTTACCAAAGCCGCAATGAGGGCTCGCGGCTGGCTCGCCGGTTCTGGGCGGAGGAGTATCGTCTCAACGCCCTCATCAGCCGTTACCGAAAGCCGTTCCTCGCCCTTCAGGACGGCATCGTCATGGGTGGCGGCATCGGCCTCTCCAGCCACGCCAGCCACCGGCTCGTCACCGAGCGCTCCCAGCTCGCCATGCCCGAGACGACCATCGGGCTGATCCCGGACGTGGGCGGTACCTGGCTCTTGTCGCGCGCGCCCGGCGAGACCGGCATCTACCTAGGCCTCATGGGTGCCCGAATGGGAGCTGCCGACGCCATCTATGCCGGTTTCTCGGATGCCATGGTCCCCGCCGCGATCCTGCCGGAACTCGTTGTCGAGCTCTGCCGTTCCGCCCGGCCGGTCGACGCTGTCCTCGAGGGCATTAAGGCTGAGCCGACGCCGGGCGAACTCGCCACTCTGAGACCTCAGATCGATGCCGCCTTTTGCTTTGATACGGTCGAGGCCATTCAAAGTGCGCTGGCTGCCATGCCCGGAGACTGGGCAAAGGCCACGCTCGCGAGCTTCGCGCCGAGATCACCGCTGTCTTTGAAGGCGACGCTCGCCACCATCCGCCACGCGCGCGGCCTCGGTTCGCTCGAGGCGGCGCTTGTTGTCGAGTACCGCCTGACCGTGCGCCTGTTCGAGCACGGCGAGTTTTTGGAGGGCGTCCGCGCGCTGCTGGTCGACAAGGACCACAAGCCGAGATGGAACCCCTCACGTTTGGAGGACGTGACACCGATCATGATCGCTCGGCTGATGGCGCCGCTACCGCCGGAAGAGGAGCTTGACCTGCGTGCGCCCACAAGATTCTGACCGGCTACTGCGCCGGTTGTGCCCGCAACTCCTCCTTGGGCGCGGCGACAAGGCGATGTCGCCAGAGGCCGACCAGGGTCGCCACGAACACGACGAACGCCGCCATGGTGGCCACGCCCTGATCGGGATGTAGCAGCACGACTAGCCCGAACATCGCCAGCATGGCCCTAAGCGGGACATCGCCGGCCATGTTGTCGACGAACCGGCCGAACATTGAAAAGGTAAAGCCGCATGTGCCGATCGCTACCAGCGCCGTCGCCGCGACCTGCGCCCAGCCCGGGTTCACCACCATGTCCGAGCGCATGAAGATGGCGAACGTCATCAGCGTGATCGGAATGCAGATCTTGAGGGCTACCCACATGGTGCGCATAAACGACGCTTCCGCGATGCGGGCCGAGACGGCAGCCGTAAGCGAGGTGGGTGGAGATAGCTCGCCCCACACCGACAGCAGGAACACAAAGAAATGAGCGACCCAAGGATTGATACCGAGATCGCGCAAAGGCTGCACGATGACGATTGCACCGATGATGTAGGTAGCCGTCGGTGGCAGCCCGGCCCCGGCGAGCCAACCGAACGCATAAGCCATGGCTACCACGGCGATGATGTTCCATGCGCCGAGATCGAGCAGCGCCGCGCCCATGCGGTTAATGAAGCCGGTGACGGTGAATAGCCCGATCATAATGCCGAGCGTGGCGAGCAGCAGCGTGAGGTATGACGTCATCTCGGCGTGCGTCTCGATCGCCCGGCGCACGCTGCCAAACAGCGTTTCCTCGGCCGCGACCGGATCGTGCAGCACGTACTTGAAGAACCCAAAGGTGGCGAGTAGCAGGCTGAACATGAGCATCGCGGTAAAGAGCGCCGAGCGCAGCTCGCCGACGCCGAGCCATCCCATCAACAGGATGAGAAAAGCGACGGAAAGGAAGAAAATCGCTGTCTTGACCTGCTCGTAAAGCGGCACTTTCTCGGCCGGAACCACGTCGCGCGGCAGCAGCCTGACGCAGAGCAGGTACACAGCAAGCGCCAGCGACACGTAGTAGACGAACGCGAGCGCGAAGCCGCGCACCACCACGTCCCAGTAGGGCACACCGAGGAACTCCGACATCAGGAACGCGCCGACCCCCATCAACGGCGGCATAATGAGGCCGCCCATCGAGGCCGCGGTCTCCACCGCCGCCGCGAATACGCCCGGCACCCCGTAGCGCTTCATCAACGGAATGGTGATGGAGCCAACGACGACCGCGTTGGCCGATCCCGAGCCGCTCACCATGCCGACCGAAAGCGAACCGAGCACGGCCGACTGCGGCACCATCTGGCGCGAGCGGCCGGCCAGCCGCCGCATAACCTGGATCATGGCGCGCTGCGCACCGAATCCGTTAGCCGCAGCCGCGAGCAGCAGGAAGGCTGCCACCAGCGTGAGTGCGAGCTGCGCGTAGAGCCCATATATGCCGGTTGCGAGTTCGACCGTGCTAGACGTCACGACCCGGTAAAAGGTGGTTCCAGGGTGCCAGAAGAAATCGATCGGACTTAGATACCCCCACAGCGTGTAGGCGATCATTACCATGTTCACCCAGAACAGCACCGGATGCGCGATTCTGGACAGCTCCATCACCAGGAAGAACATCAACAGGCCGACGATGAAGTCTTCGGTGGTGTAGGAGCCCTGGCGGTAGATCGCGATCTCCTCGAAATACATGTAGAAATAATAGAACGCATAAAGACAAATTGCGGCATAGAGCACGACGATGGCTTGGTTGATCGCACGCGGCAGCCACTTGTAGAGATTGTCCTGCTGATAAAGGAACAGAACCTGCAGGAGCACCGCGATCGGCACCAGGTGCGTCGCGAGCTGCCTGGGTCCACCAAATCCGGTGTAGAAGTACCAGATCAGCCAGACGAGCAAGACCAGTGAGATCGCGAAGATCAGGTTTTGCAGAGTTACGACGCGTTTGAGCGTATCGGTCGCCATGGTGGCGGCTCCCCGGCGCGGATGAATGTACCGCGCATATGCGCTAGCAAGGCACTCTATGACCGCCGATCAGGCGCGTCACTCAGATCGCCAAGCTGTGCGAAAATCCTCCGGGACGGGAATGGGCGCCTCCCGCTCCGTTCCACATCCCGGTGAGCTATCAGCAGATCACTTGGCGCTGGCGACCTTCCACTTGTCGTTCCAGGCCTTGTGCTCCTTTAGGAACTTGGCCAGCCCCGGATGCACGGGGATGTCGGGATTGGCGCTGATGCCGTTGACCTGCATGCCAACGAAGTCCTTGGACAACGGCGTGAAGCCGGGATCGGATTTCGCCAGGTTCTCCCGGTTCTGATAGAAGGCCTTCAGCATCTTATAGACAACGTCCTCCGGCATGTCGGCTCGCACGTTGTAGGCGAACAGAATCGGCACGCCCAGGATCTCCTTGACGCCAACGTCCTTGCTGAACGCCTGCTTGGGATCGACCTTCTCGATCGCAAGTCCGGCCGCCTTGAGCTTCTGAACCTCCTGCGGGCAGGGGTTAATCATTCTCACGTCGGCACGGATCTCGGTCTCACGCCAGTAGGAAGCCAGGGATCGGCCGGCCGTCGTGTAGGCGACCGCCCCGACGATGGAGCCTGATTGAAGCGCATCGGCCTGCGTCTTGGGATCGATCTCCACGTGCTTGAAGTCGTAGCCGAGCGCTTTGTAAATGCGCTGGAAGTTGAGCCAGTTCATGAAGCCGGCGGTGGTGAAGAACACCGGCTTACCGCTGAAGTCGCTCCAGCACTTGTACTGGTCGGCTTTGCTCGCCGGCGCCGCCATGAAGGATTCCATCGGATAGGCGTACCAAGCGTGCACGAGCTTACCCTTGGCCGGGTTGTAGCCTTTAAAGGGGCCATCGCCGCTGTAGAGCTGGGTCATGCCGACGTCGGCCGTGTAGCCGATCTCGCCGTTGCCATCCATGGTGGCCTTCATGGCGCCGGTGGTTGACGGATAGGGCTGGACGGTAACCGTGTAGTCCTTTCCGAGAGCGTCCTCGACGATCTTCACCATAGAGGCCGCCACCTTGTAACCGTAGGAATCCACGTTTGATGTCGCCCAGCGGATGGATTTGCGCTCCTGCGCAGCGGCAGGCTCTAAAGCCGAATGGGCAACCACGCCGGCGAACGCCGCCACACATAGGGCGACGCCAGAACGCGATTTCGGTTTGAGCATTGGTTTCCTCCTGCTGGCTGCGGGTTGTTCGTATAGGGCCTGCATCCCGCGAACGGAACAAACCCAGGCCTTCTCCCATAATAACCGACAATTCGTTGAACGCACCCCCCGAAAGTGCTGCGCCTAACGCGCCTCTCATCGCGCCCACGGCATGCCGATTGGTCAGACGTCGTTGCTTCCCCGTATGAGTTTGATGATGCCGGAGAAGTCCTCTGCCGCGTGTCCCGTATCGGCGTGGCACCGGTACAGCTCCGCCGCATGGGCCCCGAGCGGTATGGCCGTCCCGGCGCTCCGTGCCGCCTCCCTGGCCAGTCTCAGGTCCTTGAGCATTAGCGCGGACGCAAATCCCCCTTTGTAGCCGCGGTTGGAAGGTGCCGCCGCCACCAGCCCTGGCACCGGGCAGTAGGCATCGAGCGCCCAGCACCGGCCGGAGGAATTGGACGCGACCTCGAACAGCGCCTGTGCGCTCACGCCCAGCTTCTCGGCCAGCACGAACGCCTCACTGACCGCGATCATGCTCACGCCGAGGATCAGGTTGTTGCAAATCTTTGCGGCCTGGCCGGCACCCGCCTCTCCGCAATGGACAATGCGCTTGCCCATGGCGTTGAGCAGCGGCTCGCCAGCATCGAACGCCGCCTTGTCGCCACCAACCATGAACGTGAGCGTGGCTGCCTCCGCACCGGCGACTCCACCGGAAACCGGAGCATCGAGGGACACCATCCCGGATCTGCGGGCGAGCTCATGTGCCGAACGAGCCGAAGCGACGTCGATCGTCGAGCAGTCGAAGAACAGCGTGCCCCGCTGCGTTGCCGACAATACGCCGCCCGTATAGACGGCAAGCGTGTCCTTGCCTGCTGGCAGCATGGTGATGACCGCATGTGCGCCGGAAGCGGCCTCGGCCGCCGAACCGC
Organism: Hyphomicrobiaceae bacterium; assembly: GCA_035574175.1. GTDB lineage: Bacteria > Pseudomonadota > Alphaproteobacteria > Rhizobiales > Hyphomicrobiaceae > DATLZB01. The sequence continues at coordinate 28,107 of DATLZB010000112.1, forward strand.
CGGCTACAACGCCACGGCTCTTCGCCCGTTCGACACGGTCAGCGAGGAGATCGTAGCCGATGACCTCGTGACCCGCCTTGACCAGGTTGCCGGCCATGGGCTGGCCCATGTTCCCGAGGCCAATGAAGCCGATCCTTGCCATCGCTTCCTCCTTGTTTCCGCTTATCCCCGCGACAGGGGAGGCAATTGCGGCGTGGCTTTCTGAGCGTAGACGCTCCCCGCCCTAGACGGTAGCTTGGCGGCGGCACTGCCGCGCCTGAACGAGATGACCCTGCGCGAGCAGGCCCACAGATCGGCTCGAGCTGAGATGGAGTGCTGAGGGAGGAAGCCGCATGCCACTGACGGCCCCGCAACCGACGGCACGAACGCCTCGTCGTACGCCCAAGTCGCCGCAGGATTTTGCTGCCGGCCTGTTCCTGCTCGCCCTCGCCGCCATCGGCTTTTTCGGCTCGCTCGGTCTCGACTTCGGCCGGCTCTCGAGCATCGGCCCGGGTTTCATGCCGCGCACCGTGGCACTGCTCGTGGCGGCGTTCGGTCTGCTGCTGCTCGTGCAATCCTTCCTCTGGCAGGGCTCCCGGCTCGAGCGCTGGTCGCTGCGCGGCCCCGTGTTCGTGCTGGGCGCTGCGCTTCTCTTCGCTTGGACCATACGCCCGCTCGGGCTCCTCGTCGCCGGTCCTCTCGCCGTTCTCGTCGCGGCGGCCGCCGACCCGCGTTCGCGCCCGCTCGAGGTGCTGATTTTCGCCGTCGTGCTGACGGCTGCCTCCATTGCCCTTTTCAGTGTCCTGCTGGGCCTGCCGATCCCCGTGTGGCCTCCAGCGCTCGATCGGTGGCTGTGAGGCCCTCTCGTGGCGGATCTTCTCGACAATCTCTTGCTGGGCTTTGCCGTTGCTCTTTCACTCAAGAACCTCGCCCTGTGCTTTTTGGGCGTGCTGATCGGCTCGCTCATCGGCGTGCTGCCGGGCGTCGGCCCCGTGGCCACCATCGCCATGCTGCTGCCGCTGACCTTCGGCATCGATCCCGTCGGGGCGCTGATCATGCTGTCGGGCATCTACTACGGCGCCCAGTACGGGGGCTCGACCACCGCTATCCTGGTCAACATTCCCGGCGAGGCGACGGCCGTGGTCACCACCCTCGACGGCCACCAGATGGCCAAGCAGGGCCGCGCCGGCATCGCCCTCGGCATCGCCGCCATCGGCTCCTTCATCGCCGGCACGTTCTCAACCCTGCTTATCGCCGCGCTCGGCGAGCCGTTGTCGAGCGTCGCCCTCCTGTTTGGCTTTGCCGACTATTTCTCTCTGATGGTGCTCGGCCTGATGTTCGCCGTGGTGCTGGCGCGCGGCTCGCTACCCAAGGCCATCGCCATGATCCTCCTCGGCGTGCTGATGTCGACGGTTGGCACCGACCTGGAGACCGCTCAGGACCGGTTGACCTTCGGCGTGCCCGAGTTCGCCGACGGCTTTGAGTTCGCCGTCGTTGCCATGGGGGTATTCGGCTTCGCCGAGGTCTTGAAGAACCTCGAGGCGCCGGAGGCGCGCGAAGTGGTCAAGGCCCGCATTGGCCGCCTGCTGCCCGGCCCGAGTGAGCTCAGGCAGTCGGCCGGCCCGATCGCCAGGGGCACCCTGGTGGGCTCCGTGCTCGGCGTGCTGCCCGGGAACGGCGCCGTGCTCGGACCGTTCGCCTCCTACATGCTCGAGAAGCGCCTCGCCGCCGACCCCAGCCGCTTCGGCGCCGGCGCCATCGAGGGCGTGGCCGGTCCCGAATCGGCCAACAATGCCGGCGCGCAGACTTCGTTCATTCCGCTTTTGACGCTCGGCATTCCGCCCAATGCGGTGATGGCGCTGATGATCGGCGCCATGATGATCCACTCTATCATCCCGGGTCCGCAGATCATCACGAAGCAGCCCGAACTGTTCTGGGGCATGGTCGCCGCCATGTGGATCGGCAATCTGATGCTGCTCATCATCAACCTGCCGCTCGTTGGCCTGTGGGTGCGGCTCCTGAAGGTGCCTTACCGGCTGATGTTCCCCGCCATCGTGTTGTTCTGCTGCATCGGCATCTACTCGCTAAACAATTCCGCCTTCGACGTGGAGATGGTGGCTGCCTTCGGACTGTTCGGTTACGTGCTCTTGAAGCTCGGCTTTGAGCCAGCGCCGCTGCTCTTGGGCCTCGTGCTCGGCCGTCTGATGGAGGAGAAGCTTCGCCAAGCGCTTTTGATCTCGCGCGGCGACTTCATGACCTTCCTTGACCGCCCCATCAGCGCCACGCTGCTGGCCGCCACCGCGCTTGTCATCGTTCTGGCGGCGCTGCCTGCCGTGCGCCGCGGCCGCGAGGACGCCTTTCAGGGCTGAGCCTCACACCACCGGAAACGGCAACTCCCTCCCGGCGAAGAAGGCGTCGATATTGTCCAGCGCCTCGAAGCCCATCTGATTGCGCGCCTCGATGGCGCCTGAGCCGATGTGTGGGAGCAGGAACGTGTTGGGCAAATCATAGTAGCCCGGGTTGATGTTGGGCTCGCCCTGGTAGACGTCGAGACCGGCGTAGGCGACTTGGCCTGATTTCAACGCCGCGATCAGGTCCTCGTCATTGACGAGGTCCCCGCGCGCAGTATTGACCAGGATCGCGCCCTTGGGCAGCCAGGAAAGGCTCCTGGCGTTGATGATGTGGCGCGTCTCAGGGCTCGCCGGCGCATTGAGCGAGAGCACGTCGGAGACCCGGGCGAGGCTCTCGAAGCTTGCATGATAGATGGCGCCCTTCTCCTCCTCCGCCGGCAGCCGCTTGCGGTTGTGGTAGTGGATCTCCATGTCGAAGCCGCGCGCCCGCTGCGCCAGCGCCTTGCCGATCTTGCCAAGCCCCAGGATGCCGAGCCGCTTGCCGTCGAGACGGCGCCCCAACAGCTGCATCGGCGTCCACCCCGTCCATTGCCGCGCCCGAATCATGCGCTCACCTTCCGGGGCTCGCCGCGCTGAGCCGAGGATCAGCAACATGGCGATCTCGGCCGTGGCGATGGTCACTCCGTGCGGCGCCGAGCCGACGCGGATGCCGCGCGCCTTTGCTGCTGCCAGGTCGATATGGTCGGTGCCGACCGAGAAGGTGGCGATGATCTTCAGCCGCTCGGGCAGCTTTGCGATCGCCGCGGCGGGGAGCTTGTCGGTAACGCACACGAGAAGCGCATCGACGTCCTGCGCGCGTGCGACCAGCTCCTCCGTCGACATCGCCTTATCCTCTGGATTGAGGATTGCATCGTAGTCGCGCGCCGCACGGGCTTCGACTGCGGGCGGCAGGTTACGGGTAACGAGTAGCCGCTTTTTCATGTCTTCCGATTTCCTCCCCGAAGCGCTTCTTGCCCCATCGGGGGCACGCTCCGCAACGTTTTGTTCACCTTGTGCCGCGACACTGGCTTGGCCCCCGTCAGGGAAGGGGCCGCCCCGAAACTGCCGGGCCAGTCGTCATGCGCGTGCTCGTACTTGCCCTGCTGCTCTTCGCCGCCGCCAAGTTCGGCGCCCACAGTTACCTCTATCGCTCGGCGACGGAGGAGGCGCTTATCGCGGCTTATGGCGCGCGCGCCATCGAGGCCTGCCGCGGCGAAGCCACCTTGCGCGGTCTCTCCGCCGCCGCCCAGGCGCCTGCTGGCCCGCGCGACCTTCAGCTGCTGATCGGCAATCCTGATATCGACGTAGCCCTGTGGGACTTCGGCAACCGCAACTGGCACAAGCGCTACCGCACGCCCTACCTGCAGCTGACCCTGGGCTCGGGCCTCGGCCGCTTTACTTGCGCCTACGATCTCTTGAAGAACACCACCCTCGCCTCAAGGTAGGGTCGACAATGGCCTGGGCGACCATCGCTTGCGCAGCGCAAGCGGTCGCCCGCGTTGAACCAAAGCTGCACCGCCGCTCCCCTCGATCGGTCCGCAACCGCGGTGTTTGGCTTCAGCGCACCACGCTGCGCGCATGGGCCCCCCCAAACGGCTACCGCGTCCGTACCGGGCGCGCCTTGACCTCGCCTCATTTGCCTATAAAACGAACGGACATCCGTTTTGTTTTCGCACTTGCGAGCACAACCGGCGATGGCGCACGCCGGACGTGGCTCCGTTAGGGAGATCGGCAATGCCGAGACTGTCGCCCGCCACCCAGGCCGCCCGGCGCGAGCACATCCTCGACGCCGCCGAGCGCTGCTTCGCCCGCTCGGGCTTCCACCGCACGACCATGCACGACATCTGCAAGGAGGCAGGTATCAGCGCTGGCGCCCTCTACGTCTACTTCCCTTCCAAGGAGGCTCTGATCGCCGGCATTTCGGAGCGCGATCGCGCCGAGTTCGCCAGACGCCTGGCCGTGCTCGCCGAAGCTCCCGATTTCATGCACGCCTTGTCGAAGCTGGGCGAGCAGTACTTCCTTGAGGAACCGGCCCACAAGCGGCTGATGTGTGTCGAGATCGGCGTTGAATCGACCCGCAACCTACAGGTGGGCGAGATCTACCGCGGCGTCGACCGCTTTGTCCTCGCCGGCTTTGAGAGGCTGTTCCAGCGACTGAAGGATGAGGGCCGCATCGATCCGAGCCTCGACATCAAAACGCTCGCCCGCGTTTTCATTACGATCGGCGATGGCCTTTTCTGGCGGCGCGCCGTCGACCCTGACTTCGACGCCAAGACCGTATTGCCGGCAGTGGTCCAACTGATCGGCACTCTCCTCAACGTCAAGCCGGCGACACGCGCGAGCGGCAACCCGCAATCGAAAGCCGAGGCCACCTCATGAAGCGATCAATGTTGCTGCTGCTCCTGCTTGCCGCCGGCGGCGGCGCGGTCCTTTACGCTGGCGGCCGCCTGACGCATGGAGCGCCATCGCCGCCACCCCAGCAAATCACGGCGAAGGACATGGCGCCGGCAGTTACCGTGCATCGCGTCGTGCGCGCAACACTTGTCGAGACCGTGCTCGTCACCGGAACGCTGGTTCCGCGCAACGAGGTCCTCGTCGCACCTGAGGTCGAAGGTCTCCGTGTCCTTGAGCTGCACGCCGAGGAGGGCGACCGCGTAGCCAAAGGTGATCTGCTCGCTCGTCTGGAGGACGAGACGTTGAAAGCTGAGCTCGCCCAGAACGACGCCACTCTCGCCCGCGCCAAGGCTGCGATCGCCCGCGCCAGAAGCGAGATCGTGTCCGCCGAGGCGCGCGAGCACGAGGCCACGAGCGCGCTCGAACGCGCCAAGCCGCTGCAGAAGTCAGGCTACCTCGCCGACAGCGTGTTCGATCAGCGCGAGGCGGCGGCACGGACGGCTGCGGCTCAGCTCGTCGCTGCCCGCGACGGCCTCGCCCTTGCTGAAGCCGAAAAGGCGCAGACCGAGGCCCAGCGCCGCCAGATCGCCTGGCGGCTCGATAAGACGGAGATCAGGGCACCGGCGGCGGGGCTCATCAGCCGCCGTAACGCCCGTATCGGTGGACTCGCCTCTGGCGCCGCCGACCCCATGTTCCGCATCATCGCCGACGGCGAGATCGAGCTTGACGCTGAGGTACCGGAGACCGAGCTTGCCAAGCTCAAGATCGGCCAGAAGGCGCTCATCACCATCGCCGGGGTTGGCGAGGTCGAGGGCAAGGTTCGCCTCGTGTCGCCTGAGGTCGACCGCACCACGCGCCTGGGCCGTGTCCGCATCTTCCTCGGTGACGATCCCGGATTGCGCATCGGCAGCTTCGGCCGCGGCAGCGTCGTGACGGCGCGCAGCGATGGTCTGGTCGTGCCGGCTTCCGCCGTGCGGTTCGCCCCTGACGGGCCGGAGGTCCAGCTCGTCGAGGACGGCCGCATCGTGACCCGCAGCCTAACCACCGGCCTCAGGTCCGGCGGCCTCATCGAAGTCACGTCGGGCCTGGCTGAAGGCGACGTAGTTGTCGCCAAGGCCGGCACCTTCCTCCGCGATGGCGACGCGGTCCGCCCCGTTCCCGCACCATCCCGTGGCCCCCGGCTTAGCGAGATCAACTGATGCGCCTTCTCAACATTTCGGCCTGGGCGATCCGCAACCCGGTGCCGCCGGCCGTCTTGTTCATGGTGCTGCTGGTGCTCGGCTGGTTAAGCTTCCGCGAGCTTGCGGTCACCCGCTTCCCCAACATCGACCTGCCCGTCGTTTCAGTTGCGATAACCCAGGCAGGCGCCGCCCCCGCTGAGCTCGAAACCCAGGTCACCAAACGCGTCGAGGACGCCATCGCTGGCCTGACCGGGATAAGGCACATCACCTCGACGGTAGTCGAAGGCACTTCGACCACCACCGTCCAGTTCGAGCTCGGTACGCCGGTCGACCGCTCGGTCAACGACGTGAAGGACGCCGTCGCCCGCATTCGCTCCGAGCTGCCGCGCACCATCGACGAGCCGATCATACAGCGCATCGAGGTCGAGGGGCTCCCCATCCTGACCTATGCAGCGCGCGCCCCGGCCATGACGCCCGAGCAGCTTTCTTGGTTCGTCGACGATACCGTCATTCGCGCCCTGCAGACCGTGAAGGGCGTCTCCAAGATCGAGCGTATCGGCGGGGTGGACCGCGAAATCAGGGTCGCCCTCGATCCCGACCGCCTGGCTGCGCTCGGTATCACCGCCGGCGAAGTCAATCGCCAGCTTCGCGCCACCAACGTCGATCTGGCGGGCGGCCGCGGCGAGATCGCGAGCCGTGAGCAGGCGATCCGCACGCTCGCCGGCAGCAAGACGGTGGCCGATCTTGCGCAGACCATGATCGCGCTGCCGAGCGGCCGCTCCGTGCGCCTCGATACGCTCGGCACCGTCAGCGACACCGTTGCGGAGCCGCGCAAGTACGCCATGCTCGACGGCGAGCCCGTGGTCGCCTTCGCCATTTCGCGCGCCAAGGGCGCGAGCGAGGTCATGGTCGCTCGTGGCGCCGTCGCCAAGATCGAGGAACTGGCCAGGGACCACCCGGGAATCAAGCTTCGGCTGATCGACTCCGCCGTCGACTACACGCTCAAAAGCTACGATGCGACCATGAAGACGCTGATGGAGGGCGCCGCTCTCGCTATTCTGGTCGTGTTCCTGTTTCTGCGCGATGTGCGCGCCACCGTCATCGCGGCCATTGCCCTGCCGCTCTCCATCGTCCCGACCTTCTGGGCGATGGACGCCATGGGCTTCTCGCTCAATCTTGTCAGCCTGCTCGCCATCACCATCGTCACCGGCATCCTGGTGGACGACGCCATCGTCGAAATCGAGAATATCGTGCGCCACGTCAGGATGGGCAAGCCGCCCTTCCGCGCCGCACTCGAGGCCGCCGACGAGATCGGGCTTGCTGTTATCGCCATTACCGTGACGATCATCGCCGTGTTCGTGCCGGTGAGCTTCATGGGCGGCATCGCCGGCCAGTACTTCAAGCAATTCGGCCTGGTCGTTGCGGCGGCCGTGTTCTTCTCCCTGCTCGTGGCCCGCCTCGTGACCCCGCTGCTCGCCGCCTACTTCATGCGCGCCCACGACGGCCACACCGAACGCGAAGGCTTCCTACTCCGGACCTACACGCGCCTTGTCGCTTGGTCCGTGCGCCATCGCTTCGCCACCGTCAGCCTTGGTCTCGTCGTATTCGCTGCCTCGATCGCCTCCATCCAGCTCCTGCCGGCGGGCTTCCTGCCGCCCGAGGACAACGGCCGCATTCTGATCGCCGTCGAGCTACCACCCGGCTCCCGGCTCGAGGACGCACGGCAGGTGACGGAGGCCGTCGCCGAGCGCGTGCGTCGCCGCCCCGAGGTGAGAAATATATACGTAACGGGCGGGCGCATCCTGGGCTCGGGCGAGGAGGTGCGCAAGGCGACCATCATCGTGCTGACCGGGTCGAGGCGCGAACGCACTCTTACCCAAAGCCAGCTCACCGAGGCGTTTGCCGAGAGTCTCTCGGATCTGCCCGACGTGCGCTACTGGTTCCTCAAGGAAAACGGCCAGCGCGATTTCCAAATGGTTGTCTCCGGCCGCGACGGCGCCGCCGTCGACCGTGCCGCCGCCGAGCTTGTCGGCCAGATGAAGCGGCTACCTGAGCTCACACAGGTCGTCTCCACCGCCGAGCTCGACCGCCCCGAGCTGCGCGTCGTGCCCAAGGCGGACCTCGCTGCCACGCTCGGTGTATCCACCGAGGCCATAGCGGAGGCCGTGCGCATCGCCACGATCGGCGACATCGGCGCCGCGCTTGCCAAGTTCGACGCCGGCGACCGCCAGGTGCCGATCCGCGTCCAACTCGCCGAGAAAGCTCGCGCAGAATTGCAGACACTGCAGGCGCTCCGCGTGCAAACCGCCTCGGGCGCCGCCGTGCCGCTCTCCACGGTGGCAGACTTCGAGTATGGCCAGGGACCGACTGCGATCGACCGCTATGACCGCGCCCGCCGCGTGACGCTCGGCGCTGATCTCACGGGCAAGACCGCGCTTGGCGAGGCCGTCGCCGCCGTTACTGCCCTTCCCGCTGCCAGAAACCTGCCCGAAGGCGTCGAGCTCAAGGAATTTGGCGACGCGGAGGTGATGGGCGAGGTCTTCGAAAGCTTCGGGCAGGCCATGGGCGCCGGCCTGATGATGGTGTTTTCGGTGCTCGTCCTGCTGTTCTCGAGCTTCCTACAGCCCGTAACTATTCTTTGCTCGCTTCCGCTCTCCATCGGCGGTGCCATCGTCGCGCTGCTCATCGCGCAGATGCCGATGAGCCTTCCCGTGGTGATCGGCATTCTCATGCTGATGGGTATCGTCACCAAGAACGCCATCATGCTGGTCGACTTCGCAGTCGAATCGGTGGCTCGCGGCGTACCGCGCAACGAGGCCATAGTCGATGCCGGCCGCAAGCGCGCCCGCCCCATCGTGATGACAACGATTGCCATGGTTGGCGGCATGCTGCCCGCCGCCCTCGGATTGGATTCGGGCGGCGAGTTTCGCGCGCCCATGGCGGTGGCCGTCATTGGCGGCCTGATCTCCTCGACAGTGCTGTCTCTGGTCTTCGTGCCGGCCCTCTACGTGATGATGGACGACATCGCTCAGCGCCTCTGGCGCGTATTCGCCCGCTTTGTGGGCCCCGGGGAGGAAGGAGGGCCGGCTGCAACGCCAGCCTCCGCGCACGGTGCCGCTGGTGCTGGTGCTGGTGCTGGTGCTGCGCTGGCCATGCCTTCCCGCCGCCACTCGGGCGCCGCCGAGTGAGGCCCGAGGAACACCCTCCCCTCACGCCGGCTCAAGAGCGGCCTTGTGCAAGCTGCAACCCACGGACTATGTGGTCTTGAGGGCTATCCAACGAGGGAGAAGCATGCGCCACGCCTACCTAGTGAACGGTATCCGTACCCCGATCGGCCGCTATGGCGGCGCACTCTCATCCGTCCGCCCCGACGACCTCGCCGCTCACGTCATCCGCGAGCTGATGGCCCGCAACAGGGTACTCCCCCCCTCGGCCGTCGACGACGTCATCATGGGCTGCGCCAACCAGGCCGGCGAGGACAACCGCAACGTCGCGCGCATGGCGCTGCTGCTCGCCGGCATCCCCAAGGAAGTGCCGGGCTCGACCGTGAACCGGCTCTGCGGCTCCGGCCTCAACGCGGTCGGCAGCGCCGCGGCGGCGATCAAGGCGGGCGAGGCC
>DATLZB010000113.1:0-4270 GCA_035574175.1 Hyphomicrobiaceae bacterium
GCGCCGAAGCCGCCTGGATACGCGGAACTGGGTTTCCAGGCCGGCGCAAAGATTAGACTTGAAGTATTGCAGAATTGTCTACGTGCTGATTCGCCGCGAATCCCGTGCCGGCGAGCCAGCGCGGCAAAAACCCCGCCAGCCAGCGTTGCACCTTCGGTGCGTGCACCATGTGGCCTTCAAGCTGAGCGGACCGATCCTGCGCCCCGGGCAGCGACAGCCGGTGCGCGCTGCGCACCGTCCAGCGGCCGACCATGGCGTAGGTGATCTCGGGGTGGAACTGCAGGCCGATGGCCCCCTCCCCGTAGCCGAACGCTTGGATTGGGAACGGTCCGTCGGCGCTGGCCAGCAGCCTGGCGCCGGACGGCAGCTCGAAACCTTCCCGGTGCCACTGGTACACGTGATCGGGCGCATCCTCGCCCAGGCGGTCGCGATCGAGCGGCCGGATCGGATGATAGCCGATCTCGGCCCATCCGTTGGGATGCGGCGCGACCTTGGCGCCGAGGTGCAGCGCCAGCATCTGCGCGCCGAGGCAAATGCCGAGCAGCGGTTTGCGTTCGCGCAGCGCCACCTTGATCCACTCGACCTCGGCGCGCACCACGGGATTGGCATCGTTGGCGCTGCCCGGTCCGCCGAAGATGACGGCGCCCGCATGCCCGGCGAGCGTCTCGGGCAGCCGATCACCGTTGTGCGGGCGGCGCACGTCGAGCTGATGGCCGAGCCGCCGCAGCTCCCAGCCGACGCGGCCCGGCGTGGAGTGCGCCTGATGCAGCACGACGAGCACCGGCAGACGCGCCGGCGCCTGTGTGCGGGCTGCGTCGGTTTGGCCCCTAGCGTCGAGCATCACCGCCCCGTTGCTGCAGCAGCAATCCCATGACCGGAACCAGTATTACGGCAGGAGTGAGATGCATCGCCAGGGCCATCGGCCAGGTGAGAAGCCCGGGCATGATCACGCGCTTGCCCCAGCGGAAGCCGCGCACGGCGGCGCGCGCCACGCCCTCCGGCGTGCCGGGCGGAATGAGCCAGCGATAGAGCGAGTTGTCGGCGCCCATGCGCGAATGAAAGCGGGTGTTGACCGGGCCCGGCGCCACCACCGCCACGCGCACCCCCTGCCCGCGCGTCTCGAAACCGACGGCCCGGGTGAGCGCGATCAGATAGCCCCTGCTGGCGTAGTAGGTGGCTTGATAGGGGCCGGGGGTATAGCCGCCGAGCGAGGACACGTTGAGGACGCCGCCGCGGCCGCGCACGCACATGTCGGGCAGAAACCGCCGCATGAGCGCCGTTGCCACCTTGACGTTGACATTGAGCAGGCGGTCGATCTCGGCCGGATCGTGGTCAAGAAACGGGCCGGCGAGGCCAAGCCCGGCATTGTTGACGAGCACATCCACGTAGAGCTGCCGCTCGGCCAGCGCCGCGGCGATGCGCTCCACCGCGTCGGGCAATGCAAGATCGAGCGGCAGCGCCGTCGCCTCCACGCCGTAGCTGCTCGCGATCTCGGCGGCGATCTTCTCCAGGAGCTCGGCACGGCGGGCAACGAGCACCACGTTATGGCCGGCTGCCGCGAACCGGTGCGCCAGTGCCAGCCCGATCCCTTCCGAGGCCCCGCTGATCAGCGCCACCGGCTTTCCCCGCAGCGCCGTCTCGAGCCTCGCCGGGTCGGCCGCCCAATAGCGCCGCAGCCACCAATCGAGCATTACGAGCAGCGGATTTTGCATGGAGCCGTCACCGATAGAGCGCCAACCGGGCGTCGGTGCGTCACGGACCGCTTCCCAGTCGAGCGCCCTGTTCTGCAGACCCGGTTACGCCCCGGTCCGCACCTGTCCGTTTTGTCGCCCGCCGCCAGCGGCCATCGGCGCCAGCGGTGCGCTAACCCGTGTCCCGGCGCCATCTTCGCCGCCGAACCTGGCGCGGAACTCATGGCGAATGTGGCTGGCAAGCTCGCGCGCAATGTCGTTGGTCGTCGTCTTCGGGGCGTAGAGATTGATGCGGAATTCTGGCAGTTGCGGCAGCCCGCTCGCCGTGCCCAGCGCGATGAACTGCGCTGGCACCGTGGCCCGCAGCATCGGGGCGATGGCAAGACCTGCACTGATGGTCGCAAATATCGCCTCCATGTTACTGATTTCGCATACGATTCTCCAGTCGCGGCCGCACCGGCGCAAGGCTTCGAGCACGGCCGGGCGGAACATGCACGTCGGCCCGCCGACCGATATCGGCAGCGGATCGCGCGTGTGCGCATCGCCTCCTGGCAGTCCGACCCAGACGAGGCGATCGGTGTGAAGCGTCTCCCCCTCCGCTCCGCACCCGGTCTCGGTCGTGAAGGTGAGATCGATCTTGCCGGCCGCAAGCTCTGCCAGCAGATTGACCGATTCCCCGCATGACAGACTGACGCGGACGCGGGGCCACACGGCGTTGAATCGCTTGAGGATCGGCGGCATGTAGCTCGCCACGATGTCGCACGGAACGCCGAGCCGCACCTCGCCCTCGAAGTGGGGCGTCGTCATCAGCCCCCACGTCTCATCGTTGAGCGCCACCAGACGCTCGGCATTGAGAATGAGACGCTCCCCGGCCGGGGCCAGCACGAGCCGCTTGTGCGCGCGCTCAAACAGCGGGCTCCCGAACAGCTCCTCGAGCCGTTTGATCTGCTGGCTGACGGCTGCCTGAGTGAGGTTCAACAGACGGGCAGCACTGGTCACGCTCCCGGTTTCCACAACGGCGAGGAACGCGCGCAGCAGAGCCGTATCGATATCCCTCGGCATGAGCATTCCCTTTCGACAAGAACATTAGGAACACTTATCACCGAGATAAAATACATTCAATTGCTTTATGCATAGACGCGGCATAGGTTGCGGCTGGTCGTCTCGGGAAACAACAGCCGGCACCAACACACAAGGACAACGGAGGCAGTCATGAGCAGGCCCACCCAAGTTTGCGACGCTCTCCCGCAACCCGGAGGCCGCATTGCCCGGCTCTCCGCGCAGCTTTCCTGGACTTCGCTGTGGTATTGGGTGGAACGGATCATTGAGGTGCGCCGCCAGCGCCGGGCGCTGATGGCCCTCGACGACCGCATGCTGAAGGACATCGGCCTCACCCGTTCCGAGGCCTGGCGCGAAGCCAACCGGTCGCCTTTCGACCTACCGCGCCACATCGAGCGCCCATTCCGCTGGCGCTGAAGGCAGCTCCATCGTGCGCTGAAGCGAGCTGCCGTTCGACAGGCAGCGGCCCGAAATGACGAACAAGCGGCCGCCGGGGTTGCGGACCATGCCGACGTACAGCTCCCCGGCCGCCGCCGTTAGGCGCCTGCCGCCTCAAAGCCACTCTTTTGGTCTTGACTTCCTAGAAAGAGTGATGGAGCAGCCGCCCCTCGACCTGCAGCACGGCACTGTCCAGATTGTGCAAGATATCGTCGATCTTCTTGCATTCCCGCCTCATGGCGGGCAGGTCACCAGCAGCGACGCCCGCCCGAATGATCTCGGGGCCGCGCGTCAGGTCGTCCACCACCGAAGCGACCCGCGCCAGCCAGGTCTGGCCTCTTGTCTTTTTTGCAGGGCGCATCCTCTTCCTCGATCGCTCCACCGCCTGGATCTGCCTGGTGATCGCCTTCTTCAACCAGGCGTACTCCTTTTTTTTGTGTTTGAGTTCCTTGATTGCTGCCCTGGCCTCCTCCGCCGAGGTGACGGCAACGGTCACCTCGGTACCCTCGATCCTGACATAGCGGGTGGGGGCAAGTTCCATGGGAAAAGTCCGTTCACGCCTCGGATGCAGCCGCCCGCGTCGCCGACGCCAGATAGTTCACTGCCGTGTCGTCTCCGAGCGACCACCGGTCCGTCAAGGGATTGTAGATGAGCCCGCGCACGGTCCGCACCTTGAGTTGAGCGGCAGCCAGGTGGCGCTCCAGCTCGTCGGGTCTCACGAACCGCTCCCACCGATGGGTACCGACCGGCAGCCAGCGGAGCACGTACTCCGCGCCGATGATGGCGAGCACATACGCCTTCATCGTACGATTGATGGTGGACAGGATCATGACGCCCCCTGGCCGGACTAGCTCGGCGCAGCATTTGAGGAACGAGCCGACGTCGGGAACGTGCTCGACCACCTCCAAGCAGAGCACGGCATCGAAGCTTTGCCCTTCCTGAACCAGGTCCTCGACGCGGGCGACCCTGTAGTCGATATCGAGCCCCTGCGGCAGCCCGTGCGCCCGCGCCGCACCGATGTTCTCCGCCGCCGGATCTATGGCGGTAACCGCTGCACCGAGCCGGGCCACGGGTTCGGCGAT
>DATLZB010000114.1:0-2132 GCA_035574175.1 Hyphomicrobiaceae bacterium
GAGGACGTGCCGGCGCCGGCCATAGCCCACCTCGACCGCAGTGACGACGACATCGAGCGTGGCGAGCGCCCGCTTGAGCTTCAGCCACTCGCGCCCGCGCCGGCCCGGTCGGTACCCCGACCCCGGGTCCTTGATCATGAGGCCTTCGTTGCCGCGCTCCCGCGCCGCCGCGAACAGCGGCTCGATCGCGTCAGTCTCCTCGCAACGCATCAGGTTTGACAAGCTGACCGCTCCCGGCATCCTGTCACCTTGTCCGTGCAGCAGCGCCTCGAGCCGTGCGCGACGCTCGGCCAGTGGCGCCTCCAGCAGCACCACGCCGTCCTGGTAGAGCAGGTCGTAGGCGACGAAGACCACCGGTGCCTGGGCCATCACCTCCGCGCTGACGGTCTTGCGGCCCAGGCGTGCCTGCAGGTCCTTGAACGGCAGGATGCGCCCATCGCGCAGCGCCAGCACCTCGCCGTCGAGGATGAACGCACCGGGCAGCGCCAGCAGGGGCGCATGCAATTCCGGGAAGCGATGGGTGACCTCGTCGAGCGTGCGCGAGTAGATCGCCAGGCGCCCGTCGGACTTGTGGACCTGCCCGCGGATGCCGTCGTATTTGTCCTCGACGAAGAACGCTCCAGCGATCGAACGGCGGACCTCTTCAGGCGATTGGATCGGCGAGGCCAGCATGAACTTCAGCGGGTGGAACAGCCGCATGCGCGCCTCACCGAGCCGACGGTAGCGCGCGAGCAGCGCGGTCTCGCCGACATCGCCCAGCAACATGTTGGCCCACTGGATCTGCTCGACCGTGGCGCCGGCATAGCGGGCGAGCGCATCTTCGAGCTGCCCCTCCTGGAGCCCGATCCGCAAGTCGCCGCCCATGATCTTGATGATGTATTTGGCCTCGACCGGGGTCGCCTGCCGCAACAGCGCCGCCAGCACGGGGCGTTTCTGCGATGGGCCACGGGCAGTGGCCAATGTCTCGAAGCACTCGATCACATCGGCGAGTGTAAGAGATGGATCGACGGTGCTGCGATCGGCCAGCGCGATCGCCGCCGCCGCACCGGCCTCGCCCATGCGTGTCGCCAAGGTCGCGAACTCCTCGGGCGCCATGCCGCTCAGCTCACACACCACATCGCGCACGACCGCCCAGCCGACGTTCAGCACCCGCTGGTCGGCCAGCGAGAACGGGCGACCGGCCAGGAAGCGCGCGGCCAGCACCAGGTCGCCGTCGGAAAGGGTCGCGAAATAGTCTTTCAGCAGCGCAGCTTTCACCAGCTTCCTGGTTGTCGCAGCGAGCTGCTCGCAGACGAGAGCGAAATCGTAGAAGCGCATAGACCAGCTCCCGAGATGCCTTGCCCAAGCGTACGACGACAGTGTAGCACAAGCGGGCCAGGTGCGTCGGATGTTGTTGGGGGACCGAAAGAAGACTTCAGCCCCCTGCGGCTCCGCTCACCCTGTCCTAACCGGTTGTTCTACCGGGCTTCTTGACAAAAAGCGCGATCTCATCAAACATGGCGTCTACCCCGTCCACCTTTCCAGCTGAGGAGAGTGTCGCCATGCCAAAGCATCCGATCGCCGTTCAGATGTATACCCTGCGCAACGAGGTCGCATCCGACTACGCCGGCACGCTGCGCGCGGTGGCCGAGCTTGGGTACGGAGCGGTGGAACTGACGACGCTGGGCTCGTTCAGCGCAGCCGAGCTGCGGACCGAGCTCGACACCCTGGGCCTGCAAGTCGCCGGCATGCACGTCGGCCTCGATCGGCTCGAGCGCCAGCTCGACACCGTGCTCGACGAGCTGCGCACCCTCGGTGCGCGCTACGTCGTCTGCCCGGCGGTACCGCCCGAGCGGCGCAGCAGCGCCGAAGGCTGGCGCGAGCTGGCGCGCAGCCTTGACCAGATCGGCAGGCGCTGCCGGTCGCAGGGGCTCCAACTGTGCTACCACAACCACGACTTCGAGTTCCAGCGCTTCGACAACCAGACCGGGCTGGACATCCTGTTCGGCGCAAGCGACCCCGAGCTTGTCAAGTCCGAGCTGGATGTGTATTGGGCGGCGTTCGCCGGCGCCGACCCGGTCGCGCTCATCCGCCAGTTGGGCAGCCGCGTGCCGCTGATCCATCTCAAAGATATGGCCGCCGACCCTTCGCGC
>DATLZB010000115.1:0-27337 GCA_035574175.1 Hyphomicrobiaceae bacterium
CCTCCCGCGCCCGCACGCCCCGCCGGAGCTGGTCCGGCTCCAGGTTGGCCAGGCAGTCCAGCAGCGCCGACCGGAAGGTGCCGGGCCCGGCGGCGCGCTGTGCCGCCAGCTCCGCCGCGTAGCCGAAGTACGCCAGAGCGCAGGCCGTGGCCACCAGCGGTTGGTCGGAGACCGCGAGGAAGCAGGCCACCACCGCGGTGGCCATGCAGCCCGCCCCCGTGACGCGCTTCAGCATGGGGTGGCCGTTGTCCACCGCCACCAGCCGGTGCACGTCGCCGACCCAGTCGCACGTCCCGGTGACCGCCTCGAGCGCGACCTTGACGTCGCGGTCGCAGTTGGAGCCGGGGAAGACGATGACGGCCGCCTTCATCCCGGCACCAGCTCGTAGGCGTAGTTCTCGATCACCGTATTGGCGAGCAGCTCCTGGCACATCTTCTCCACCGCCGCGCGCGCCTTGGCCTCGTCGCGCTCGGCGAGCTCGATCTCGATGTACTTGCCCTGCCGCACCTCGTCGACCCCGCTGAAGCCGAGGGCGGAAAGCGCGTTCTGGATCGCCTTGCCCTGCGGATCGAGCACACCGGTCTTGAGAGTGATCTTGATGAGGGCCTTCATCGCATTGCGTCGCCTAGCCGTACCCAAAGGAGCATCGAACGGGCCCAACCTGCCGTCAATCGGTCGCGAACCTGCCGCGACGACCACGCAGAACAGGCGCTTGCCGCTTGGCCTAGCCCCGATTCGGAGCAGCCGCAACGTCAGTTGGGCTTGGTCCCGTTGGAGGTGACCAGTACCGGCCCCGCGCCGCGCGGACGCGGGTTTTCGGCGAGCACGCCCAAGCGCCGCGCCACCTCCTGGTAGGCTTCGAGCACGCCGCCAAGGTCGCGCCGGAAGCGGTCCTTGTCGAGCTTGTTGGAGGTCTGGATGTCCCACAGCCGACAGCAGTCCGGGCTGATTTCGTCGGCGAGCACGATGCGGGCCTGCTCGTTCTCCCACAGCCGTCCGAACTCGACCTTGAAGTCGACCAGGCGGATGCCGATGCCGAGAAAGAGGCCGACCAGGAAATCGTTGATGCGCAGCGCCAGCGACATCACTTCGTCGATCTCCTGCGGCGTCGCCCATCCGAAGGCGGTGATGTGCTCCTCCGTAACGAGCGGGTCGCCGAGCTTGTCGTTCTTGTAATAGAACTCGATGATCGAACGCGGCAGCGCCGTGCCTTCTTCGAGGCCGAGCCGCTCGGCCAGCGAGCCGGCCGCAACATTGCGAACCACCACCTCAAGGGGGATGATCTCAACCTCGCGGATCAGCTGCTCGCGCATATTGAGACGCTTGACGAAATGGGTGGGCACGCCGATTTCGCTGAGCTTCTGGAACAGGTACTCGGAGATGCGGTTGTTGAGCACGCCCTTGCCTTCGATAAGCGCGTGCTTCTTGGCGTTGAAGGCGGTCGCATCGTCCTTGAAGTGCTGGATGAGCGTGCCAGGCTCGGGCCCTTCGTAGAGCACCTTGGCCTTGCCCTCGTAAATCCGGCGACGCCTGTTCATTGCGCTAGTCCTTTGACCAGTCTCGTGTTGTGCAGATTGGAACCGACCCGGGTCCCGCCCTTGCCGGCCGAGAAAGTGCAGCGTGCCGAACCAGGCACGGCGTGGCGGAGGGCCGGCGCCTCAAGATCATCAGG
Organism: Hyphomicrobiaceae bacterium; assembly: GCA_035574175.1. Taxonomy (GTDB): domain Bacteria; phylum Pseudomonadota; class Alphaproteobacteria; order Rhizobiales; family Hyphomicrobiaceae; genus DATLZB01. Next base: position 1,673 of record DATLZB010000115.1, read on the forward strand.
AAGATCGGTTGGGACACTAGCCGAAGCGGGTGCCGGAAACAATCTTAACGGGGCCGGCTGGGATTGTTGTCCGGGCCAGCCCGGTAAGCGTTGCCAGGCCAACAGGGCCGGGCTATGGCTCAGCCGGCATGGGGACCCCCCGGAGTGGTCCGACAGCAGCCTTGGGAGCAATGAAGCCGATGACCACGTTCGACGACCGTGAGAAAAGCTTTGAGAAGAAATTCGCTTTAGATCAGGAGCTTAGGTTTAAAGCGGAAGCGCGGCGCAACAAGCTGCTGGGCGAATGGGCGGCCGCCAAGCTGGGCCTCGCCGGCCCGGCCGTCGAGGACTACGTGAAAGCCGTTCGCAAGGCCGATTTGGCCGCCAAGGGCGACGATGACGTGTTCCGCAAAATCAGGCAGGATTTCGATGCCCAAGGGCTCTCCGTAAGTGACACCGAGCTGCGTGCGAAAATGTCGGAACTGCTGGCCGAGGCCGTGCGTCAAGTCGAAGCGGCGGGCAAGGCCCAAGGCTGAGCGGTCGCGGCCGCGAAGGGCGCATCGCGAGGGGCGGCACAAGGTTGCATCGCGGCGGTGCCGCGATGCGCGTTCCGCCAATGACGCTCAGTCGGCCTTTGGCTGGTAGAAGGCGACGGCCATCGAGAACAGTACGAGCAGCGCCGCACCGACGTTGGGATCGTAGAACTGGGGCACGTTAAAGGTCGCCTTCGCCCAGGCATCGAGCGCCGGGTTGGAGAAGAACACTGAGCCCTTGATGGCATAGGCCCAGACGATGAAGGCGAGTGCGGCGATGAACGCCTGCGCCTTCCACACCGCGGAGCCGGCGCGCCGGGCCAGCACCCACACGTAGAGGGGTGCGAGCACCAGGCACAGCAGGAAGATGAAGCCCGGCACGGTCGTGAACGCGGAGAGCAGCGCTCCGAGATGATCGGGTGATGCAGCTTGCGGCACGGGGGCAGGTGGAGACGTTTGCGCCCACGCTGCGCCGGGGAAGGGCAAGAGGGTCGCCACCTGACGGCCAGGGCTGGAGGCCAGAATCCCATCCAAACTTATGTACCCGCCGACGACCTCGGCAGGAATGTACTTGGCCACGCGGTCCAAGTACTCGTCGGGTCTTTGGTAGGCGCGGTGCGCGTCCCGCGTCGAGCGCTCAAGCGGAATGACCAGTCTGCTCATTGCATCCCCCATCCGAAAGACCACGGAACCGCGGGAATCTACCTCAGCCGGCGGCATTTGCGCAGCTTGTTTCTCGGGCCGCTCCGGGTGCCCGCTTCAGCCGAGTTGCCGCAAGAACACGCCGAAGGTGAGCAGCCCCTCCGGCCACGGGCCGTGTCCCGATTGATCATCGATGTGGCCGGCGTTGGCGATGACTGAGACATGCGAGCCCCATGCTGCTCCGAGCTGCTCGGCCCGATCCGGAGAACAGTAGGGATCGCTCGAGCTGGCGATCAGCCGCGAAGGAAACGCAAGCGGCGCGAGCGGAACGGGTCCGAAACGACGAATGGCGGCCGCAAGCGACTCGTTGTCGTCTCTCGGCCAGGCATCCATATTGTCGACGTCGGCGGGCGCGACCAGAAACGCTCCTGCAACCGAACCGCGCGGCAGCTTTCTTGCAGCATGCACGATGGTGGCGACGCCGAGGCTGTGCCCCACCAGAACCACGGCGCGCGCACTGGTCGCCACCGCTTCCAGCACGCGACCGACCCAGCGATCCTTGTCAGGTGCATTCCAGTCATCCGGTTCAATCCGCCGTGCGGTCTTCAGGTTCCGCTCCCACCGGGACTGCCAGTGGTCCGACCCGGCGTTGCTCCGGCCCGGCACGATCAGGATGTCGACATCGCCGGTCCGCATCGGCTCCCTCAGCAGGCACCGAACACGCGCCTGAAGATTTCGTCGACATGCGCCGTGTGGTGACCGAGAGCGAACAGCGAATCCATCTCAGCCGCCGGGATCAGCGCACCGATCCGGGCGTCGGCCTTAATCAGATCCTGGAACTTGCCCTTGCCCTGCCAAGCTTGCATGGCGTGGCCTTGAACGAGGGCGTAGGCCTCTTCTCGCGCCAGGCCCTTCTGCGTGAGGGCGAGCAGCACGCGCTGGGAATGAACAAGGCCGCCGAGCCGCTCGAGGTTGCGCTTCATGTTCTCGGGATGGACGACCAGCGTCTCGATGACGCCGGCGAGCCGGGCGAGGGCGAAGTCGAGCGTCACTGTGGCATCGGGCCCGATCATCCGCTCTACCGAGGAATGGGAGATGTCGCGTTCATGCCAAAGTGCGACGTTCTCGAGCGCCGGCAGAGCGTAGGCGCGCACCATCCGGGCCAGTCCGGTGAGGTTTTCCGAAAGGACCGGGTTGCGCTTGTGCGGCATGGCGGAGGAGCCTTTCTGCCCTTGGGAGAAATACTCTTCCGCCTCCAGCACCTCCGTCCGCTGCAGGTGGCGCAGCTCGACGGCCAAGCGCTCGACCGACGATGCGACGACGGCGAGCGTAGCAAAGTACATGGCGTGGCGGTCGCGCGGGATCACTTGCGTGGAGATGGTTTCGGGGCGCAGCCCCATGGCCTTGGCGACGTGCTGTTCGACTCTCGGATCGACGGTGGCATAGGTGCCGACGGCGCCCGAGATGGCGCACGTCGCCACTTCGTGCCGGGCCGCCTCCATGCGCGCCCTGGCCCTCGCGAATTCGGCGTAGGCGTAGGCGAGCTTGAGTCCGAAGGTCGTGGGTTCGGCATGCACGCCGTGGCTGCGCCCGATGGTGGGTGTCACCTTGTGCTCGAAGGCGCGTCTCTTGAGCGCAGCGAGTAGGCGGTCGAGGTCGGCGAGGAGCAGGTCCGCGGCCATCACGAGCTGCACATTGAAGCAGGTGTCGAGCACGTCGGAGGAGGTCATTCCCTGGTGCACGAAACGCGCCTCGGGACCGACAATCTCGGCAAGATGCGTGAGGAAGGCGATGACGTCGTGATTGACCTCGCGCTCGATCTGCTCGATGCGCGCCACGTCGAAGCGGGCCTTGGCCCCTTTCTCGCGGATCGCTTCGGCAGCCGACTTTGGAATGAACCCGAGCTCCGCCATGGCGGCCGCCGCATGCGCCTCGATCTCGAACCAGATGCGAAAGCGCGTTTCCGGCTCCCAGAGCTTGGCCATCTCGGGCCGGCTATAGCGAGGGATCATTCCGCGGGCCTTGAGCTGAGCGTTGAGCGGCGCCTGCCACGGAGCCCTTAGCAAACAGGGCGCAGTGCTTCAATCGGCAAGCCGGTCTATGCTTAGGACTCTCTGTGCTCATGGTCTCCCCGATGCAAGCAGACGTCCTTGTGCTCGGAGCCGGCATGGTCGGCGTGTCGGCGGCCCTGCATCTTCAGCGCCGTGGCCTCTCCGTGATCCTTGTCGATCGAAGGCCGCCGGCCGAGGAGACCTCCCATGGCAACGCGGGTCTTATCCAGTCGGAGGCTGCCGTCCCCTACAGCTTCCCGCGCGATCCGGTGAAGATCGTCCGCTACGCCTTCAACTTGGCTCCCGAGGCCCGCATCGACTGGCGCGCACTTCCCGCGCTCGCGCCCTGGTTGATCAGCTACTGGCGCCACGGCGCGCCCGACCGCGTGGATCATACCGCGCGCGCCATGCGCCCGCTGGTCGAGCGTTCCGTCGAGGAGCACGAAGTATTGATGCGCGAGGCGGGTATTGCCGAGGCGCTGCGGCGCACGGGCTACCTCAGGATCTTCCGCTCCGAACGGCACCTTGAGCAAGAGCTTGCGGCCGAGGAGATTGCCCGTGCGCGCTACGGCGTCATCTCAGAGGCGAAGACTCCGGCCGAGATTGGCAAGATCGAACCGCACCTCGCCGGCGCTCTTGCCGGCGGCATCCTGATGCCGGAGCCGGCGAGCGTGGCCGATCCAGGCGCCGTCGGCAAGGCCTACGCGTCCTTACTCGAGCGCCACGGCGGCAGGTTTGTCATCGCCGACGCACGCACGCTGGAACAGGAACGCACGGCATGGCGCATCAGTCACGATGGCGGCATCGTCCGCGCGGGCCAAGTCGTGATCGCGCTCGGCGCCTGGTCCGGCGACGTGCTGCGGCCGCTTGGCATCGACGCCCCCCTTGCCGTGAAGCGCGGTTATCATATGCACTACGCGGCCTCCGCCGATGCGGTGCTCCACCGGCCGGTTTACGACGGCGACTACGGTTATGTGTTGGCCCCGATGCGCCGCGGCCTGCGCCTCACTACCGGCGCCGAGTTCGCGCTGCGCGAGGCGCCGCCAAGCCCGGTGCAGCTTGCAAGAGTCGAGCCCGCCGCCCGCGCGCTCTTTCCCCTCGGTCGGCGCCTCGACGACAAGCCCTGGCTCGGTTTCAGACCTTGCCTGCCGGATCTTTTGCCGGTCATTGGGCCGGCGCCCCGCCACCAGGGGCTGTGGCTCGACTTCGGCCACCACCACTTGGGCTTCACCCTGGGGCCCGTCTCCGGCCGTCTCCTTGCCGATCTCATGACCAGGAACGAGCCGTTCACCGACCCGGCCCCTTACCATATCGTCCGGTTCGGCTGAGAGCTCACGTCCGCTGCAGGTCTGGGCGGAGGATGATGGGACCGGATCGGCACTGCGAGGCGGCGCCGTCCCAGTAGCCGCCCTGTTCGAGGCAGGCGCTCATCAGTGCCTGGCGGTGGAGCAGCCAGCCGAGAAGGGCCAGCAGAACGAGCAACGCGGCGCCTGCAACGAGCCACCGCAATCGCCGCCGACACAGCACGGGCGCTCAGCGGGTTCGAGGGAAGCGGTCGCGGTAGGCGGGCGGTCCGAGCCATCCCGGTCCCGGGGTGGTCGCTTCGTACACGCCGCGCGCGATGGAGCGGGCGAGACAATCGGCCGCCGTCGCCCCGATCTCCGTCACATCGTTGAGGGTATCGCCGAGCGGCCGGCGGCCGGTGGCAACGGCGAACACCGTGTCGCCGTCGGCCGGTGCATGGGCGAGCCGCAGGGCCCGGGCAAGCCCGCAGTGCGCCATCAGGGCGATCCGTTTGGTCGCCGCCTTGTCGAGCACTGCGTCTGTCGCCACGCAGGCGATCGTCGTCGCCGGCATCCCGCCCCCCTTCCATCTGTGGCGGCGCATGTCGGGTGTGATGGGCGCGGGCATTCCGAGCCCGCCGAATTCTTCTCCCTCCTCGAACGGCGCCGCCCAAAAGTGCGGTCCTTCGCCGATGACCGCCGAACCGAGCGCATTGACGATCGCCAGAGCGCCGACAACGAAGCCGCACGGCGTGATGGCGCTGGCCGAACCGAGGCCGCCCTTGTAGGTCACCGTGCTGGCGCCGTAGCCGCCGCCGATCGTGCCGAGCGCGAAGCGTCCGGCTTTAGCGCCATCGCAGGCGGCATAGGCCAGTTCGCGATAGGGCGGAAAGCGGCCCCAGTCCTTGTTACCGCCGTTGAGGAGATCGAAGCAGATGGCCTGCGGCACGATCGGCACGCGGCTGGTGCCGACCGGGAAGCCGCGCCCCTTCTCCCTGAGCCAGGACTGCACGCCGCTTGCCGCATCGAGCCCGAAACCCGAGCCGCCCGACAGCACGATCGCATCTATCCGCTCGACGGTCGCTTCCGGCTCCAGGCATCCGAGATCGCGCCCGGCGGGGGCTCCGCCGAGCACCGCCGCCGAGGCAACCGCAGGCTCATCGCACACAAGGACGGTCACGCCGCTCATCAGCACAGCGTCATGCGCGTTGCCAACGCGCAGTCCGGCGACGTCGGTGATCAGGTTTTCCACAGGCCCTCCGGAGTGATCGCGCAGGGCGCCTTGAACCCTACTTTCAAGATAACCAAATGCTTGCAAGAGCAAGGGTGCGCAACTTTACGGTGCTCGTGCTGCAGCTGCTCAGCGAGGGGCTGTCGCTGTCGCCGCGCGGGATTCTACAGTCCCAACGACGCCTTGCGGAAGGGGAAAGGGGAGACGAAACGGGCCGCATGGCGGATGCGGCCGAGAGGAGGAAGTGATGGGTCCGAGGACGAGCCAGGTCGATAAGGACGAGGTACGGCTTTTGGGAAGTCTCGAGGAAGAGGACGATCCGCGCAAGGCTTACGCCAAGCTTCAAGATCGAATTAGGGCGTATCGGCGTACCGGCAAGGCGGTACCTGAGCCGCTCGCCGTGGCCGAGCGCCAGTTGATGACGGAGATGATGGCCCAGTCCCAAGGTCGCTGAGCCCGAGCATTCTAGCGAGCGTCAGACAAATTCAGAGCGCCCCGCTGATTGGTTCGGCGGGGCGCTTCCATTGCCGTCTCGCAACGCTTGCCGGGGGGCGTCGTCAGTTGATCTGGTCGTACTTGCCGTCCTTCCACTCGTAGAACTTGTAGGGCGGCAGGTTGGGATCACCCTTCTTGTCGAACTTGAAGTTGCCGATGACGGTCTTAAACGGCCCCTTGTTTAGCTCGGCGATCACTTTCTTGCTGTCCTCTGACTTCGCTGCGGTCGCCGCCTGCGCCCACGCCTGGACGGCAGCGTAGGTATAGAGAACGTAGCCTTCCGGCTCGATGTTCTGGGCGCGGAAGCGCTTCACCACATCGGCTGCGGCCGGCTCCTTGCGCGGATCGGGAGAGAACGTCATCAGCGTGCCCTCACCGGCCTTGCCGGTGATCTGCCAGTATTCCTGAGTGACGAGAGCGTCGCCCGACACGAGCTGCGCCTTGAGCCCCTGATCGCGCATCTGCCGCACGATGAGGCCGGCTTCGGTGTGATAGCCGCCCACATAGACAACGTCGACGGCGGCCTGCTTCAGTCTCGATACCAGCGCGGTGTAGTCTTTCTCGCCTGCCGTGTAGGCTTCGTACATGGCTTCCTTGAGACCCGCCTGGTTCATGTACTTCTTGGTCTCGTCGGCAAGCCCTTTGCCGTAGGCCGACTTGTCGTGGAGGATCGCGATCTTCTTGCCCTTGTACTTCTGGGCGAGGTACTTGCCGGCGACTTCGCCCTGCTGGTCGTCGCGACCGCACACGCGGAACACGTTGGGACCGGCGCGTTCGTCGGTGAGCTTCGGGTTGGTGGAGGCCGGCGAGATCTGGACGATGCCTTCCTCGGCGTAGACCTTCGAGGCCGGGATCGAGGAACCGGAGCAGAAGTGTCCCGCTACCAGCTTGACCTTCTGGCTCACCAGCTTGTTGGCGCCGGCGACCGCCTGCTTGGGATCGCAAGCGTCATCTTCGATGATGAGTTTGAGCTTCTTGCCGTTTACGCCGCCGGCCTTGTTAAGGTCGGCGACCGCCATTTCCGCGCCCGCCTTCATCTGCGCTCCGAAGGTGGCGTACTGGCCCGTCATCGGGCCGATGGTCGCTATTGGAATCTCCTGTGCGTATGCGGCGCCGGCAAGGGCAACCGCACAGGCCGAGGCCAACAGAACTCTCTTCATCTTTGGGACCTCCCATTTTGAGGCGTATGCGGCGCAAGGCCGTCCCTCGCCGCAAGCAGCCCGCATTGTTAGCATAACTCCCAACGTGTTGTCGGCTCAAAAAGCGGGCGCTGCGGGCCCACGCGGGCGTCATGTTCTTTTCTGCGACCCCTGGCGCTCGGTCCAGGTGAGCGGGCTCGTGCGCCGGTAGAGCCAGGGATATTGCGTCGCCATCTGTCTGGCCCGCGTCAGCCGGTATGACAGGCAGGCGATGGCCACCAGGATGGCGGCATCGACCGCGTAGTAGTGGAGCGACAGCAGGGTACCTTCCGCGAGCCCCCAGTGAAAGAAGCGCACCGGTAGCGCCAGCAGCAACATGGCCGCGACCACCCTCCAAACCGGGCGCCAGCCGCGGGCGAGCGCCCGCCCGGTCATCCACGCCGCGCTCCCGCCGAGCAGAATCGTGAGGATCAGGAACGCCGTCGGTGAGTTGTCCCAGAACAGGCCCATAGGCTCCTCGGGTGGTCTCCGGCTCTAGCGGGCGCCGCCTTCGAGATAGGCCGCGCGCACCTCTTCGCGCTGCAGCAGTTCCGTGCCGGTGCCCGACAGCGTGATGCGACCGTTGACCATCACGTAGCCGCGGTGCGCGAGCTTGAGTGCATGATAGGCGTTCTGCTCGACGAGGAAGATGGTTAGTCGTTCCTTCTCATTGAGCTGGCGGATCGCTGTGAAGATCTGCTTGACGAGCATCGGGGCAAGTCCGAGCGAGGGCTCGTCGAGCAACAGCAGGCGCGGACGTCCCATCATCGCCCGCGCGATCGCCAGCATCTGCTGTTCGCCTCCCGACATGGTGCCCGCGCGCTGGCCGGATCGCCGCTCGAGGATTGGAAACAGCCGGTAAACCCGGGCCAGATCGTCCTCGAAAGTGGTAAGGCGGTCCTTGTTCAGGATCGCACCCATCTGCAGGTTCTCGAGCACCGTCATGCGCGGGAATATGCGTCGGCCCTCGGGCGACTGCGCCAGTCCGAGCCGCATGATCTCGTGCGTCGGCATTTGTGTGATGTCGATGCCGTCGAAGCGGATGGTTCCCTTGCGGGCCCTGGGATTGCCGCACACCGACATCATCAGCGTGGTCTTGCCGGCCCCGTTGGCGCCGATCAGCGTGACGATTTCACCCTGACAGACGTCGAGGTCGACGCCCTTCAGCGCCTGGATCCTGCCGTAGTAGGTCTCGACACCACGGACCTCGAGCAGCGGCGCGCTCATGTGGCGATCTCCTGCTCGACCTTTGCCACTTCCTCGTCCTCCACGCCGAGATAGGCGGCAATCACGTGCGGATCGGCGCGAATCTCCTCGGGCGTGCCGTCGGCGATCTTGCGTCCGTAATCGAGGACCGCGATGTGGTCCGAGACTTCCATCACCACGCGCATGTCGTGCTCGATGAGCAGGATCGACACGTCGTGCTCCTGCCGAATGGACTTGAGCAGCATGTTGAGTTCCGCGGTCTCTCGCGGGTTGAGGCCGGCGGCCGGCTCATCGAGACACAACAGCTCGGGGCCCGTGCACATGCCGCGCGCGATCTCCAGCCGCCGCTGGTCTCCGTAGGAGAGTTCGCCCGCCGCGTCATCGGCACGCTCGATGAGGCCGACCTTCTCGAGCCAGTAGGTGGCGCGCGCGATGGCCTCCTTCTCGGCCGCCCGGAAGCGCTTAAGACCGAGCACTGCCGAGATCGACGAGCTGACGTAGCGAAACACCTCGTCCGCCGGCCCCGCAGCCGGCCCGAGCCTGTAGCCGGCCATGTACATCATGCGGTTGTGCTGCGCCACGAGCAGGTTTTCCAGGCACGTCATGCCGGCGAACAAGCGAATGTTTTGGAAAGTGCGGGCGACGCCGGCGTGCTCGGCGATCCGGAAGTCGTCCATCCGCTCGAGCAGGAAGCGACGGCCGTCCTTGCGCTGGAGCGTGAGCATGCCGACGCTCGGTTTGTAAAAACCGGTGATGCAATTGAAGACCGTGGTCTTGCCGGCGCCGTTTGGCCCGATCAGCGCCGTTATGTCACCCCGGCGGGCGACAAAAGACACGTCGTCGACCGCGACGAGCCCGCCGAACCTCATGGTGAGGTGTTCGACGGTGAGGATGGCATCGGACCCGCTCATCCGCGCCCCTCCTTGACGAGATCGCTCGAAATGGCGCCGCGGTGCTTGAGCACGATAGAGGGCGTTCGCGTAGCGACGAAGCCGCGCGGTCGCCAGATCATGACTGCGACCATGGCCAGTCCGAACATGAGCATCCGGAACAGCTCGAGGTCACGGAACAGTTCCACCCCGCCGATCATGATCAGTGCCGCCATGGCGACGCCGAGTTGGCTGCCCATGCCGCCGAGCACGACGATGGCGAGGATCAGTGCGCTCTCGAGGAAGACGAAGCTCTCCGGCGAGATGAAGCCCTGCTTGGTGGCGAAGAACGAGCCGGCGAAACCGCCGAACATGGCGCCGATGGCGAAGGCGGTGAGCTTTGTTGTGGTCGTGTTGATGCCGAGCGAGCGGCAGGCGATCTCATCCTCGCGCAGGGCTTCCCAGGCCCGCCCGAGAGGCAGCCGCCTGAGCCTGATCGTAACCGCGTTGGTGATGAGGGCGAGGGCGAGGATGATGTAGTAGAGGAAAATGATGCGGTGGAGCGATGAGTACTCAAGGCCGAAGTAGTCGGCAAAGCCGCCCTCGAGCTTGAACTCCAGTCCGAACAGCGTGGGCCGCGGAATGCCCGAAATGCCGTTGGGCCCTCCCGTGAGGGACTGCCAGTTGATGAGCACCAGCCGGATGATCTCGCCGAAGGCGAGCGTGACGATGGCGAGATAGTCGCCTCTGAGGCGCAAGACCGGAAAACCGAGCAGGATGCCCCAGAACGCGGCGAGAATGCCGGCGAGCGGCAGGCAGAGCCAGAACGAGAAGCCGAAATTGTGGGCAAGCAGCGCATAGGAGTAGGCGCCGACGGCGTAGAAGGCGACGTAGCCGAGATCGAGCAGACCCGCGAGACCAACCACGATGTTAAGGCCCCAGCCCAGCATCACGTAGGTGAGCACCAACACGCCGAGGTCGAGGACGTAGCGATCGGCGAACGGCAGAAACGGAAAGACGACGGCGAATGTCACCACCAGCGGTCCGACCAGGCGTCCGAGCGAGCTGAACAGCGGCGCCGCAAGCGACGTCGTCCCCGCGGCGAGCCGCCGGGCTGTGGCTCCGCCCGCCAGGTTAAGCAGCAGCCGCCCCGCGAACACGACGGCTACGGCGATTCCGACGGCCGGCCACCGGTCCGTGAGATCCAGCGCGGTCGGCGAGTCAACCGTGCGGTAGGCGAGGATCGGGATCGACATCACCAGGGCGATGCCGGCGGCCAGGGCGGCATCGCGGATGGCGGCAGCCACCCTGTCCGCGAGGGTGAGTTCCGCTTTTCGGACGGTCGCCCTCGAACCGGTCGGCGCGGCCGCGTCGGCCATGGCTTCACACCTTCTCAATCTCTGGCCGGCCGAGCAGCCCGGACGGGAAGAAGATGAGGACGATGACAAGAATCGAGAACGCGGCGACGTCCTTGTAGCCGATGGTGAAGTAGGCCGACCAAAGGGTCTCGATCAGGCCGATGACGAGCCCGCCGAGCATGGCGCCCGGCAGCGAGCCAATGCCCCCGAGTACCGCCGCCGTGAACGCTTTGATGCCGGCGACGAAGCCGATGTAGAAATCGATGACGCCGTAATAGAGGAGATACAACAACCCCGCGACCGCAGCGAGCGCCGCACCGATCACGAAGGTCAGCGAGATGGTGAGGTCGACGTTGACGCCGGTGAGCGCTGCCATGGTGCGGTCCTGCTCGCAGGCGCGCTGGGCGCGGCCGAGCGGCGTGAACTGGATGATGTAGGTGAAGACGGCCATCAGCGCCACGGTCGTCACCACGATGAGAATCTGGATGTTCGAGAACTGGACCGTGAAGCCTTCAGGGCTTTCGAGGATGACGTAGTTGCCGGTGACGATGGGCGGCAGCGGCTTGACGCGGGCGCCCTGCACGATCTGCACGAAGTTGGACAGCACGATCGACATGCCGATCGCAGAGATCAGGGGCGCAAGCCGGAACGAGCCCCGGAGCGGCCGGTAGGCGATGCGCTCGATCGCCCAGCCCCACACCGAAGTCAGCGCCATGGCGAGCAGCAGCACGCCGATCAGGGCGAGGATCAGCAGCACCCCGGGCAGGCCGGCGGTGATGCCGAAAAGGACGATGAGGATGAGGGCTGAGAATGAGCCGATCATGAACACATCGCCATGGGCGAAGTTGATCATGCCGATGATGCCGTAGACCATCGTGTAACCGATGGCGATGAGCCCATAGATCGATCCGAGGGTGAGCCCGTTGATCAACTGCTGGGCGAAGTATTCCATGCCTGCCCCCACGGTTTGGACGATGCATCCGTTCTGCTTCAGGACCGTCCGGCAGAAATTGCGCCGGACGCATCCGCTCAGCCGGCGCGCCCCAAAACCAGCGTAGCGTTGTTCATAGAAGGCGTCGAGATGCTCCCATAGAAGGCGTCGAGATGCTCCGGACGGCCGACCCGGGAAATCAACGTCGGGCCCCCAAATCGTGCCCGAGCATTTCGCCGATCCCCTCCGGTTCTATTCGGTAGGATCCCCCCGGTGCCCGGCGCGGTTTGCGCAGTTAACCCCGCCCTAAGGTTCGCGGCGCAATGTGGTTGGGTCCGATTGGGGGATCCCTATGAAGCTCATGAGTGCCACACTGGCCGCACTCGTCCTGGTGGTGTCGGCGCCGTCGGCAAGGGCGGAAGGTGCTGTCTCGCCCGCAGGCGAGCCGAGTGTTTTCGATCTTGCCTGGTCGGCGTTGACATCGCCTACCGCTGTCGAGGGCCAACCGGGCCGCAAACGGCAGCCCCGCAGGACCCCGCGGGCGGACAAGGAAACGGCCGCGAACCGTGCTGGAAGCGGCGGCCGCGTCGCTGCCAGCGCCCAGGTTGTCAAAGCGGTGCCGGTCGCCAAGGCAACGGCCGCTGCCCTGCCTGCTCCGGGACGGCCTGCTGCACTCGACTGCCGCAGGTACGTCCCGACCGCCGGCATGACCATCTCGGTCGCCTGCACCGACTGAGGCGGCGGCGGGACAGTTCCGCAGCCCCGCTTGAGCCGACGCTTTGACAGTCAGGATCAGGCCAGCGACACCCGCTCGAAGCGGATGCAAGCGCGATTGCGACAGCCCGGCAGGCGCGCCAGGGCGGCCTCGGCGATGTTGTCGAGGGCCGTCTGGTCGTAGCCTGGGTCTTCAGGGCTCACCGCAAGATCGGTCTCGATCACGTAGACGATCGCCTGCCGATCGCGCTCCCACCGCACGGTGGGTCTGGTGGATAGGACGTTCGGGTGCTCGAGCATGGTGGCCGCTCCGCCGCGCGCACGCTAGCATCATGCTAGGCGCCAATGGTTGACGGCGGGTTGCCGCGGCTCGCTTGACCGGCCTGGCGGCGTGTTTAGCCATCTTAAATGCGCGCCGGATGGCAATCAGGATCGAGATGGTGGGCCCGGCAGGACTCGAACCTGCAACCAGACGGTTATGAGCCGCCGGCTCTGACCATTGAGCTACGGGCCCACACTTAAGGCGTGGGGCGGCGAGGCGGTCTATAACAGAGTTCACCCCTGCCACGAAGGGCGCCGCGGCGAGGCCACGTTTCGACGCAATTGCCCATTACTCTTGGATGTTGGCCCTGACAGGGGGAACCGATCGAACCCATGACAATGCCAAGTTCAACGCCCGCCTCGGGCGCGTTCGCCTTAGCTCTCTTTGCAGGTCTCTTGCTTGTGAGTGACATGTCCGCAGCCCAAGACCGTCGTCCGGACCGTTCCGTGACCGTTTCCGCCACCGGCACCGTCGCCGCCGAGCCGGATATGGCGCACGTCTCGACCGGCGTGGTGAGCGAGGCGGAAAACGCCCGCGACGCTTTGAGCCGCAACTCGGCGGCCATGAAGAAGCTGATCGAGGGGCTCAAGGCCAAGGGCATCGCCGAGAAGGACATTCAGACCACCTCGATCAATGTCGAGCCGCGCTATCAGCAGTTCAAGGACGGCCGCCCCGCGACCATCGCCGGCTACCGCGTGGTCAATCAGGTGCGAATCACTGCGCGCGACCTTGCCAAGCTGGGCGAGGTGCTCGATCAGGCGGTGACCCTCGGCGCCAACCAGATGGGCGGCATCCAGTTCGAGGTGAGCAACGCCGAAACCCTGAAAGATCAGGCGCGCAAGCAGGCCATGGAGAATGCGCTGAGGCGCGCCAAGCTCTATGCCGCCGGCGCGGGCGCCGAGGTGGGCCCGGTCATTTCGATCTCCGAGGAGGTTCACTTCGCTCCTCCGCGGCCGGTGCCGATGGCGCGCGCCGCACTCGCCGCCGAGGCGGTGCCGATCGAGGCTGGCACGCAAACGCTCGAGGCGCGCGTGCACGTCACCTGGTCGCTCAAGTAGGCTGTCGTCGCCCTATCGCAGGCGGCACACGTCGACCCGTCCCCCGAGCGGGGCGGCGCCCGGCTGGGACGTCCAGTCGGCGGCGTTGCGGGTCTCGCCTGTACTGCGCACCCGGTGGAGGGCGTCGAGATCGATATCGCCGGCGACCCATCCCGGGCGGTCGAGGTCGCCCTCGACGAGTACGCCCGTCATGGCCAGCTCCGGGTCAGCGGGCACAAAGATCCCGGCGCGACCGGTGTTGCGGTCGAGGGCGGGCGACCAGGGAGCGTCTCCCACCGTCGGCGCCATCACGGTTGCGATCTGGTTCTCGAGCGCACGCGCCCTGGCAGCAGTGCGCACCCGGTTGTATCCCGACATCAGTTCCGTCGAGGTCGGAATGAGGACGATCTCGGCACCCGCTTCGGCCTGGCCTCGCACGATGAGGGGAAACTCAGCATCATAGCAGATGGCGATCGCCATTCGGCCGAGCGCGGTCTCGAACACGCGGGGCGGCCCGCCCGGCTTGATACCCCAGGCGCGCTCGAAGGGCGTGAGGATGAGCTTCTCCTGCACGCCGATGTCGCCGCCGGGCGTGATGAGGCGGGCGGCATTGACGAAGTCCGTGCCGCGGCGCGCGGGGGCGCTCGGCGCGACAATCGCCACGTCGTATCGGCAGGCCAGATCGCGATAGTGGGCGTCTGCCTCCGCCAGGCAATCGGCAGCGGCGGCCAGCGATGCGGCGAGGTCGCCGGCGACGGCGACCCCTCGCGTCGCAGCGAGCTCTAAGCCGGCGTACTCCGGAAACACCAGCAGCCGGGCGCCGGTTGCAGCACCCATGCTCACCCACCCGTTGGTCTTCTCGCGCCAAGCTTGCATGTTGGGTAGGGCATCGAGCGGATACTGTGCCGCTGCAACCCGCAGCCGTCTCGCAGCGGCCATCTAAAGCGCCTTCATCCAGAACTGCATCGGCTTCTCCGTCTCCTCGGCCTCGCCGATCTCTTTCCAGCGGTAGCTGCCGATGAGCCCGGCCACCTTGCGGTAGCCGCGCCTTTGCCAGAAGGTGTCGAGCGGCCTGTAACCGGGCGGACGCCGCGGGTCGTTGTCGGCGCGCACCACGGCGCAGAAGGCTGCATGCGTATAGGCGCCCTTCGGACCGCGCGCGGCGCGGGCGTGTGCCTCGCGGTGATCGAAG
Organism: Hyphomicrobiaceae bacterium; assembly: GCA_035574175.1. Lineage (GTDB taxonomy): Bacteria > Pseudomonadota > Alphaproteobacteria > Rhizobiales > Hyphomicrobiaceae > DATLZB01. Next base: position 16,694 of record DATLZB010000115.1, read on the forward strand.
AAGGCGTGGCCGAGACCTTGGCCGCGATAGGCGGCAAGCAAGACGGACTCGCCGAAATAGAATATTCGGTCCGGGTCCATTCCGTGGGCCGCAAAGAGCGGTACAAACTCCTTCGTATGGCCGGCGAGCGGCGCAGCGGTTGCTGCGCCGACAACGTTCTCTTCGTCGCGCGCCGTAACGATCACCGCATCGAAAGCCTCGGCGAAGTCGGCAAGGTAGTGCCGCTCGTAGTCAAGCGTGCCGTCGTACAGGTAGGGCCACTCGCGAAACACCGCGATACGCAGCCTTGCCACGTCCTCCAGCACCTCGCGCAGCGCAGAACCCGTCAGTCTTTCGATCCGAATCGACACCTTCCCTCCATGCCGGTCGGGTCCTCCTCCGCAACCCCGCTCACTGGGGGTCCGGCCAGCTCTTCCACGGAAAGGGCCTCTCCTCGCTGGCGCAGCTCAGGAAGCGCGCGATCTCGGCGAACCAGGCGGCCAGCGACCTTCCGAAACGCAGCAGGAAGGTGTTGGGCTCGCGGGTAACGAGCAGCCACACGAACTGGACGAGTGCGGTCAAGTTGAGGAGCGCCTGCCCGACGGCGAATGCAAACATGAACAGGAGCATGATGAGGCCCCGCATCCACACGTCCCGGGCGGTCCGCGCGCCGTCCTCTTCCTCGATCATCATCGTGCGCCTCGCTATGGCGTCTGCGGGCTGCTCAAAGGTAGCCGCCGAACAGGACGCCGGGGTAGAGCGGGTACCGAAACAGGACCTCGAACGTGAGCCAGATGGAGACGGTGGTCACGGTCGCCGAAACCGCGCTGGCGAGCAGCGACTTTCCGCCGTAGGTCCACATGTAAAGGAATATATAGAGCGGGGTGACCAGGAGAAACCCCGCGTAGATGGTTGCTGCAACATAGCCGAGCGGCCACAGCACCGAGAAGAGGACGGGGCGCCAACCCGTCTTCTTCGGTTCCTCCTCTTCGCCAGCCCGGCCGACGAACTTGGCGATGGTCCGGCCGAGCCCCGTGTCGCTCTGTCCCGCCAGATCGAGCAGGCCGAGCGCGATGGTGAGGATGGCGACAAGTGTTGGCACGGTGCCCGTGTTGCGCGGATAGATTTGTGCCCAGAGCAGGAACACGACGCCGATCGTGAGCACGATCAGCGACGGACCGAAGCGGCGCAGTCGGCTGATGCGCGTCAATTGGCGACCTCCGGCAGCCGTCTCGGATTGCGCCGAACCGCCCGGATCGCGGGATAGGCGAGGCATGCGAGCATGATGATGAACAACGTCAGGGAGATGCCGCGGCTGAAGAAGACCGTCCAATCGCCGTCGGCCATGTTGAGCGACTGATGGAAGCTGCGCTCGGCAAGTTCGCCGAGGATGAGTGCGATGACGAGCGTGATGCGCGGGAACCCGAAGCGGATCATCAGATAGCCGAGCACCCCGAAGATGACCGACAGGATGACATCGCCGATGCTCTCCTGCAGGGCGTAGACCCCGACCAGCGAGGTCGCGATCACCGCCGGCACCAATAGATGCACGTCGACGATGGTAATGAGGATCATCCAGCGGGCTACGATGAGCGTGATCACGGTCGCGATGATGCACGACGCCGACAGCGCCATGATGAGGCTGAACACGACGCCTTCGTGCTGGATCAGCAGCATGGGACCCGGGCTCAGTCCATGCAGGACGAGCACGCCGAGGAACACCGCCATTTCCGCCGAGCCCGGAATGCCGAACGCCAGTGTCGGGATCAATGAGCCTCCGTCCTTGGAGTTGTTGGCGGCTTCGGGCCCGATCACGCCTTCGACGTTGCCCTTGCCGAAGGTCTCCGGGTTCTTGGAGATCTGCATCGCCGCGGCATAGGAGAGGAATGACGCGACCGTGCCGCCGAGGCCAGGTATGGCGCCGATAAAGGTCCCGATGACCGAGCCCTGCAGCAGTGTCTTCCAGTACTTGAAGCAGGCCCACACCCCTTCCATGACGCCGGCGATCCGCGTCGCAGCCGCGTCCTTGGAGATGGTTCCGCCGGAAACGGAGAGCGCGATCATCTCGGTTATGGCGAACATGCCGGTGAGCGCCGGCACTAGCGGGATGCCGTCCCACAGATAGTCCGAGCCGAGCGTGAACCGCACGCCGCCTCCGACGGCGTTATAGCCTATGAAGGAGAGCAAGAGCCCGATGGCGCCGGCGATCAGCCCCCGCAGGAACTGCCCGCCCGTCGACACGGCGATGGCGGCCAACCCCATGAGCGCCAACATGAAGAACTCGGGCGGCCCGAACAGCAGCACGATCGATTTCATGACGGGGATCACGGCGATGAGCACGATCACGCCGATCAGGCCGCCGAGCGTGGAGGATGCCGCCGCGGCACCGATGGCGAGCCCGGCCTTGCCCTGCTGGGCGAGCGGGTAGCCGTCGAAACAGGTCGCCGCGTTGGGTGCCCCGCCCGGAGTATTGATCAGGATCGAGGTAAGCGAGCCGCCGACCGATACGGCCCCCATAACCCCGCCCATCAACATCATGGCGTTATTGGGGTCCATGCCGAAGCTCAACGGCATCAGCAGCGCGATGGCGGTCGTGCCGCCGATCCCGGGGACCACCCCGAAGACCAGGCCGACCACGACGCCGAGCATCAGGAACAGCGCCCCTGTCGGTGTGAAAAGCACGCTCAGAGCGGAAAGTATGCTCTCGATCATCGGTCGTTTCCGGGATCCGATGTTGCTTAGCGTGAACGACCGGTCGGCGCAGCACGCTTCCCACTGCAGAGGCCGCGCAGCGGGCGCCGCCGGCCGTGCTCCGGAACGGCCGTTACTGCTTGCGGCCGAGCACCGCCTTGTACTTCAGATAGAGGGCGAGCGAACGCTCTGCACTGGCCTTGGCCTGATCGGATGGCAGGAACGCGAACGGCTCGCCTGATTTCTCGGCTGCCGCCTTCAGTTCGGGGTCCTGCACGGCCTTGGCGAAGGCATCCGATAGGGTCTTGCGTATCGCGTCGGGCAATCCGGGCGGGGCCAGCACGTAGCGGTCGACCGCCAATCCCGTGAGGCTGTCGTGGCCGAGCGATCCGATGGTCGGCACGTTGCCGATCGTGCTCTTTGCCTCCATGGTGACGAGGCCGCGCATGTCGCCGGCTTCGATGAACTTTCTGAGCGTCGACACCGGCGCCATCGCCGCATCGCCGTCGCCGCGGATGGTGGCGACGATGTAATCGTTGGTGCCCTTGTAGCCAACGAGGTGCTGGACGGGAATGTTGAGCTCGGCGGTGAAGATGGCGGTGGCCGCATAGGCCGTGGAGCCATAGTCTGTATGCGGAATTTTGACCGGACGGCCGAGCTTTTTCATGTCGTCCAGCGACTTGATAGGAGAATTGGCGGGCACCGCCACCATGTATTCCTCGGTGGCGAGGCGCGCGATCCAGGTGAACTTGGTAAGCTCGTACTCGACCTGTTCGCCCATCACTTCAGGTAGGGCGGCGCCAGGCACATTGGCGATCACCAGAAGGTAGCCGTCCGGTTTGGCCCGAAACACGGTGGCGAGCCCCTTGCGGCCGCCGGCGCCGGCAACATTCTTGGGCAGCACTTCGACCTTGCCGCCCAGCGCCTTCTCCAGATAGGGCGAAACGAGCCGCACCGTGCGGTCGAAACCGCCCCCGGGTCCGAACGGAATGATGAACTCGATATTCTTCTCCGGATACTGCGCCGATGCGGCAGGTGCGAGCAGAGCCCCCGCACACAGGGCAGCGGCCATGGCAAGCGCAAACTTGGCGCCGAACATTCGATCCTCCCTCGTGTTCCAGGGTTTTGCTCCCCGTTGACGCACCTGGTGCAGCCGAAGCTCGTCACGGCGCCAGCCGCACCGGTCCGCGTCGCGCCATCGGCCAGCACGACCGATTGATACCGGCGCACGGAATTGAGCGCAAGCCTCGACCCGGTTACGAACGGCGGCGATCGGCCGCTCCAAGCGGCTCAATCTAGGTCTTCGACCACCAGCGGCCCGCCGCCCTTCATACGCTGCGCGAGCGCCGCTTCGATGAAGGGGTCGATTTCGCCGTCGAGCACGGCTGCCGGGCTGGAACTCTGGACCCCGGTCCGCAGGTCCTTGACCAGCTGGTAGGGCTGCAGCACGTAGGAGCGGATCTGATGGCCCCAGCCGATCTCGCTCTTGGCGGCGGCTTCGGCCTGCGCCTTGGATTCGCGTTTCTCGAGTTCAAGCTCGTAAAGCCGCGCCTTGAGGCGCTTCATGGCGATTTCCCGGTTCTGGTGCTGCGAGCGCTGGTCTTGGCTGAACACGACGATCTTGGTCGGCTTGTGGAGGATGCGCACCGCCGATTCCGTGCGGTTCACGTGCTGGCCGCCGGCGCCGCTCGAGCGCATGAAGCTGACCTCGATGTCGGCCGGATTGATGTCGATCTCGATTGAGTCGTCGACGATCGGATAGACCCACACGGACGCGAAACTGGTGTGGCGGCGCGCATTGGCGTCGAACGGCGAGATTCGCACGAGCCGGTGAACGCCCGACTCGGTTTTCAGCCAGCCGTAGGCGTTCTCGCCTCTGACTTCGATGATTGCTGACTTTATGCCTGCCGCCTCGCCGGGACTCTCGTCGAGCAGCCGGACCTTGTAGCCGCGCTTCTCGGCCCAGCGCACGTACATGCGCGCGAGCATCGAGGCCCAGTCCTGGCTCTCGGTGCCGCCGGCGCCGGCGTGGATTTCCACGTAGGCGTCGTTGGCGTCGGCCTCGCCGGACAGCAACGCTTCGATGGCCCGCTTCTGCGCGACCTCCGCAAGACGCTTAAGCTGTTCCTCGCCCTCCTTCACCGAAGGCTCGTCGTGCTCGGTTTCGCCGAGCTCGATCAGCGTCACCGCATCCTCGAGCTCACGCTCGAGCTGCCGGTAGGCCGCGACATGGCGTTCGAGGGTCTGGCGCGCGCGCATGACGTTGCGCGCTTGGCGGGGATCGTTCCAGAGACTGGGATCCTGAGCCTGCCGATTGAGGTCTTCAAGACGCGCTTGCGCACTGTCCCAGTCAAAGATGCCTCCGCAGCAGCGACAGGGATTCGCGAATTTCCTCTACGAGTTTTTCAATTTCCGCGCGCATGCCTGCCTCCAGATCCCGGATCGCTCGGTGAAGTTTCGATCGATATAGGGGCGGCGGGGGCGGCTGTAAACGCCATCGCCGCCGCGCTGGCTCGCTGCTCCCCCACGACTGAGCAGACGCCCGCTATTGCTTAGCGCTTACCGCCTCCTCAGTAGACGGTGGTGCGCCCGGGCGGTCCGCCCACGCGGCCCTCGCCCTGGGACGCGCCGTACGGCTCGGTCGCCATCTCGTAGCCGAGGAACGAGTTGGGATCGTCGGGCTCCTCGTTGGGCTTGAAGGCTTCCTGGATCGAGTCGGGATCGCCCGGCATGCTGCGCAACCCGGTCCTGCTGTTGACCCGAACCAGCTTAATGCCGGGCGGGATTCGGAACGGCACCGCGCGGCGATCGGCGAGCGCAAGCTTCATGAAGTTGGCGAAGATCGGCGCCGCGACGTTGCCGCCGGTGACGGACTGGCCCATCGGCCGCGGATTGTCGTAGCCGATGTAGACGCCGACCACGAGATCGGGCGAGAACCCGATGAACCAGGCGTCCTTCGACTCATTGGTGGTGCCCGTCTTGCCGGCGAGCGGGATGCCGGGCAGCCGTTGCCTGACGATAGTTGCCGTTCCGCGCTGCACCACCCCCTCGAGCATGGAGACCATCTGATAGGCGGTATGCGGATCCATGATCTGGCGCCGGTCGTCGACGAGTTCGGGCTCGGGCTGATTTTCCCAGCGCTCGGCTCGGCAGCCTTCGCAGCGACGATTGTCGTGGCGCCACACGGTCCGCCCCCAGCGGTCCTGGATGCGATCGATCAGGGTGGCGCGCACCTGCCGTCCACCGTTGGCGATCATCGAATAAGCGGTTGCCATCCTGAGCAAAGTTGTCTCGCCCGCGCCGAGCGACATGGCGAGCACCGGCAGGAGGTCGTCGTACACGCCGAAGCGTCGCGCGTACTCGACAATGAGCGGCATTCCCATGTCCTGAGCGAGCCGGACGGTCATCTGATTGCGCGATTTCTCGATGCCCGTGCGCAGCGTCGCCGGACCGAGCGACTGGCTGCGGTTGTAGTTCTCGGGCCGCCAGATATCCTGACCCGGCCCCTGCTCGATTTCGATCGGGGCATCGAGCACGATGCTGGTCGGCTTGTAGCCGTTGTCGAGCGCGGCGCAGTAGACGAGCGGCTTGAACGACGAGCCGGGCTGGCGTCTGGCCTGCGTGGCGCGGTCGAATTGGCTGATTTGGAACGAGAAGCCGCCGGCCACGGCCAGCACGCGGCCGGTATGCGGATCCATGGCGACGAGGCCGCCCCCGACCTCGGGCACCTGCATGAGGCTCCAGGTTCCGGCCAAGTTGTTGGCATCCTTGGGCGCTACCCAGATCACATCGCCGACGGAGACCACGTCAGCAGGCTGGCGCGGGGCCGCGCCCTTCGGCTTGTCCGTGGCGACGAATTTGCCCGCCCACTTCATTTCCTCAAAGGGGATCTCGACCGCCTCGCGGTCCTTCGACGTCGTTCCGTCCGGCTGGCGGCCCGGTCTGAGACCCACGAGGATTTTCGTCTTCTGCACCTCCAGCACCACGCCGAGCCGCCACGGCGCGATGTCGGTGGGCGCCTCGATTTGCGCGAGCGCAAGGCCCCAGTCGCCGGCCGTATCGATTTTCTGCACCGGGCCGCGCCAGCCCCGGCTGCGGTCGAACTCGACGAGGCCCTCCGAAAGTGCCTTGCGCGCGTAGCGCTGCAGCTCCGGATCGAGCGTGGTGCGCACCGACAGGCCGCCGCCGTAGAGCCCATCCTCACCGAAGTCCGTGAGCAGCTTGCGCCGGACTTCCTCGGCGAAAAACTCCGCCGCGAAGATGTGGGCGCCGAAGGGCCGGATGTTGACCTGCAGAGGCTTTGCCTTGGCGGCTTCCGCGTCCTCGCGGCTCAGCACGCCGTTGTCCACCATCTCGTCGAGGATCCAGTTGCGCCGGGCGATGGCATCGCGCGTGCGCCGGAACGGGTGATAGTTGTTGGGGGCTTTCGGCAGCGCCGCCAGGTAGGCCGCCTCCTCGGGGGTGAGATCCTTCAATTCCTTGTTGAAGTAGTTGAGCGCCGCCGCCGCCACTCCGTACGAGCCCATCCCGAGATAGATCTCATTGAGGTAAAGTTCGAGGATCTTTTCCTTGGAATAGGCGCGCTCGATCCGGATGGCGAGGATCGCCTCCTTGATCTTGCGCTCCAGCCGCTGCTCGCTCGAAAGCAAGAAGTTCTTGGCCACCTGCTGCGTTATCGTCGACGCCCCCTCGGGCCGGCGCCCCGGATTCTGAAAGTTGCGCCAAAGCGCTCGCGCGATGCCGATGAAGTCGAGCCCCCCGTGCTCGTAGAACCGCTTGTCTTCGGCCGAGAGGAAAGCGCCGATCACCATCTTCGGCACGGTGTTGATCGGCACGAAGATGCGCCGCTCGCGCGCATACTCCGCGATCAACGATCCATCGTGGGCGTGGATGCGCGTCATCACCGGCGGTTCGTAGCGGGCGAGGCTCTCGTAACTCGGCAGGTCCTGCGAGGCCTGCCAAAGCAGGTAGCCGGCAACCGCGGAAGCGGCCACGAACAGCACCATGCCCGTTGCGAATGCAAAGCCGAGCACACTGAGCAGCAGGCTTCTGCGCCTCGGGCGCTTTCGCCTGCGGTCAAGCGGCGGTGGCAGTACGGGCGCTCGCATGTTTCTCTCGCAGCATCACTGGACTGGAGATTCCCCGCGCCGGCCGCTCGGGGTGGGCCAGCCGCCACGGCGCAAGTGCTTGAAACGCAACATATCACTGCTCGAAACGCAACATATCACGAAATGTGGCAGCACGTCGTCTCCCAATAGCTTCTGCACGACGCCGTGGCAACGACGCGCCAAAGTTTCAGCGCTGGTTGCCCGCCAATCGTTCGGCGAAGTAGGCGTCGATCGCCGACGCCACAGACTGGGCCACCTGGCGCTGCCATTCCGGCGTGCGCAAGCGGGCCTGATCTTCCGCATTGCTCATGTAACCGAGTTCGAGCAGGACGCACGGCGTCTCCGATTGTTTGAGCACCTTGAAGGCGGCCGAGCGGTGAGGTTCGCGCGATAGCGCGATCCGGCCCTTAAGCCGGTCTGTCAGCAGGTTGCGGAACTGGGTGGAGAAGTTGGCCGTCTCCCGCCGAATGAGGTCGATCAGGATGCTGCGCACGTCGTCCTCCCCGGCGGCGGGCTGTGCGTCGAGGCCGGCGAGCAGGTCGGATGCGTTCTCCTTTTCGGCGAGACGTCGTGCGGTTTCGTCGGACGCGCGCTCCGAGAGGGTATAGATCGTCGCTCCGCGCACGCTGCGCGCGGCATCTGTCTCTGCCAGCGCATCCACGTGCAGGGAGATGAAGAGGTCGGCGCCGTATTGGCGCGACAGTCGCAGCCGCTCGTCGAGCGACACGAACACATCCTCGTTGCGCGTGAGATGGACGTCGTATCGCCGGCCGGCGGCGAGGATCGCCTTGAGTTGGCGGGCGACGGCGAGCACCACGTTTTTCTCTAAAAGATCGGGACCGGCCACCGCGCCGGGGTCGGGGCCGCCGTGCCCCGGATCGATGACGATCACCGGGCGGGCAGTGGCGCGCTTTGCCGCCGGTGGCATTGCGCGAGGTTGAGGCCGCTCCAAGGTCCCCTCCCGCTGTGGGCCGGACTGTTTGAGCGCCGCGAATTTGGCCGCATCGATGCGCACCAGGTCGAACGCGAGATGGGCTGGATTGCCTTGGTGTGCCGGGACAAACGCGGCGTTCTCGATCAGCACCGGGGCGGTGACATCGAGGACGAGGCGGGACTTGCTGGCCGCAAAAAGACCGTACCGGAAGGCGCTAACGAGGCCGTGTCCGCTCCGACCCGCCGATGGGGGCAGCTTGAACTCGAGGTCGGCAACGTCGACGACCACACGGTAGGGCGCGCCGAGCACGAAGATTTGTGCAACCACCGGTCGCGTCAGCTCGAGGCGGAAGCGCGTGCGTTCGCCATCGCCCTCAATGCGGGTGCCGGTGGCGACCGCGCGCCGTGTCTCGCCGGCTGAACCGGGAGCCGACACCGAGGTCGCCGCCCGCGCCGATGACCCATCCTGCTTCCCATCTTGCTTCGTGGTCTGGCCAGCCTGGGCCAGTGCGGTGCCGGCGGCCGCCACCACCAGCAACGAACCGGCCGCGATCACTCTCGCGGCTGCACCCAACCCCTTGCGCATTGGCCCTCCCGCGCCCCGGTTGCGTCGCCCTGTCGGCGCCCTTAACTCATTGTTTGCACGACTCCGTCAACACTGCGGCAGTCGAGGCGCCAGTGGATCGGCGGCAGTGTTGCCGTACAACACACTTGCTTCGGCGAGGGGGAACCCTTAGAAGTCGTCTGCTTCGTGCTCAAGCCCGTCCGCGGGAGACGACGAAGGTTCGGCTGGTGATCGGGTAGGCGGCAGATGCCGATACCACGCCAGCCCTGTTCGTCGGATTGACGCCCGGGCCGGCCGAGGCGGTCGTCGGCGTGATTGCGGCGCCACAGCCAGTAGGGAATCTGCCCGCTCCGATAGCGGGGGAATTATCTGGCGCGAACGACGCGCGCACATCAAGGCCATCTTCACTCCCTCGGGAACGACCGGGAAAGGGGTTATGCTCCGGGGGTGTACAGGACTGTGCGTCCTGCGGACGCTTGCCTGAAATGCAAGATTTGCCGGCTCGTTCGAGCCGCACAGGAACCAGGAATGCTGTCGCAAGCCGATTTTCCCGTACTGCCGGATCGGAGGTCTGATGGCCCCGACACTGGACGGTCGTCGGGCAATCGCAAAGCGCGCGGCGTCAGACCCTGGCAACGGCCGCACCGTCCGTGCCGCCGACGGGCCCCCACCACCTCGCACAACGCTCCAACCGCGCATGCGGATGCGATCGCCAACTCTGACGCCCCGGCAGTGCGCCGGGACGTGGCGATGCGCCAGACGCGCGCCAGGGATCAACAAAAATGCAGAATGACAAGACACTACACAACAAGATGCTTATCGATGCCACCCACCCGGAGGAGACCCGGGTGGTGGTCCTGCGCCAAGGTCGGGTAGAGGAATTCGATTACGAGTCGGCTGCCCGCAAGCTGCTGCGTGGCAACATTTATCTAGCGAAGGTCACCAGGGTGGAGCCGTCTTTGCAGGCGGCTTTCGTGGAATACGGCGGTAATCGCCATGGCTTTCTGGCCTTCAACGAAATTCATCCCGACTACTATCAGATCCCGATCGCGGACCGACGCGCCCTGATCGAGGCGGAGGCTGCCGAAGAAGCGGCCGAGGAGGAGGAGGCCTCCGCTGCCGCCGATGCCGCCGCCGAGGCTGCCCATGCACAGGGCAATGTGGAACTGCAGGCGGCCGGCCTTGGCGACGGCTCTGAGCCCGAGGCTGAGGGTGCTGCCGACATTCACGGTGAAGGCGAAACGCCGGAACCAGCGGGCGGCGCTGAGGACGGCGCACGCATCATGGCCGAGGCCGGGCCGCCTGAGGCCACACTCACCGCTGCGCCCGAGGCCCTGTCTGGCTCGGAACCGAGTGCGGCGGGCGAAC
>DATLZB010000116.1:0-5552 GCA_035574175.1 Hyphomicrobiaceae bacterium
TATGTGATACGGCGGCCTTCCACCTCGACCGTCCGCACGCCGCGAAAACGCGCGGCGAGCAGCGTCTCGCGCTGCGCCATCAGCTCTTCGAGGGTCATGGGGACTCAGCTCAGGTAGCTCGACCGAAACACGCGTCGGCCGTGGCGCTTAGGCCCGCGTCGGACCACGCCGGCGACCGGTCGTGCTTGCGCATCGGAGGCCCCATCGGGCGCAACCTGATCGGACCCATCCTGTGAGTTCCGGCCCTCATCGCCGTCCGCGGCCGCGCCCACTTGCCTCTCCAGATCGCGCCAGGTGGCTTCCGTCCAGCGATCCGCCCCCGCAATCCAGGCGGCGGCCCGCGCATAGACGCGGCAATCGAGCGCCTCGTTGCGCTCGCGCAGCTTCTGCCATTCGAGGCGGGTGAAACCGCGCTTGGTCCTGACGGTGACGAGCTGCTCGGCCACGAGCTGCTTGGCCCATTCGGCCTCGACGGCGCGCGGCAGATGCACGTAGCCCGCGGGGAAGGTCGCGCCCGCGGCAAGCTCCTCATCGGTCGGTGCGGCAAGGCGCAAGAAGCGGTAGGTCTCGCTCTTGAAGGTGGCGACCGCCACCGTCCACAGGCGCGCGCCGCGGCGCAGCTTCCGGCCGCCTTCGGTGACGTCGACATGGGTTGGGCCGATGACCGGCGCCGCGCGATTGAACCCCTCGACCCCCTTGAGCGGCGCGACCAGAGCATGACCGACCTTGCGAGCCCAGGCGTAGACGGCAGGAGCCTCGTAGCCGGTGTCGATGCCGAGCTTGGCAAGGCCGAGCCGGGCCCCACGCGCATGCGGCCACGTGCGATTGAGAAGCGCCGATAGCCTCGCCCAGGCTTCGGCGCGCTCAGGCCCGCCATCGATGACGAGTTGGTCGACGAGCCAGCTCTCGAGGTCCCGCCCCCACGCCCAGACCGAGACCTCGATGCGGTCCTTCTGGACGTCGGCGCCCGCCGTCAGGAACAGGCCGCGGTCCGGGACGGTGCCGAGCGGCCAGGTCTCGCGCCGCTCATAGAGGCGCTGCCAGTCGGGCGCCTCGCCGGTCTCCACCCAGGTCTCGCCCAGCACGCCGTTCTTGAAGCTGCGCTTGGCCTCGTCGGTCGTCGCCGCTTCCCACAGCCGGGCGATGTTCTCCCAGGAGAGCCACCCGACCGGCGAATAGAGCGCCGAGATGTGGAAGCCGATCGTGTCCGGATCCTGCGGCACGGCGGTAGGGCGCCACTCGCCGGCCGCGAGCATGGCCGTCTTGTGGTGTTCCTCGATCCGCCCCTCGCAGGATTCGCAGCGATAATGAGCGGTCGCGGGCTTGCCCTGCTCCCACCTCAGCCGCTCGAACTTGAACCACTGCATCGCCCCGCAGCGAGGACACGGCACGAAGTAGCGCCGCCGGTCGGAGGCCTCGTACTCGCGCTCGATCCGCGAGAGGCCATGAATGGTCGGCGTCGAGCCGATGAGCACCTTGGAACGCCACGAGAAGGTCCGCGTGCGGGCTTCCGCGAGCGCAACCGGGTCGCCTTCCTCGTCGGCCGAGGGCGGATAGGCATCCACCTCGTCGAGGAACAGATACCGCGCCGGCATCGAGCGCAAGCCGACGGCGCTGTTCGCTCCGGTGATGACCAAAAGTCCGGCCGGGAACTCCTTCGACAGCACCGTGTTGCCGGCATCGCGCGAGCGCGCGGGCTTGACCCGCTCGCGCAAGGCCGGGCTCTCGGCGATCAGCGGATCGAGGCGCTGGCGCGAAAAACGCTTGGCGAGCTCGACCGTGGGCTGCACTGCGAGCATCGGCCCGGGCGCATGGTGGATGCAAAAGCCGATCCAGTTGTTGCCGGCCTCGGTGAAGCCCACTTGCGCCGACTTCATCACCACCACGCGGCGCGCGGGATGGATGGGCGAGAGCGCATCCATGATCGCGCGCATATAGGGCGTGCGGTCGGTGCGGTAGCGGCCGGGCTCGGCCGAGGCGCGCGGGCTCAGGACCCGATGCCGGTCGGCCCATTCGGAGACGGTGAGTGCCGGATCGGGCGCAAGGCCCGCGCGCCAGCCTTGCCACAGCTCTTCCGCCCCGTCGAAGGCAAAAAGATCATCCAACTGTGACCATTCGAAAAATCACGACGGCGCTCGATCGAGCCGTCAGCCAAACTCCGGCTTCACCTCGGCGAGTTCAGCAAGATGGGCGCGGACACGGGCTTCGAGCGCCTGCTGCATCGCAGGTGCGCTTACACCGAGCTCGGCTGCCATCAGGGCCGCAACGCGAGCGGGCCAGTTCGCCCACGCATCACGCTCCTCGCGCGCAAGCCGGAACACGAGCGCGGTCGCCCGCGCCCGGTCGATGAGCGCGCCGCGGCGCTCCTGCAGCTTGAGGCGCGCCAGGTGCGCCTTGGCAATCTCGTGCGCCGTGCGCGCCTGCACGAAGGTGACGTTGCCGCCCGCAGGGAGCCCCTGCTCCTTCAGCGTCTCGCGCACCGAGCCGAGCGCCGAGTCCGGGACCGGCGCGAGGCGCGCCGACTTACCCGATTGCGCGCGCCGCTTGCTCGGATCGGTCGTGGCAGTCCGCCGAAGGTCGGACGCCTGGGCGTCGATCGAGCCATCGGGGAACAGGACGAGCCTTCCCGCGGCGCGCGCCTTCTGCACGGCGCCGCGCGAGATGCCGGCATGGGCCGCATATTGCCGCTCGCTCATCCCCTGCATGGCCGTTGCCTGTAACCAATGCCCGATGACGAGCAAAGCCGCCGGTCTTGGTGGACGGCGGCTTTGCCCTGGCCGAGATAAAGCGACGCGGTGCCTTGTTAGGCTATGCGATAGACCCGTCCGCGCCCATCCTGCTTCTCCGAGATCACGTTGAGGCCGAGCTTCCTCTTGAGCGCTCCGGCGATCGCCCCGCGCACCGTGTGCGCCTGCCAGTCGAAGGCTGTCACGATCTCCTCGATGGTTGCGCCCTCGCGGCGCTTGAGCATCTCGATCAGCTTGGCCTGCTTGCTGTCGGCCCGCGCGTGCAAAGTCTTCTTCTCCTTGGCCTCATTTTTCTTGCGTGTCTGGCGCGGGCTCAAGGCTTTGCCGCCGGGCCCGCCTGCCTCGGCATTCTTTCCCGTCGACGCTGTCGCCGCACTCGCGTCTTTGGCGACTCGCTGCAAATCAGCAGCGGCGATCCCGAGCACCTCGTAGGCGTCCGGCGTTGCGCGCAGCGTCAGTCGCCCGCGCGTCCGGTGTTCCCGCCAAACGGTGTCCTCGCGCTTGGCCTCAACCTCCTCGATCAGACCCTTCTTGAGGAGGCTCGCGAGCACCTTGGCGGCAGCACCGCCCGGAAGCTTGAGAGGAAGCGGATAGACGTTGGCGTCCGGCCGCTGGCAGGCGGCCGAAAGCACGACGAGCTGCGGATCGGAGAGTGCCATGATGAGGCTCCTTGCGTAGACGGGCAGCGACCATCGCGGCCCTTCTACTGCCTCAAGCCCCGCTCGCGCCGCGCGACGCGGGGCTGAGGCGGGAGGCAATGCAAAGGATCAGGCAGTCCTGGCTTCGCGAACCGCCTGCTCGAACCACTTGCGCCAGCCACGATCGGCAAAGCGCGCCATGATGTGGTTCTCGATTGCCTCTCGGCTCACCGGCCCGCCCCGAATGAAGCTCAAATCGTCGGCGAGGTGCCGCCCGAAGCGGGCGTCCAGCAGCCCGCGCACCTGCTCGGGCGTCAGATCGAAAGCCGTCGCTAGAGCATCGCTTGCTGCTTCCCAGGCCATGGCCTGGTCGTAACCATTGTGGCCGCAGGTACCCCAGAAGCCCCAGGCTTCATTGGCGGTCGGAAGGATTGTCCTGGTCATCGCCATCTCCATCGTGATGGCGTCATGAAGGCGTTGCTCGCCACAGGAGCCAAGCGATTAAACAGCAATTTGATTGCTATAATCGGCCCCTTTTGATTGTTTCCTGATCGGAATGGCGGATAAGCGCGAATCGTTCACGGCGGACGCGCCAAGCCTCGAACACGCGGCGCAGCATATACGAGCGCAGCACGGACACGCCGGTGAACGCCGCGCCGATGGCCAGGTTCTCAGGAAGACTCGCCTTGATTCCGAACAGCGGGAACACGATCACCTGCGTCGCAAGCGCGAGAAGATAGCCGACCGCAACATTGGCGATCGACTCGGCGAGCGACATGAAGCGGCTTTGCTTCATGGTGCCGCTTCCACCGTCTTGATCTCGTCCAAGCTGCGCTTGTCAGCCTCACGGACGGCCTTGCCGCCGGCGAAGCGCTGCCACCGTTCCACGATCACGTCGCAGTAGCGCGGGTCGATCTCCAGCGCGAGGCAGACGCGTCCCGTATTCTCAGCCGCGATGATCGTGGTGCCGCTGCCGGCGAACGGCTCGTAGACCAAATCGCCGCGTTTGCTGTTGTTGACGATCGGCCGGCGCATGCACTCAACCGACTTCTGCGTGCCATGCGCCGTTGCCTCGTCCTCGTTGCCGGAGTGGCCAATCTGCCAGACGGTCGATTGATCGCGGGCGCCCTGCCAGTGTCCGTTCGCGCCCTTGCGCACGGCATAGAAGCACGGCTCGTGCTGCCAGTGATAGTCGCCCCGGCCGAGCACGAAGCGCGGCTTCACCCAGATGATCTGCGAACGGACTTGGAAACCACAGGCCTCCAGGCTCTCGGCGACGGCACGCGCATGCACGCCCGCATGCCAAACGTAAGCGACCTCGCCCGGGAACAGTGCCCAGGCTTCGCGCCAATCGGCGCGATCGTCGTTTGTCACCTTCCCGGTTCGTGCGGTAGCCGACACGCCCGCTTCGTTGCGCCAGGCCGGATCGTACTCGACACCGTAAGGCGGGTCGCTCACCATCAAATGTGGAACGGCTCCGGCCAGCAGTTTGCCGACATCGGCCGCCTGGGTTGCGTCGCCGCACAGCAGGCGATGCGGCCCAAGCAGCCAAAGGTCGCCGGGCCGCGTGACCGCCTGGGCGGGCGGTTCGGGGACCTCGTCCTCTTCCTCAGGCGCTCCGCCCGCATCGAGTCCGTCGAGCAAGCGGTCGAGTTCGTCCTCGCCGAAGCCGAGGAGATCGAGATCGACCCCGTCCTCCTTAAGACGCGCCACCTCCGCGGCCAGCAGCGCCTCGTCCCAGCTTGCGTTGAGGGCGATCTGGTTGTCCGCGATCCGGAAGGCGCGCGCTTGTGCTTCGGTCAGATGACCGAGGCGGATGACCGGCACATCGTCGAGCCCAAGCCGCCGCGCCGCCAGCAGCCGGCCGTGGCCCGCGATCAGCACGCCGCGCTCGTCCACGAGGCACGGCACGTTGAAGCCGAAGGCGGCGATCGAGCCGGCGATCTGCGCGATCTGTTCCTCGGGGTGCGTGCGCGCGTTGGCCGCATACGGCAGGAGCCGCTCGATGGGCCAGCGCTCGACCTGCAGCGCATCAGTCGGCCGCAAGGTCGATGCCGCGTCGCCTCGCGACCGCTTCGAAGTCTTGCCTTTCGCCATCGAGGATCACGGGCTGATCGGGAAAGAGCCGCCGCCAGCGCAGGATCGCGAGGTCGACGTAGGCCGGCGC
>DATLZB010000117.1:0-18088 GCA_035574175.1 Hyphomicrobiaceae bacterium
CGGCGGGCACGACTGGATAAGCTTCAACCGCCGTCCCGATCTGGACTTCGACGCCTTCGCGCGTGCCCGCGGAATCGATCTCGGAAAGCCGATCATCGGGCTCTTAACCAACGTGTTCTGGGACGCCCAGCTCCACTACCCGGCCAACGCATTCGCCTCCATGCGCGAATGGCTGGTCGAGACCGTGCGGTATTTCGCCGGGCGAGCCGATCTGCAACTGGTCATCCGCGCACATCCGGCGGAGACGACCGGCGCCATGCCGGCGCGCGAGACGGCGGCCTCCATTATCGCGGCAGCGATCGGCGAACTGCCGGCGAATGTGTTCCTTGTCGACTCCTCGGAGGCCATCAGCACTTACGTTATCGCCCGGCACTGCCGCGCGTGCATCATCTTCGCCACCAAGGCAGGGATCGAGCTGCTCGCCATGGGGATCCCCGTGATCGCCGCCGGCGAGGCCTGGGTCCGCGGCAAGGGCATGGCCGGCGAGGCCGAGGACAAGAAGGGCTATTTCGCTCTGCTCGACCGCCTGCCTGATCCGCCCCGCGACATGACGGGCGTGGTCGAGCGGGCCGAGCGCTATGCCTTCCACTTCTTTTTCCGCCGGATGATTCCGGTGCGTGCGGCCGTCGAGGCGGCAGGCTGGCCGCCCTTCGACCTCAAGGTGGATCGGCTGGCCGAGCTCGAGGCGGGCGCCGACCTCGGGCTCGACATCATTTGCGCCGGCATCCTGGAGGGTGCCCCGTTCGAGTATCCAGCCGAACGTCTGATCGATGGTCCTGAACTCTAGGGGTCGTCGCACCCCCCAGGCGCGTTAATGCACCTGTCGGCCGTCCGTCCGCAGCACCCGGCGGTAGAATGGCCACCGCAAAGCCATTAGTGTCCGGTGTGGGTTGTGGCGCGGGCGCGCCTTCGCCGCAAAGCACGAGGAGGTCGTTCGATGGACTTCGATGCTTTACTCCTGGCGCGCATTCAGTTCGCCTTCACCGTCACCTTCCACATCATCTTTCCCACCTTCACCATCGGCCTGTCAGCCTACATCGCCACGCTCGAGCTGCTTTGGTTGAGGTCCGGCAGGGAGCACTACCATCTGCTTGCCCGCTTCTGGACCAAGATCTTTGCGGTCTCCTTCGCCATGGGCGTGGTGTCGGGCATCGTGCTCTCCTACCAGTTCGGCACCAACTGGAGCCGGTTCTCGGTGATCGTTGGCAACGTGGTGAGCCCGCTCATCGGCTATGAGGTGCTGACCGCGTTCTTTCTGGAAGCGACGTTTCTCGGCGTGATGCTGTTCGGCTGGAACCGCGTGCCGCCGTGGCTTCACGTCATGTCCACCATCATCGTCGCGGTTGGCACCGCCATCTCCGCCTTCTGGATACTTGCCGCCAACAGCTGGATGCAGACGCCGGCGGGCTACGAGATGAGGGACGGCATCGCCATTCCCGTCGATTGGGTCTCCATCATCTTCAATCCGAGCTTTCCTTACCGCCTCGCACACATGCTGACGGCGGCTTACCTGACGACGTCTTTCGTCGTGCTGGCGGTAGGCGCGCGCTATTTGCTGGCCGGCCGTCACCTCGAGGAGGCCCGTACCATGGTTCGCATGGGAGTGGGCTTTGCCGCCATCGTGGCGCCGCTGCAGGTTCTCATCGGCGACCTGCACGGCCTCAATACGGCCAAGTACCAACCGATCAAGGTGGCAGCGATCGAGGCGCACTGGGACGGCTCCAAGCCCGGCGACTTCTACGTCTTCGCTTGGCCGAACGAGAGGACGGAGTCGAACGACTTCGCCTTGTCGATCCCCAACGCCGCCTCGTTGCTCATCACGCATGACCCCAACGGGCTGTTTCCGGGTCTTAAGAGCGTGCCGCCGAGCGACAGACCACCGGTGCCTTTGGTGTTCTTCGCCTTCCGCCTGATGATCCTCATCGGTTTCAGCATGCTTGCCGCCGGCTGGGTCGGCCTCTGGCTGTGGTGGCGCGGGCGGCTGTTTGAGACGAGGTGGTTCCTGTGGCCGGCCGCCCACGTGTGGTGGTCGGGCTTCATCGCCGTGATCGCCGGCTGGATCGTCACCGAGAGCGGGCGCCAGCCGTGGATTGCGCACGGCATCTTGCGCACTGCGGACGCGCTCTCGCCGGTGCCGGCGGGAAGCATTGCGCTCACGCTGGCCATGTTCATCCTCGTCTACGGCATCATCTTCTCGATGGGCATCTACTACATCAACCGCCTGATCGCGGCCGGACCCAAGGGTTCGGCCGTGAAGCCGCCCGATCGGGGCACGCCGACGCGGCCGCTGTCGGCCGCCGAGGAGGCCGGACGCGAGGTGCTGGGATCGCAGACCTGAGGCGGGTGCAACGGGAGTCTCGGAGAGGGGCCATGGAATGGTATCTGCCGGTGGTGTGGGCGGTGGTGATCGGCATCGCCGTGGTCATGTACGTCATCCTTGACGGGTTCGATCTCGGTATCGGCATCCTATTTCCCGCCTTCAAGGAGGACCGCCATCGCGACCAAATGGTCAATACCGTGGCTCCGTTTTGGGACGGCAACGAGACCTGGCTCGTGCTCGGCGGCGGCGGGCTATGGGTCGCCTTCCCGCAGGCCTACGCCGTGCTGATGCCGGCCATGTACCTGCCGGTCATTTTCATGCTGCTCGCCCTCGTGTTCCGCGGGGTGGCGTTCGAATTCCGGTGGGTGGCGCGCACCAGCAAGGTCTGGTGGAACCGCGCCTTCTGGCTCGGCTCGACGCTCGCTGCCTTTTTCCAGGGGCTCATTCTCGGCGGCCTGGTTCAGGGCATCGAGGTTGCAAACGGCGAGTACGCCGGCGGTCCGTTCGACTGGCTCACGCCGTTTGCCATTGTATGCGGGCTCGGCGTCGTTGCCGGGTACGCCCTGCTCGGCGCCACCTGGCTGGTGATGAAGACCGAGGGCGACGTGGCATCCCGCGCGCGCCGATACGCGAAGCTGCTGATCGTGGTCGTGCTGGCCTTCATGGCGGCCGTAAGCCTATGGACGCCGCTCGCGGTGGAGCACATCCGCGAGCGCTGGTTCACGCTGCAGAACCTCATGTTCTTGTGGCCCGTTCCGCTCGTCACGGCGCTCCTCGCCTGGCACGGGTGGCGCTGGCTCGACAGCGGCGAGGAGTTCCGCCCCTTCTTCGCCGCCATCGGCCTATTCCTGTTGGGCTACATGGGGCTGGCGATCTCCTGGTTCCCCTATCTCGTGCCGCCATCGCTCACCATCTGGCAGGCTGCCGCCGTGCCGTCGACACAGGTTTTCTTGCTGATCGGGGTGCTGCTGCTGCTTCCGCTCAATCTCGCCTATATCGGCTACGTCTACTGGCTCTTTCGCGGCAAGGTGCGGGAGGGTGAGGGTTATCACTGATGCGCTTGCCCGAGCGGCCCGGGCCTGCGGCTCCGACGTCAGGGCTGCAGTACGCGCTCGAGGTGCGAGGGCAGCTCGCGCACCGGGATTTTTGTGAGGTCGGCGACCAGTTCGCCCGCGATCCTGGCTTTGACCTGGTCCGACAACTCTTCGCGCAGGTCTCCCATGGTCACGGCGGGGGCGACCACCACGAGCTTGTCGAAATTGCCCGCATTGAGCTGTTCTTCGATGGCCGCCGCGATACGGCGCGCGAACCGCCGCTTGGCATCGCGATGAGGGTCGGTCGGTCGTTCCATGGCGTGCCGCGTGGCGCCTTGCGATTCGAAGGTGCGCCCGGGCCGGTCGGCCATGATCTCGCGGCTCGGCGGCAGTACCGTCTCAAGTTCCATCCCGGGTACCGCGTCGAGCTGGCTTGCCCGCCCGTACGTGCAGTAAACCTGAGCGCGGCGTCCATCGGCGATCAACACCCACGTTCGAATCTGTTTCATCCTTGCCCTCCGCATTCTCACTGGCAGATGGCCAGCACGGCTCAATCCCTAACCTAATATAGGAACGCTCTCGTTGGCCGACGGTTGCCGCCGTTCGCCCTCAACGGCCCACGCGCGTTTGAATGACTGAGCTGCGCTGGAACGGCGACCGCGGGGCTCCTACATCACCAGCATGGGCCTCGCGTACCCTTGCGGATCCCCAGGGTGGAGGCGTTGACCTTGGTCAAGGCTGTCTTTGCCGCATGCTGCAGGGTCGCCTGGTCTAGAAGCTCCAACACATGGGAGAACGCCATGAAAGTGAAGGACGCCATGCACCAGGGCGTGGAGTGGGTCAGCCCCGATACGCCGGTGAGCGAGGTCGCCAGGCGCATGCGCGATCTCGACATAGGGGCCATACCGGTCGGCGAAAACGATCGTCTCATCGGCATGGTCACCGATCGCGACATCGCCTGCCGTGCGGTGGCCGAAGGCAGGGATCCGGCCAGGACGAGCGCGCGCGAAGTGATGACAAAGGGCATTGTCTACTGCCGCGACAACGAGGAGCTCGGCGACGCTCTGCGCATCATGGAGCAAAAGAAGCTGAGGCGCCTGCCGGTGATCAACGACAAGAAGCGGATGGTTGGAATGCTGAGCCTCGGCGACATCGCCCATTCGGCATCGCGCGAGCTGACCGGAGAGATGGTCTCAGCGGTAGCCGAGCACCACGCCTGATGCGCATCAAGCCCCATCGAGGAACAAAGCAGATGCCGAGACGGGTGATGCCCGAGCGGAGGCAGAGCGAGGAGGCGGCGGAGCTTGCCATCTCTCCGGAGAAGGTCTGCTTCGTCATCATCAAGGCGCGCGAGTTCGATGTGAAGGACGCGGCGGTCGAGCCGGACCCGGCCTCCAACGCCTCGGACGACCGCATGATCGCCGTGCTCGAAGCGCACGCGGACGACCCTGTGGTCGAGGAGCTCACTTCCTTCATTTCCGCTCTGACGGAGGACGAGCAGATCGATCTCGTGGCTCTGATGTGGCTCGGACGCGACGACAACACGCTCGAGGACTGGTCGGCATTGCGGGCGGAGGCGGCCCGTGCCTACCACGCCGACGGGCGGCGCACCGCGGCGTATCTGATCGGCACTCCGCTGGTCGGCGACTACCTCGAGGAAGGTCTCTCGATGCTCGGCCACTCGTGCGAGGCTTTCGAGATCAACCGGCTCTGAGCCTGGGCACCATGAAGCCGCATGCTCCGATGCCGGATGCTCGCCTCACCAGCCAGGAGATCGAAAACATCCTTTCGTATTTGGAAACTCTGCGCACGGACCGATCGGCCCCGCCGCTGGTTCAGCCACCTGGCGCGCCGAAACCCAAATACCCGCAGCCCTCCTGATCGGGCTCGGTCGGACGGGCATTGCCACTGCTTGATCGTCGCGATAGTTCTCCCCTCCGCTGCAACGGCGTATGGTCGAGGCTGTCGCATGAACGTCAAGGGCAGGATCCCGGCATCGGTGCTCACCGGCTTTCTCGGTAGCGGCAAGACGACGGTACTGAACCGCCTCGTCCGCCATCCGGGGATGGCCAAGGCGCTCGTCATCATCAACGAGTTCGGCGAAATCGGACTCGATCACGAGCTGGTCGAGAAGGCGACCGACGACATGGTGCTCCTGCAGAGCGGGTGCGTGTGCTGCACGATCCGCAGCGATTTGGTCGACGCGCTCGAGGCCATGCTGTACAAGGCCGAGCAAGGCGAGATCCCGCGCTTTGACCGCGTGGTCATCGAAACGACGGGGCTGGCCGATCCGGCTCCCATTCTGCAGGGCTTCATCTCCGATCCCTGGATGGCGCAGCACTTCGTGCTCGACGGCGTGACCGCCACCGTCGATGCGGCGGCAGGCGATGCGACGCTCGACCGCCACATGGAGGCGGTCAAGCAGGCGGCGGTGGCCGACCGGATCTTGTTGACCAAGACGGATATCGCCGAGGCGGGGCAGAGTGCGGAGCTGGAGCGGCGGTTGCGCGAGTTGAACCCGGCAGCGCCGATCATCAGGACGACGCCGCAAAGCGATATCGACCCGGGCGTGCTGTTCGGCGCCGGCCTTTTTGATCCACTCGCCAAGAGCGCGGACGTGCGGCGCTGGCTGGACGAGGAAAGATACCTGGCCAGGGCCCCCAGGCGCGGTGGGCATGCGCATGAAGGCCACGGGCACGGCCACCGTCACGACGTCAACCGTCACGACGACCATATCCGCGCCGTTTGCCTCATCTTCGACGACCCGATCCCGGGCGAGGTTCTCGACCGCTGGCTCGGCTCGCTGTTCAAGTTCAAGGGTCCCGATCTGTTGCGCTTCAAGGCCATCGTCAACGTGAAGGAGCTCGAAGGGCCGCTCGTCCTGCACGGCGTCCAGCACGTCATCCACCCACCCATGGCGTTGAAGAGATGGCCGAGCGAGGACCGGCGCACACGCATGGTGTTCATCACCTATGACATCGACGAGAACGCCCTGCGCGAACTGTTTCAACGCAGTGTCGAGACGCCCGCCTAGCGGGCCCGCATCCGCTGATCGTGCAAGCGCGGTACGAGGGTCGCTTCGACGAATTCGACGAAGGCGCGGGTCTTGGCCGGCAGGTGCTTGCTCTTCGAATGGTAAATGGCGATCCGCTCCCGCGAAAGAGCGACGTCCTCGAGAATGGGCTTGAGTGCCCCACTGGCGATCTCCGGCCGCGCGGTGTAGCGGGGCACGCGCGCGATGCCGAGGCCCTCAATCGCCAGTTGCGCGCGCACCGCAGGGCTGTTGGAGCAGAACGTTCCCTTGACCTCGACCGAGATCTCATGCGCGCCGTCCTTGAACCACCACTCCTTGGCGGAAAAAGGCGAGTCGATGAGGCAATTGTGGGCGCGCAGCTCCTGTGGGCGGCGCGGCTCGCCGAACCTCTTGAGGTAACTCGGGGCGGCACAGATGACGTGCTCGATGATGCCGATGTCCTTGCCGATGAGACCCGGTCCGTTGGGCTTGCGGTGCGAGATGATGACGTCGCATCCGTACTCGACCGGGTTCTGCGTCACGCCTTCGTCGACCAGCTCGATGCGCACGTGGGGATACTTTCGCATGAAGCAGGGTATGAGCGGCGCAAGGAGCGCACGAGCGAAACCGATCGTCGCCTGGATACGCAACGTGCCGTACGGGCCGGTCTCGGTGTTGCGGGCGGCAACGACGAAGTCTTCGAGACCTTCGAGCGCCGAGAGGCAGTTGCGGAAAAACCTCTCGCCGACCTCGGTGAGCGCCACGCCGTGCGTGGAGCGGCAGAGCAGCGAAAACCCAAGCATGTCCTCAAGCTCGCTGATGTGCTTGCTCACGACCGAGGGCGTCGTTCGCAGATCGCGGGCGGCCTTGGTGAAGCTGCGCCGCTCGGCGACGCGCACGAACGTGTTAAGCTTGTTCAAATCCTTGACGGCCTGCATGTCATGTCACCCACCGCTCGCCGTTCCTTCAACCGGACTCCCAGCGAGACAATCGGCGATCCCTCACGCTCCTTCCGCTGATCGGTCGGCCGCTGGCGCGGCGGTCCTGGAAACACCGTTGTTCTGAGAACGTGGATACCCTCGGTCCGGTCGATCGACTAGGGTTCTTCTATCATACAGCGGGTTCAAGAAGGGCAAGGAAAGCTGATGGCAGATAAGGTCTTGGCGGTGAAAGGCGGCAGGCTGATCGATGGAACCGGCGGCCCTCCCGTCGACAACGCGGTCATCCTTATCGAGGGCGGCCGGTTCAAGGCGGTCGGCGACGCCAGGCAGGTGCCCGTTCCGCGCGAGGCGGAGGTTGTCGACGCCAGCGGCAAGACCGTCCTGCCCGGCTTCATAGACGGTCACGGACATCTGGAGGACTTCCATGGCGAGCTCTACCTGCACTTGGGGATAACGACCTGCTGCACAATCAATACCTTTCAGGACGGGCCCTGGACCCGGGCTCAGAAGGAGGGTACCGCGCTCGGCAAGATCAAGGGCCCGCGCATCTTCATGTCGGGCCGTGCCATCGGCGGGGAACGCGTGCGCCCGGAGGGCGCCTCGGACAGCCGCACCGTGCGCGGCAATATCGTGGTGAGGACCGCCGAGGAAGCCCGCCGTGCGGTGCGGCGCAAGAAGGAGATCGGCTGCGATCAGATCAAGCTCAACGAGTTTTTGAGCTTCGACCTCGTCAAGGTGATCGTAGAGGAGGCACACGGCCTCGGCATGCCGGTCATCACCCACAGCGTCGACGCCATCCAATCATCCAACGCCGGGGTCGATTCGATCGAGCACATCTGGGCCATCGGGAACACGACCATCCTCTACCCCCCGGCCCGCATGCAGCTCCACAACGACCGGCTGGCCGGCAAGATCGACCAGGAGATCGTCTGTTCCTACTATCAGACCGAGAACTACGGCCCGATCATCGACGCGATGGTGCGCAACCAAACGGCGTGGACGCCGACCCTCGCCAAGTGGCTGCGCCCGCTGTCGTCCTATGCCGACCGCTTCCGCGCACGGGAGAACGAGATTCTCAACAACCCGAAAAACGGTCTACCCGCCTCGGTGCGCGCGGTGACCGATAATGCCTACGACAAGCTCTTCAAGCGCTATACGCCCGAGCAGCGGGACCGCGCCAGGATTGGACTTGAGAAAGCCTACGAGTTCATCCGCCGCTTCGTTGCCGCTGGCGGGCGCTTGAAGGAGGGTTCCGACCCGCCCCGCGGCATGGCGGCTTTGCTCGTGCACGAGGCCATGGCAATGGACGTCGAAGCCGGCGTGCCGCCGATGATCGCCATCCAGGCGGCCACGCTCAACGCCGCCAAGGCCTACCGCAAGGATAAAGACCTGGGCAGCGTCGAGGTCGGCAAGATCGCCGATCTCTGCATCGTCGACGGCGATCCGCTGAAGGACATCTGGGCCACCCAGAACGTCAAGATGGTGGTGATGGACGGCAAGGTGATCGACCCCGCCTTCACCGGTTACAAGAACCCGATCCCCGCCTTCTATGCCTACCAGACCATCCCGGGCGATCTCGAGATCTCACCGCTGTCGGTGGTCCAGGGCGCCGGTCCGACCACGATCCGGGTGCGAGGCAAAGGCATGTGGCCGTTTCACCGCGTCATGCTGAAGAAGGAGTTCGGCAGCCTGTTCAATCTCAACGCTATCGAGCTGCCGACGAAATACATCTCGAAGCAGGAACTGGAGGCGGTGATCGCGCCGGAGCTCGTTATGGAGGCCGGTACCTATACGGTGACCGTCAAGGCCGACGGCGAGGTCCTGCCTGAGTCCAATCGCGCCCATCTGATCGTGAGCTTCAGACAGTAGGGGCGCTCAAGCAACACCCGTCAGGGAGAGCCCAACTCTTGCGTGAGCAACAAACGACAGGAGGGTGACATGACCGGGAGGAACAGGCTTCGGCTCAAGGTCGCGGCCGGGACTGCGCTCGCGCTCGGGGCCGCTACGGCGGCGCAGGCGCAGCAAGCGGACTTCGAGTTCTTCAAGGGCAAGACGGTCACTTACATCATCGCCACTTCGCCGGGCGGCGGCTACGACTACTACGGGCGCCTGGTGGCGGAGTTCATGCAGCGCCATCTGCCGGGCTCCACGTTCGTCGTGCGCAACATGCCGGGCGCCGGCCACATCATCGGCGCCAACTTCATCTACGCGAGCAAGCCCGATGGGCTCACCATCGGCACCTTCAACACCGGGCTCATCTACAGCCAGCTCATTGCGGCCGATGCCATCAAGTTCGACCTGACCAAGATGTCGTGGATCGGCAAGGCGGCGACCGACCCGCGTGTGTTCGTGATCAGCGAAAAGTCGCCCATCAAGACCTTCGCCGATCTGAAGGCGTCCAAGGAGGTCATCTTCTCGACCTCCGGGGTGGGCAGCGCCGGCTATGCCGAAACCAAGGCCTTGAGCGACGTGCTGGGGCTCCCCATCAAGATCGTCACCGGCTATTCGGGGAGCGAGGATCAGCTCGCCATGCGCCGAGGCGAGGTGACGGGTGTCGTCAATACCCGCTCTTCCAACGAAGAGTTCGTGAAGAACGGCTACGGTCGCTTCATCGCCCAGATCGGCGGCCGGGAAAAGGACGTTCCGCAGCTGTCGAGCTTCGTCCAGGATGCGGATGCCAAGGCCCTCGTCGCCCTCATTCAGTCGCAGGGCGACATCGCCCGGCTCACCGCCGGGCCGCCCGGTATTCCGCCTGAGCGGCTGGCCGCGTTGCGCGCCGCCTACAAGGCGGCGATGGAAGACAAGGAATTGCAGGAGAAGGCGGCCAAGGGCGGGCGCCCGCTCGAGCCGGCCTACGGCGAGGAGGTGGCGGCCATGGTGAAAGCGGCGCTCAACCAGTCGCCGAAGGCGGTCGCCATCCTGAAGGAGGCGCTGAGCGAGCCGGCCGGGCAGGCGTCCTCCGTGGTCAAGGCGACAGGGCCGCTTCTTGAGATTCGCGAGAGCGGCAAGAGGATCACCGTCAACGGTCCGGACGGCAAGCAGGTTGACCTCGAGGTGAGCAGCTCGCGCACCAAGATCACGGTGGCCGGCAAAGAGGCGCAGCGCGGACAGTTGAAAGTCGGCCAGGAATGCGAGATCACCTACCCGCCGGGCGGTACCGAGGCGGCGGCGCTGGCGTGCAAATGACAGGCGAGCGGCTTGGCAAAGTTGGGCCGAAGGAGATGAGCGACAGGCCACTGGTGGTGAAAGGGGGGCGGCTGATCGACGGCACCGGCCGGCCCCCCGTCGAGGATGCCGTCATCGTCATCGAGAAGGGCCGATTCAAGGCGGTCGGCCGGGCCGGCGAGGTAGGAGCACCAACCGATGCCGAGGTCATCGATGCCAAGGGGCTCACGGTGCTGCCCGGCTTCATCGACGGGCACGGGCACCTTGAGGACTTCCATGGCGAGCTCTACCTACACCTCGGCATCACGACCTGCGTCACCATTCAGATCTTCCAGGACGGGCCGTGGACCCTGGCGCAGAAGCGAGGCACCGAACTCGGGCGGATCAAGGGACCGCGCATCTGGATGTCGGGCCGCGCCATCGGCGGGGCGCGCGTCGCCACGGATGCGCCGGACGGCCGCACAACCCGAGGCAACATTACCGTCACCACGCCCGAGGAGGCGCGCCGCGCTGTTCGGCGCAAGAAGGAGCTTGGCTGCGACGTCATCAAGCTCAACGAGTTTCTGCCTCTGGATCTGGTCAAAGTCGTCGTCGAGGAGGCGCATCGGCTCGGACTTCCGGTCACTACCCACACCATGGACGCAATCGGCTCTGCGCGGGCCGGTGTCGATGCCATCGAGCACATCTGGGGCGTGGGCACGAGCTCCATTCTTTACCCGCCGGCCCGTGAGCGGCTCCACATCGACAGGCTGGGGGGGCTGATCGACCAGGAAATCGCCAATTCCTACTACGAGACGGAGAACTTCGGGCCGATCATCGATGCCATGGTCGAGCACGGAACGGCATGGACTCCGACCATTGCCAAATGGCTGCGACCCTTGTCGCCGAGTGCGGAGCGCTTCCGCAAGCGCGAGCGCGAGATTCTCGAAAACCCCAAGGCAAATCTGCCGGCCGCGGTGCGTGCGGTCACCGACAACGCCTACGACAAGCTCTTCAAGCGCTATGACAGGGAGCGGCTCGAACGAGCCAAGATCGGCTACCACAAGGCCAACGAGTTCATTCGCCGCTTCGTCGCGGCGGGCGGCATGCTGAAAGAGGGTTCGGATCCGCCGCGCGGCATGGCGGCGCTGCTTATGCATCAGGCCCTGGTCATGGACGTCGAGGCGGGCGTGCCGCCGATGACGGCGATCCAGGCGGCGACCCTCAACGTCGCCAAGACGTTCATGAAGGATAAGGATTACGGGAGCGTCGAGGTGGGCAAGGTGGCCGACCTCTCCATCATCGAGGGCGATCCGCTCAAGGACATGTGGGCGACACAGAACGTCAAGATGGTGGTGATGGACGGCAAGCTGATCGACATTGCCTTTACCGGCTACAAGAACCCGATCCCCGCCTTCTATTCCTATCAGACGCTTCCCATGGACCTCGACATCGAGCCCAAGTCGGTGACGGCCGGTGCCGGCCCCATCACGCTCAAAGTACGCGGCGAGGGCATCTGGCCCTTCCACCGGGTCATGCTCAAACGAGAGTTCGGCAGCCTGTTGAACCTCAACGCCTACGAGCTGCCGACGAAGTACATATCAAAGCAGGAACTGGAGGCTGAGATCGCGCCCGAATTGATCAGCGAAGCCGGCACCTACACGGTGACCGTCAAGGCCGAGGGCGAGACGCTGCCTCAGTCCCACCGCGCCCATCTCATCGTGGGGTTTCGCTCCTAGAAGCGCGTCAGGCGACGGCCGTAACGCGCCGATTCGACGCGCAGCGGCGTGGCAATGCGCTGCGCCGTCGCGTGCCACGGACATGGGCCTGCTTCCAGTAGCGGTCAGGCGCGCGACGCCAATCTGCCTTGCGCCGATCCGGCAGCCGCCGGCGGTACCCTTCTGACGGGACCTGCGTCAGGCTCCGGCCGGACCCTCCGCAGTACGACCTTGGCCAGCTCCATGCCGAACAGCAGCGTCGAGGCGACACCCGTCGCAATCATCCAGTCGGTTAAGGTCAGCGGCACCGTATGAAACGCCGTCTGCAAGAAGGGCACGTAAATGACGAGGATGTGCGTGCCCAGCGAAAACGCGATGGCGACCGGCAGCCACCTGTTCTCCAGGAGGCCGTCGAAGGCGCTGCGCCGTCGCGAGCGGCAGTTGTAGACGTCGAACAGCTGGAACAGCATGAGGGTGGTGAAGGCCATGGTACGGGCGCGCGCCTCGTCGACCGCGTTGGGCGCATTCTCCACGGCGAACAGCGTGAAGAGACCGCCGGGGTAGTAGGCATCGAGCACCCCCAACGTACCGACCATCATCAGCAGCCCGACGCATCCAAGGCGAATCCAGTCCTCCGGCAGAAGGATGCCCGAGCCGCGCCGCCGGGGACGGCGCTTCATTCCGTCCCGATCCTTGGGATCGATGCCGAGAGCGAGTGCCGGCGGCCCATCCGTGATCAGGTTGATCCACAGCAGGTGAACGGCGAACAGCGGTAGAAAGAGCCCATGATCCGCCGAAACCAGTCCGAATACGCTGGCGAACATCACGCCGGCGAAAATGGTGAGCATCTCGCCGGAGTTGGTGGACAAGAGGTAGATCAGATACTTCTGGATGTTGTCATAGACGCCGCGTCCCTCCTCGATCGCTCGCACGATGCTGGCAAAGTTATCGTCCGTCAGCACCATGTCGGCGGCTTCCTTGGACACGTCCGTGCCGGTGATGCCCATGGCGACGCCGATGTTGGCGGTCTTCAGCGCGGGTGCGTCGTTGATCCCATCGCCAGTCATTGCCACGATGTGCCCGTGGCGCTGCAGCGAACCGACGATGCGCAGTTTGTGCTCGGGATCGACGCGTGCGAATACGCGTACCTGTTCCACCACGGAATCGAGCTCAGCGTCGGTCATGGCGCTCAACTCGCGCCCGGTCATCACCCGCGCGCCGGGCTCCAGAATATCGAGTTCGCGGGCGATCGCCTCAGCGGTGGCCGGGTGATCGCCGGTGACCATGACGGGACGAATGTGGGCCCGCTTCGCCGTGGCGACGGCCGCTTTGGCTTCCGGTCTCGGCGGATCGATCATGCCGACGAGGCCGAGCAGCACGAGGCTATCCTCTATCGTCTCTGGTAGCTCGATTTCGGCGCCGGCCGTCAACGCGTCGGCGTCGAGCCCCAGTTCGCCCGCCGGAATTGTCCGGCACGCCACCGCCAACGTGCGCAGCGCCTTGGCGGCGAGCGCATCGTTTTGGCGCGCCAGTTCAGTCCGCCGCTCATCAGTGAGGGGCACGATCTTGCCGTCCTCCCGCACGGCATGGCACCTGGCGAGCAGGATCTCGGGCGCTCCCTTCACGAAAACCTGGAGTTGGTCGCGATTGTTCGGGTCGAGATGCAGCGTCGCGTGACGCTTGCGCTCGGAAGTAAACGGAATCTCGGCGATGCGCCGCAGCTCGGAGAGTTCCGCTTGCGTGATGCCCAGCTTGCGGGCCGCAACCACCAGTGCGCCCTCGGTGGGATCACCCTGAATCTGCCAGCGTCCATTGCTGTTGGAGAGCGTTGCGTCGTTGGCGAGCGCCGCTGCCTTGAGCGTCATTGCCACCGCCTCGCGAAGTGTCGCATCGGCCGAGAGGTCTTTGCCTTGGACGGTGAACTCGCCCTCGGGCACGTATCCGCTGCCGCTCACCTCTACCAGGCGGCCGCTGGTGAAGACGGCGCGCACCGTCATTTCGTTGCGGGTAAGCGTGCCAGTCTTGTCGGAGCAGATGACGGTCGCAGCGCCGAGCGTCTCGATCGCCGGGAGCTTGCGCACGATGGCGTTGGCGGCGGCCATGCGACGTACACCGAGGCTGAGCCCGACGGTGACGATGGCCGGCAGCGCCTCCGGGATCGCCGCCACGGCCAAGGCGACGGCAAACAGGAACAGAGAGAGCAGCGCGTTGAGGTTGAGTTCGGGAGTGCTGATCAAGCCCGTCGCGAACACCAGCGCGCAAATGCCGAGCATGACTGCGCTGAGCCGCTTACCTGTGCGGTCGAGTTCCTGCTGGAGCGGGGTCGCCTCCTTCTTGGCTGTTTCAAGCAGCCCAGCGATGCGCCCGACCTCGGTCTCCATGCCGGTGGCAACAACCACAGCGCGGCCGCGGCCGTAGGTTGCGACGGTACCCGAATACAGCATGTTGCGGCGGTCACCGATGCCGACGTTGGAGTCGATGGGGCGCACGCTCTTGGCCACCGGCACGCTTTCACCGGTAAGCGGTGCCTCATCCGTATAAAGGTTTGCTTCCTCGATCAGCCGCGCGTCGGCCGGGATCTTGTCTCCAGCCTCGATGATCAGGATGTCGCCAGGAACGATTTCGTGGGTGGCGATGCGCTGGCGCTCTCCGTCCCGCACCACGCCGGCCTCGGGCGCGGCGAGCGCCATGAGGGCGCGCACCGACTTCTCTGCCCGCGCCTCCTGAATGAAGCCGAGCATGGCGTTGAGGATCACGATCGCCAGGATCACGATCGCCTCGTAAGGCAAGGCCGTTTCGCGCGGGTCCTGCAGGGCCCATTCGATCACGGAAATGACGACGGCGCCGAGCAGGATGAGGACCAGGAGGTTCTCGAACTGCTCCAGCAGGCGGCGCCACCACGGAGTTTCGGGCGCGCTCCTGAGCTGGTTCGGCCCGTACTTGGCAAGACGCGCGCGCGCCTCCGCCGAGGTTAGGCCGCGTGCGCTGTCGGAGCCGAGCGCAGCGACGATGGTATTGGCCGGTTCCCGATATGCTGTCGCAATTCGGCTCGACCCCTCGCCCGACGGGTCGAGGGCGGTCGCCTTCTCATGAATGTTCACGACGACGTCCCCAACGTTCAGTGCTGCCAGCAAGAGTTGCCGCCGACTCGGCGCCCGACAGGCCCGCTCCGACGTGGCGCAGGGCAGCTTGGCACCCAGCGGCTGTCATCGGTTGACGTCTCGATCGCCGCGCCACGATCAGTGCGGTTGGACGCGGCGACTCCGCGGGCCGGAGAACGGCTCATGGGCCGATTCGTTCGGTGCGAGGTCCGCCATCTTGGGCGGTGGCCGCGGTGCCCGCCTGTGCATCCGCCGGACCGGTGAAGGCCGGCCTTCCCGCAAACGCCCGCTCGACCCCGTAGTACTGCAGTACCGTGTAAGCGACGAACCCGGAAAGAAACAGCGCACCCACCGGCCGGCTCAAGCCGCCGCGCAGCAGCAAGAACATGAGCAGCATGGCGGTGACCGCCAGCATGCACCAGAGATCGAATACCAGGATCTGCCGCGGCACATCGACGGGCGTCACCGAACCCACCAGGCCCATGATGGCGAGGAGATTGTACATCCCCGCTCCCATGATGTTACCGACGGCCACCTCGGAGTGCCGGCGGAAGGCGGCGACCACTGCGGTTGCGAGTTCCGGCAGCGATGTGCCGACCGCGACGATGGTAAGACCGATCACCTCTTCGCCGACGCCAAGCGCCGTCGCCGTCGCAACGGCGGCAGAGACCAAAAGCCGCGCGCCTGCAACCACCGCGACCACGCCGCCGACCACGCTCAGCACGGCAAGCCAGGTCGCCTGCGGGGCCTCCTTGAACTCCTGCGCAAGGTCCTCCGAAAGCTCGGCAGCCTTGCCCTTTCGACGCTCCACCGAGAAGGCATAGATCGAGAACGCGATCAAAATTGCTACCATGAGCATGCCCTGCCAGCGCTCGATGCGGCCGGAGTAGGCGAGCGCCGTGAACAGCAGCGCCGAACCCATCATCATGGCGGCGTCGCGATAGAGAGCGCGGCCGTTGGTGACGATCGGATAGATGAGCGCCGAGGCCCCGAGGATGAGCAGGATATTGGCAATGTTGGAGCCGACGACGTTGCCGACGGAGATGCCGGGCAGGCCGTCCACGGCGGCCTGCAAGCTCACCACCAGCTCAGGCGACGTCGTTCCATAAGCGACGATGGTCATGCCGATAATCATCGGCGTGACCTTGAGCCGGCGGGCGAGCGAGACCGCACCGCGCACCAGATATTCGGCCCCGAACAGCAGGAGGACGAAACCCGCGGCGAACTGAAGCGCAACCATCATGTGGACGCCTCCCTGTCCTGGATGCGGATCGCTCGGCCAATTGATCGGTTGAGGGACTGGCGAGCGCAGTGCGCGCCGTACAACGACGGGCTCATTGGCCACTCCGTTTGATGTCCAGTCCGACATCGCAGCCCGCGAGGGCTGCCAGAGGGGCCCGGCCTGGTGGTTGCTAGACCCTACGGGTTCGGTGGTGCGACCCCAAGCAGTTGCGCCGCGTGCATCGGCTCGCTGAGCGCGCCCGCGGCAAATCCGATGAAGGCAAACGCGCCCGCCAAATCCCAGAGCGTTATGCGCGAAGCACCAAGCTCGATTCGACCAAGCCAGGCGGCGAGCGCGGCGATCGCCGCACCCATCAGCAGCACAAGGCTCGAAGCGGGCAGGACCAAAGCCGGTGGGAGCAGCCAAGCGAGGACCACAACGGGCGCTACCACCAGACTTGCGGCGATCGCCGGCAGCCCGCGCGACATGTGCGGTTCGCCAGGCGCCGTGCGCGCCCATTTGCCGGCGGTCCGCAAGTGGTTCACGCGATGCTCCGATCTTCATCAGCAGCGCGCCGGCTTGCGGATGAGCGGCTGCCGCCGCGATCAACCGGGCAAGCGCGAGGCGAGCGCGTGCTCACCTGCGCAAAACTGTAGCGAAGCAAACTACGCGGTCTATCCGCACGGATCGGGTGGTATTTTTACGGGGTAATGCGGCCGAGACGGACGGCCTGACGGACCAGCACGGCTATGCTCTCCGCCTTCATCTTCTCCATCACCTGCGCTCGATAGCTCTCGACCGTCCGTGGACTGAGCTCCAGCTTGGCGGCGATAGCCTGGCTGGTAAAGCCCTGCACCACGAGATCGAAGATTTCCACCTCGCGCGCCGTTAGCCGGGCAAAGCTCGAATTGAGCGACTCGAGCGAGCGCTGCGTGTCGAGGCGCTCGAACGCGCGCGCGAGCCCGCGGTTGATGGCCGCCACCAACTGCATGTCGTCGACCGGCTTCTCGATAAAATCCTCCGCACCCGCCTTTATGGCGGCAACCGCCATCGGCACGTCGGCGTGGCCCGAGATGAGGATGACGGGAAGAGTGGCGCCGCGGCGGACGAGCTCGCGGGTGAGCGCGATGCCGTCGGTACCCGGCATGCGGACGTCGGCGACGACGCAGCCCGTGCGCCCCGGCTCGAGCTGTTTCAAAAACAAATCAGCGGTCTCGAATGTCTTGACCGAAAAGCCAAACAGCGTGAGCATTTCGCCGAGCGCATGGCGAACGGCCTCCTGGTCGTCGATCACGAACACGGTCGGCGTGGGCATGCTCAGTGGACCTCCTTTGGGCCGAGTGGCAGGGAGAAGCGAAACTCCGTGGCGCCCGGCCGATGGGAGTGCAACCATACCCTTCCGCCATGAGCCTCGACGATCGCTGCGCTGATGGAAAGCCCCAGACCCAGACCTTCCCGCTTGGAGGTGGTAAGCGGCGCGAACAGTCGATCGGCGATCTCCGCGGTGAGGCCGGGCCCGTTGTCGCGCACCGCGATCTCGATGCGTAGAGGATCCTCGAAATGGCGGGCGGTAACGACGATCCTGCCGCCCGGCT
>DATLZB010000118.1:0-11606 GCA_035574175.1 Hyphomicrobiaceae bacterium
GGCCGGCGGGCCGGCTCGTGCCCGGCACGGTGGTGCCGGCACCGACCGGCGTGTTTCCGCGCTACGTCGGTTCCGAGGACAAGGCCTGATGCTGGTCGACCATCACTGCCATCTCAACTTTCCGCAGTTCGCGGACTTAGACGCCGTTCTGGAACGCGCCCGTGCGGCCGGGGTCGGGGCGTTCGTCACCATCTCCACCCGCATCCGCCGGCTGGCGGACCTCCTCGCCATCGCCGCGGCGCACGAGGACGTGTACTGCTCGGTTGGAACCCATCCCCACTATGCGCACGAGGAGCTCGATATTCCGCTGCAAGAAATCGTGCGCCTTGCCGGGCATCCCAAGATCGTGGCCATCGGCGAGGCCGGACTAGACTATCACTACACGCGCAGTCCGCCCGAGGCGCAGGCGGAGGGCTTCCGGCGCCACATCGCGGCAGCGCGCGAAACAGGCTTGCCGCTCGAGATCCACAGCCGCGACGCCGACGCCGATACCGCTCGTATCCTCGAGGAGGAGCACGCCAAGGGGCCGTTCCCGGCCATCCTGCACTGCTTTACCGGCGGGGAGGAGCTGGCCCGGCGCGCTGTGACGCTCGGTCTTTACGTATCGTTTTCCGGCGTCGTCACGTTCAAGAAATCGGACGCGCTCAGGGCTGTGGCCAAAGCGGTGCCGCTCGAACGAATGCTGGTCGAGACCGATGCACCCTACCTTGCACCCGAGCCGCACCGCGGAAAGACCAACGAGCCGGCGTTCGTGGTGCACACGGCGGCGGTGCTTGCAAACGTCAAGGGCATTGCCCCAAAGGAACTTGCCGCCGTCACGACCGACAACTTCGGCCGCCTCTTCACCAAGGTGCCGCGCGCGGCACTGGCGAGGCCGAGCCCGTGAGCTATCGCTTCACCATCCTCGGATGCGGCTCCTCGGCAGGCGTTCCCCGGGTCGGCAACGATTGGGGAAGCTGTGATCCGCGCAACCCGCGAAACCGGCGGCGGCGTGCGACCGCGCTCGTGCAGCGCCGCGAGGCCGGCCATCGGGTGACCGCGCTGATCGACACCGGGCCCGATTTGCGCGAACAGCTGCTCGAGGTTGGCGTGGGCCGCATCGACGGCGTTGTCTACACGCACGATCACGCCGATCACACGCACGGCATCGACGATCTCCGGATGGTCGCCTACGCCATGAAGCGGCGCGTCAACGTGTGGTTCGATGCACCGACCCGCGACAGCATGTTGACGCGGTTCGGCTACTGCTTTTCCTCGCGTCCGGGGAGCAGCTATCCCCCGATCCTGATCGCCAACGAAATCCGCCCGCCCGATCCGGTGCGGGTGGAGGGTGAGAAGGGATTCATCGATTTCCTGCCCATCGTGCAGGAACACGGCGAAATTTCATCGCTTGGTTTCCGTATCGGCAATCTTGCCTATTCGCCGGACGTGAGCGGACTGTCGGAGAGCTCGGCGGCGATGCTCCTTGGCCTCGATGTATGGATCGTCGATGCACTCAGGTACACGCCGCACCCGAGCCATTTCACGGTCGGCCAGGCGCTCGAGTGGATCGGAAGGCTCAAGCCGAAGCGAGCAATCCTCACCCACCTCCACATCGATCTCGACTACGAAACGCTCAAGCGCGAGCTCCCCGCCAACGTGGAGCCCGCCTACGACGGCATGGTCATCGAATTCTGACCGCTGGTCCGTTACGTGCGGCGGCGAAAGTGGAACACCTGGCCATTGGCGGTAAGCGAGGGAAGAGCGAGATCGACGAACATCGGCGCCACGTCTTCCGGGGTCGGCAGCGTGTGCGGGTCCTCGCCCGGAAAGGCCTTTGCGCGCATGGTCGTGCGAACCGGCCCGGGATCGACGAGGTTGGCGCGCACCGACGTGTTCTCGATTTCTCGGGCGTACGTCTTGACTAATGTTTCAAGACCCGCCTTCGAGGTCGCGTAAGGCCCCCAATAGGCGCCTGCTTCGGCTGCCGCGCCGGAGCCGACGAAGATGGCACGGCCGGCATTTGAGCGGCGCAGCAACGGATCGCAGGTCCGAATCAGGCGCCAGTTCGCCGTCAGATTGACCTCGAGCACGCTTTGCCAAGCATCGCTGGTGACGTGGGCGAGCGGAGAGATGGGGCCGAGCACGCCGGCGTTGCCGACCAGGATGTCGAGCCTGTCCCAGCGCTGGTAGAGGCTTGGTCCCAACGCATCGACCTTCTCCCCGCGTGTGAGATCCAGTTCGACCAGCGTTGCGGTGCCCCCGCCCGCGCGCACTTCGTCGTCGAGTTCTTCGAGCGCACCCACGGTACGCGCAAGGATGACCACGTGCGCGCCCTCACGGGCGAGCGCCAAGGCCACCGCCCTGCCGATGCCGCGCGAGGCACCGGTGATAAGGGCGATGCGGCCGGCGAGTCGTTTCTCCGACACGGTGCAAAGTCTCTCCACTACTTCATTGCTTTGGCCCGGGGGAGCCGCCGCCTTCGGTCATGTCACGGAGGTCCCGGAGACCCTCCTTCGCCTTCTCGTAGGCCTTGCCGGTTGCATCCCTTGCCTTGTCGAACAGCGGCCGCGCCCGACTGCGGGCCTCGTCGGTCAGCTGCATAAGCCGATTTACGCTCGAAGCGGAAATCTCTTTGGCGCGCCGCCACATGCGGGTGAGGATGGCAGGCTGCGCCATGGTTTCTTCGGGCCTGAGCGCGCGCAGCGTGGCGATCATGTCGCGATGGTCGAGTCGCGCCTTCTCCTCGCCAATGCGTTCGCTGGCGCCGGTGAACAGAACGAGCGGGGTGCAGGCGGTCACGACCTTACGCGCGGACTTGAGCCAGCCGGCTCTGGTGACCTGGGTCTCCTGCGCGAAGTAAATCTTCTGGCCATCTACGTGCTGGCGCAAAATGTTGCGGTCGATCACCGCAACCACACGGCCGCCCAGCTCTTCGATCAGCCTGAAGCGCTCATTGTCGGGGTCGGGGAACTGCACGAACAGGGAAACGCCGTCGTCGGCGCTGAGCGCCAAGCGTATGGCCTCCTCGGTACTGTTGGCGTAGTGGACGGAGCCTGCCCGCCCGAGGCCGTCGGCATCGATGCGCTGCAGAAAGCGAAAGGTACCGGCGCTGCCCGAACCCTGGGGCGGCAGGAAAAATTTCAGTTTGCTTGCGAATACGGCGATCTCGCCCCAGTTCTGAATGTCGGGATTGCGGGTCAACGCGAACAGGCATTCGCGGATGTCGTCGACCCTGATCTTGATGAAGGCTTCCGAACCGCCGAGCGCTGCGTTCTCGAGCGCAAACACGTCCGCCTGTGCGTAACCAAGCTCCTGCGGGTTGCGGGCAACGCGGCGCATGTTCTCGGCCGAACCCGCCGAGGTGACGCAGGCGTAATCAAACCTGGCCGCGGCGAGGCGCTCGACGATCGCCGGGCAGAAGCTCGTGTGATAGGCGCCCGCAGCGCCCGCCGTGTTGATGGCGGAGCTCGCGCCAGCGTCGCCGGCGGCGAACGCCGCCGTCACAGCGATGGCCAGTGTTGCCCCAATCCTCATCGCCTGAGGCTCCTGCTTGCCGAATGCGGTGATCGCGGGCCGGTCATCCCGTTTGGGCAACATAAGGCGGTGTGCCGTCAAGCAACAACCCGCAATTGGCCGGACGCGCCGCTTCAGGGCACGAACCTCACGTAGTGAATGGGTGGGAAGCGGGCTGCTACAGCTCCCCAGCTCTGGCCTTGATCGTCCGACACCCACAAGCCGCCGGTGGTGCTGCCGATGACCAATCGATCGCCCGTGGCGTCGACATCGAGCCCGTGGCGGTAGACGAGATCATAAGCGTGTCGCTGCGGCAGGCCGTTGCGCAACGCCTCGAATGTCCTGCCGCCGTCCCGCGTCCTGGTCACCACCAACGCGCCTCCGACCGGGACGCGCTGCTCGTCCTTGATGGCGGGGACGAACCAAGCGACGTCCGGGTTCTGCGGGTGAACCGCGACGGCAAACCCGAAGTTGGAAGGCTCGACGCCCCCCGCCTCCTGCCAGCTCAAGGCGCCGTCTCTGGAATGGAAGATGCCATTGTGGTGCTGCACCCAAAGGCGATCCGGGCTCTGGCGGCACTGCGCCAGACGATGCACGTCCTGGATGTTGGGATCGTTCCGCCGCTCGGGCGGCATGTAGGCGGCCCACATACCTTCGGCACAGCAGGCCCAGGAGGCGCCGCCATCCTTGGTCACCCAGACGCCACCGCAGGAGACGGCAATGCGCACCGTGCGACTAGCGCGAGGGTCGACGCAGATGGAATGAATGCCCGGAAGGTCGGCGCCGCCGCCGAACCATTCCTTGCGCTTGGGATGGTCCCACAGCGTGCGCACGAGCTCCCAGCTTGCGCCTTTGTCGATAGAGCGGAACAGACCGCCCGGGATCGTGCCGCACCACAGCAGGCCCGGCTCGTCAGCCCCGCCTGCCTCGAGCGTCCACAGCTTGACCGTGTTCCAGGGGATCGGCTTGCCCATGCCGTCGGTATCGGTCTCACCCTCCGGCTGCTTGGGGTAGGCCGGCGCCGCGCATTCCTGCCAGGGTTTGCCGGCCCCCTCCGAGCGGTGCAGCTTAACGCCGAAGTGGCCGTGCTCCAGCCCCGCATAAAGGCTGCCGTCGCGGGCGTCGGCGAGCACGGCCGAGACGTTGTCGCCGAGGAAATCGACCTGGGCGACGGCCCATTCGCGGCTCTTGCGTTCCAACGTGAACAGACCCTTGCGGGTCGCCACCAGGATCCGGTCGCTCATGCGCTGCAATCCTTTCCCATTGAGACAATCCAATCAGCCGCCGGAGAGGGCCTGCAGCACATAAACGGTAGCATCCTCGGCAATGGCATCGGAGAGATGGACGCGGTCGCGCACGCGGGCCGCGCCGATGAACACCGTCATGTGCTTGCGGAGCGCACCCTGATCGTCGAGCACGTAGCGGCGCATCTGCTCGTTGCCTGCGAAGGCCGCATCGAGTACCTCGCGAAGCGTCGCGCCGTGGACCTCGACAGTGGCTGAGGGCACGTGCCGGGCAAGATTCGGTGTGAATACGACTTTGGCCATTCCATGCGCTCGAAGGGCGGGAGCAATAGCGGCGGAATGGCGCGGAAGCATGGCGGAAACGACTACCGCCTAATGCTTATGCCAATGCCTCAGCTCGCCTCCGTGAGCAGCGAGAGCTGGCGCGGGCTGGGGCCGCCGTTCAGATCGGTCAGCTCCGTCGGGTAATCCCCGGTGAAGCAGTGATCGGAGAACTGCGGGCTCAGCTCATCGCGCTTCTCAAAGCCCATGGCGCGGTAGAGGCCGTCCACCGACAGGAAAGCGAGACTGGTAGCGCCCATGAAGGCCCGCATCTCGTCCAAGCTCATCTTCGCCGCCAGCAGATCTTCCCGCAGCGGGGTGTCGATGCCGTAATAGTCGCCGTATTTGATTTGCGGGCTGGCGATGCGCATGTGAACTTCGCGCGCTCCCGCCTCGTACATCATCGCCACGATCTTCTTCGAAGTCGTGCCGCGCACCACGCTGTCGTCGATCAGTGCGATCCGCTGTCCACGGATCACCGCCCGATTGGCCGAGTGCTTGAGCTTGACGCCGAGCTGGCGGATCTGCTGCTCGGGCTCGATGAATGTCCGTCCGACGTAGTGGTTGCGGATGATGCCGAGTTCGTAGGGCAGGGCGGATGCCTGCGCGAAGCCGATGGCGGCGGGAACGCCCGAATCGGGGATCGGAACGACCACATCGACAGCGGCCGGGGCCTCACGCGCCAGTTCGGCTCCCATCGCCTTCCTCACCTCGTAGACGTTGCGGCCGCCTACGATGGAGTCCGGCCTGGCGAAATAGATGTACTCGAAGATGCAAGGGCGGGCCGGGCGCAGCGGGAAGGGGCGATGGCTCTCCAGCCCGTGCTCGGCGGTGATGACCACCACCTCGCCGTTCTCCACCTCGCGCAGGAACTCGGCGCCGACGATGTCGAGCGCGCAGGTCTCGGAGGCCAGAACGAAGCAGGAGCCCAGGCGGCCGACAACGAGTGGGCGGATGCCAACCGGGTCGCGGGCGCCGATCAGCATGTCGTTGGTCAGGCACACAAAGGCGTAGGAGCCCTCAAGCTGGCGCAGCGCCTCGATCAGCCGTTCCACGATGCGCCGCTTCTGCGAGCGCGAGATGAGGTGGAGAATGACCTCGGTGTCGGAGGTGGACTGGCAAATGGCGCCGGACTTGACGAGCTCCCGCCGCAGAGTGAGCGCATTGGTCAGGTTGCCGTTGTGGGCCACGGCGAAGCCGCCGGTATCGAGGTCGGCAAACAGCGGCTGCACGTTGCGCAGAATGGTGTCGCCAGTGGTCGAATAGCGCACGTGGCCGACGGCCATATGTCCTGCGAGGCGGTGAATGACCTGGGCCTGGTTGAAGCTGTCGCCAACGAGACCTAGCCGCCGCTCGGAATGAAAATGCTCGCCATCGAAGGTGACAATGCCAGCTGCCTCCTGGCCGCGGTGCTGAAGCGCATGCAAACCCAGCGCGGTGATCGCCGCCGCGTCCGGGTGGCCCAGAATACCGAATACGCCGCATTCCTCGCGCAAGCGGTCATCGCCATAGCGCGTGGCGCCGTCCGGCGGCGCCCATTGAGCCCCACGACACTCATCCATCTGCGCCTCCCGCTTGCGCCCCGACCGCCGCTTTTGAACCCAGCCGGACCCTTAACCCGAGTCGGCTCCGCCGCACGCCGACCCCCATGCCGCATGACACATATATGATGGCGCGCGACATGCAACAGGGGCGGTTGCCGGGAAGCCGTGCATGTCCCTGCAACCTATTCACGCAGCACGTCGCCGGCCACTAACCCTGCTGCTGGGGCTGCTGGTCGCCGGAACCACGGTTGAGCAGGCGGTCGTAGAACCAGGTGAGCGTCGTCTCCAGGGAACGGCCTGAGCTCTCCAACATGGGCCGAGACTGGGCCTTGGTGACGATCACGTGCTGGTCCTTCTCGGGCACGAATTTCTGATAGCCCATGAAGAGGATAAGGATCAGCACGAAGCCGCGGCCGATACCGAACAGAAAGCCGAGCACGCGGTCGATGAGCCCGACGCGGCTGTCCTGGATCGAGTCGGAAATGTGCATGGTGATGAGATGGAGAACGACGAGCACGATGAGCCCGACGATCGCCGCCAGACCGGCCTGCCCGACGACGGGGGGCATGCCGACCTGCGGCGCCATGTCGGCGGCCAGCGAGGCTT
Organism: Hyphomicrobiaceae bacterium; assembly: GCA_035574175.1. Classification (GTDB taxonomy): domain Bacteria; phylum Pseudomonadota; class Alphaproteobacteria; order Rhizobiales; family Hyphomicrobiaceae; genus DATLZB01. The sequence goes on from DATLZB010000118.1 coordinate 7,211, forward strand.
GGTGGAACCACACGTAGAGGCCCGCCAGGGGACCGAGGATCCAAGACAAGATCGAGAGCAATTCGCGCGACAGGCCACGGTTCATGGCGAGAAGGCCCGACAGGAGCGCAACCCCGACGAGCGCAGCGTCGAGATAGGTGAACTGCCCGAATATCATGGCACGACGGTCCCTGAAGACTTCGACTTGCCAACCCCAGACTGTTTCGAAATCCCCTCTTGTTCACTGGCATGGCAGCAGGCGGTCCGCAAGCTGTTTGAGGTGAGCGATACGCTCCAGTTCGAGGCCCGCTACGGCTCCGTCCAGCTCCCCCGCCGCCGGCACGACGGCATGCTCAAAACCGAGTTTGCGGCCCTCCTTCAATCGCGCCATGGTGTGGGCGGCGGGCCTCACCGCGCCCGATAGGCTGATCTCGCCGAAATAGATCTGGCGAGGTGGCAGGGCGACGGCCGAGAGCGACGACAGCAATGCCGCGGCGGCTGCGAGGTCGGCCGCCGGCTCGGCGATGCGCAGGCCACCGGCCACGTTCAGGAACACATCGTGCTGGGCGAAGCTCACGCCGCAGCGGGCCTCCAGCACGGCGAGCAGCATCGACAGCCGGTTGCCGTCCCAGCCGACGACGGCGCGGCGAGGTGTGCCAAGCGCACTCGCTGCAACCAGCGCTTGAAACTCGACCAGCAGCGGCCGCGTGCCCTCAATGCCGGCGAATACCGCCGCGCCCGGGCATTCCCCGGTGCGATCGCCGAGAAAGAGCTCGGAAGGATTGGCCACCTCCCTTAGGCCATCGCCTGCCATGTCGAACACGCCGATCTCGTCGGTGGCGCCGAAGCGGTTCTTGACGGCGCGCAGAATGCGATAGGGGTGGCCGCGGTCGCCCTCGAAGTAGAGCACGGTATCAACCATGTGCTCGATCACCTTGGGCCCGGCGATCTGGCCGTCCTTGGTGACGTGGCCGACGAGCAGCAGCGCGCTGCCCGATTGCTTGGCGAAGCGGATGAGCGCCTGGCTCGCCGCCCGCACTTGGCTTACCGTGCCGGGTGCTGCCTCGAGTGCCTCGGCCCACAGCGTTTGCACCGAATCGATGACCACCAGGTCGGGGCGCCGGCCGCTTTCGAGTGTGGCAAGGATGTCGGCAAGATTGGTCTCGGCGGCAAAGCCGACCGGGGCCGAGGACAGGCCGAGGCGCTCGGCTCTGAGCCGAATCTGGGCGGCCGCTTCTTCGCCCGAGAAGTAGACGGCTGACCGGCCGCGGCGTGCCATCTCGGCGGAGAGCTGAAGAAGCAGCGTCGATTTGCCGATGCCGGGCTCTCCGGCGAACAGCAGGGCGGAGCCCGGCACGATGCCGCCGCCGGTCACGCGGTCGAGCTCGGCGATACCGGTGCGAAGCCGCGGCAGCTCATCGTGCGCACCGGCAAGCGTCTCGAGCGCCACCACGCGGCCCTTGCTGCTGCGGGCGACGCCGGCACCTGGCACCACCGCCTCCCGTTCCTCGATGAGGGTGTTCCATTCTCCGCACCCGGAGCATTTGCCCGCCCAGCGCGCGGCGACCGTCCCGCAGTTTTGGCACACAAAGCTCGTGCGCTGGGCTCGCGCCATGCGCTCATCTCCCCAGGTAGATGCGATGCACGCGCGGACTTAGGCGCGACAGAAGCTCGTAGCCGATGGTACCGGCCTTATCGGTGAGGTCATCGACCGTCACGCGCTTGCCCATTACCTCGACCCAGGCACCGCGTTGGGCAAGCGCCCGCGGAACGTCCGTCACGTCGACCGAGATGAGATCCATGGACACCCTGCCGACGACGGGCACCGGATGCGGCCCGATGAAGCCGACCGGGCCCGGAGTGCCCGTGGGTCCGCTCAAGGCGCGCAGGAAGCCGTCGGCGTAGCCGACGGCGATGGTAGCGATGCGCGAGGGACGGTCGACGCGCCAGGTGCCCCCGTATCCCACCGTTTCGCCGACGTCCACCTCGCGCACCTGCAGCACCCTGGCCAGCAATGTGACCACGGCCCGCATGGGGTTGGGGCGGCCGATGTGCGCTCTCCCCCCATAAAGGGCGATGCCGGGTCGCACCAAATCGTAGTGATAGTCCGGGCTCAAAAAGACGCCGCCTGAGTTGGCGAGGCTCGCCGGCGCCGGCGGCAGCAGGGCGCGCAGCCGGTCGAAGGTGGCGCGCTGGCGCGCGTTCATCGGGTTGTCAGGCTCGTCTGCGCAGGCCAAGTGGCTGACCACCAGGCACAGCGCGAAATGCTGAAACAACGAGGGATCGCGGGCGAGGTGGGCGACCTCCGTGGCCGGCAAGCCAAGGCGGTTGATGCCGGTGTCGATATGCACCGCTGCAGGAAGCGGACGGCCGAGGCTGCGGCAGTAAGCGGCCCAGTCCTCGATCTCGGTGAGGCTGCTCAGCACCGGGCGCAAGTCAAAACCCGAGTAGTGGGCTTCGGCGCCGGGCAAAAGGCCGTCAAGCACGTAGATGGTGGCGCCCGGCTGCACTTCCCGGGTGCGACGGCCCTCCTCTAGGGTGGCAACGAAGAAGGTGCGGCAGCCCTCCTCGGTGAGGGCGCGGGCGACCGGTTCAAGCCCCAGACCGTAGGCGTCGGCCTTGACCACGCCGGCGCACTCCGCCCGGCCGGTGGCCCGGTTCAGTGTTGCCCAGTTGTCGCGCAGCGCGTCGAGATCAATGAGGAGCACGGCGCGGGCATTGACCGGGACCCTTTGGCCATAAACCGCGCCGCCATACTCGCTCGCCTCGCTCATGGCCTCGACCTACGCTAGCGCGGCGCCTGGTAGTCGCGCGCCAGATTGCCAAACCGCGTGAAGTTCGCCTCGAACGACAGCGTTACCGTGCCGACCGGCCCGTGCCGCTGCTTGCCGATGATGACCTCCGCCTTGCCGTGCGTGCGCTCCATGTCGGCAAGCCAGGCGGAAAATTCGGAAGTGCCTTCGGCCGGCTTGCGCCGCTCCACATAATACTCCTCTCGGAACACGAACATCACCACATCGGCGTCCTGCTCGATCGAGCCCGACTCGCGCAGGTCGGCGAGTTGCGGGCGCTTGTCCTCGCGCGCCTCCACCGCTCGGGAGAGCTGCGACAGCGCGATCACCGGCACATTCAGTTCCTTGGCCAAGGCCTTCAAGCCGGTGGTGATTTCGGACACCTCCTGTACGCGGCCTTCGCCCGCGCGCTTGCCGCCGGCCAGCAGCTGCAGGTAATCGACGACGACCAGTCCAAGGCCGTGTTGGCGCTTGAGACGCCGGGCGCGGGCGGCGAGCTGAGCGATGGTGAGGCCGCCGGTCTGGTCGATGAACAGCGGACAATTTGCCAGCTCGCGGCTGGCCTGCACCAAACGACGGAACTCGTCCTCGAGAATCATGCCGCGCCGGATCTTCTCGGAAGGGATCGCCGACTGCTCGGAGAGAATGCGGGTGGCAAGCTGCTCGGCTGACATTTCAAGGGAGAAGAAGCCGACCACGCCGCCGTCGACGACTTTTTCCGTGCCGTCCTCCTGGCGCTCGGTGCGGTAGTTCCTGGCGACATGATAGGCGATGTTGGTGGCAAGTGCCGTCTTGCCCATGGATGGGCGACCGGCAATGATGATGAGGTCGGAGGGCTGGAGGCCACCCATCTTGTTGTCGAGATCGACGAAGCCGGTGGCAAGCCCGGAAAGGTGCCCATCGCGCTGATAGGCGGCGTTGGCCATGTCGATGGCTTGGGTCAGCGCGCCGGCAAAGGTGATGAAGCCCTGCCCGTACTTGCCGCTCTCGGCGAGCGCATAGAGCCGGTTCTCGACCTCCTCGATCTGCTTCTCCGGCGGATCATCGACGGGTGAATCGTAGGCGGCATTGACCATATCCTCGCCGATCACGATCAAGGCGCGGCGGGTGGCGAGGTCGTGAATGGTGCGGCCGTACTCGGCGGCGTTGATGATGGTGGTGGCGTTGGCCGCGAGCCGCCCCAGATACTGGGGCACGGTGAGGCCGGGCTCGATCGGCTCCGCGTTCTCGAAGAAGGTACGCAGCGTGATCGGGGTGGCCTGCTTACCGGCCTGGATCAGCTTGCCCAGCACCTCGTAGATGCGCTGATGCAAGGGATCATAGAAGTGCTCGGGCGCGAGGAAACCAGACACCCGGTCCATCGCCTCGTTGTTGATCAGGATGGCGCCGAGCAGCGCCTGCTCGGCATCCAAGTTGAACGGCGGCTGGCGGAAGGTGAGCGGCTCGGGCGCGGCAGCCTGCGACTTGAGCCGGTCGGAAAGGATCATGGCGGTTTCGGTCATGGCGGGAACGCTTAGCCGATTCCGCCGGCTCAAGGGCGGCAAGGGGCGCGCGAAACCGGTCGATCCCCGCAATGCACACCGCGCCAGGAATCGGCTTGCGCGTGACGCGAATCGACCCGACTA
>DATLZB010000119.1:0-6955 GCA_035574175.1 Hyphomicrobiaceae bacterium
CATGTCTTCGATACGCGCCCACTGCTGGTCATTGAGCTCGTACCGCTTCGCCATGCGCTGCGCTCCGAATCAGTTGATCCGAGCCGCAATGAATCAGAACCGATTCCCGATGGGAATCCCGAATGTCGATTGGACCTAGTACAAAAGTACAAACGGCGGCAGGCGAGCATAAGGGCGTGGTGAAAATGAGGCTCGAGCTGCCGTTGCAAGCTGCCCCGATCGCGGACATAGCTAAACGAGGCGCGGCGGATTAGGCTCATCCTCACAATTGGCTGCAACCCCGCTCCACCAGCCCACCAGTGGTCAAACCAAACCAGGCATACGCGACGACGCCAGCCGGCACGCCACAGCGTGATGGGCGACCGGGCGATGTCGCGGCGCCCAGCCAGCAGGAAGCCCGCGGCGCCAACTCGACCCCCTCGCAACGTCCGCTGGCCGACACGCGCGCGCCCGCGGAAGGCGACGGCGTTACGACCTCCCCGGCGGTTGCGGACCGCATTGCCAAGACAACCTGCTACATGTGTGCCTGTCGCTGCGGGATCGAGGTCCACGTCCGCCATGGCCGGATCCGCTACATCAGCGGCAATAGGGACCACCCGGTGAACCGCGGCATCATCTGCGGCAAGGGTAGCGCCGGCATCATGCAGCATTACAGCCCGGCGCGCCTCAGAGCGCCGCTGCTGCGGACCGGTCCGCGCGGCTCGGGCGAGTTCCGTGAGATCTCATGGGAGGAGGCGCTGGCGATCGCAACCGAGCGGCTTGCCTGCATCCGTGCCAGGGATCCCAAGAAGCTTGCCTTTTTCACGGGCCGCGACCAGTCGCAGGCGCTGACCGGCTGGTGGGCGAGCCGCTTTGGTACGCCCAACTACGCGGCCCACGGCGGGTTATGCTCCGTCAACATGGCGGCCGGCGGGCTTTACACCATTGGCGGTTCGTTCTGGGAGTTCGGAGAGCCCGACTGGGAGCACACGCGCTACTTCATGTTGTTCGGGGTTGCCGAGGATCATGCCTCCAACCCGATCAAGATCGGGCTCAAGCGGATCAAGGCCCGGGGCGCCAAGTTCGTCGCGATCAACCCCTGCCGGACCGGCTACAGCGCCATTGCCGACGAGTGGGTGGCGATTCGGCCGGGGACGGACGGCCTCTTCGTGCTCGCCATCGTGCATGAGCTTCTCAAGGCCGGCCGCATCGATCTTGAATATCTCATCCGCTACACCAACGCCCATCAGCTCGTGATCGAGGAGCCGGGCGCCGCCGACCATGGCCTCTTCCTGCGCGACAAGGAGGGGCGCCCGCTATGTTGGGACCGTCGCACCAACGCCCCCACAGACGCGCTCGCCACGGGGACGAACCCGGCGCTGCGCGGCCGCTACGACGTCGAGGGCCGCCGTGCGGTGCCGGTGTTCCAACTCATCGCCGAGCGCTATCTCGACGCGCGCTACCAACCGGAGGCGGTGGCGCGGCGTTGCGGTGTATCCGCCGGCACCATCCGCAGAATTGCCGCCGAACTCGCCCACGTCGCCTTCGGGGAGACCACCGAGCTCCCCCTGCCCTGGACCGACTGGGCCGGGCGTCGGCACGAGAGCACGAAAGGGCGTCCGGTGTCGATGCACGCCATGCGCGGGATCTCGGCCCATTCCAACGGCTTCCACACGTGTCGCGCGCTGCATCTACTGCAGGTGCTGCTCGGCACCGTCGACGTGCCCGGCGGCTTCCGTTTCCGGCCGCCGTTTCCGAAGCCCGCTCCGCCCGACGCCAAGCCGGCGGGCAAGGACGGTGGAAGGCCGCTTACGCCGCTCAACGGGAGTCCCTTGGGCTACGTTGCCGGGCCCGAGGACCTTCTCGTCGATGCCGCCGGCTGCCCGATCCGCATCGACAAGGCCTACTCATGGGAGGCGCCGCTCGCCGCGCACGGGCTCATGCACACCGTGATCCGGAATGCGTGGGCCGGCGACCCCTACCCCATCGACACGCTGATGATGTACATGGCCAACATGGCCTGGAACTCGTCGATGAACACGGGCGAGACTATCGCCATGCTGGCGGACACCAACGAGAGCGGCGATTATCGCATCCCCTTCATCATCTACTCCGACGCCTATTACTCGGAGACGGTCGCCTACGCCGACCTCGTGCTCCCGGACACGACCTATCTCGAGCGGTACGACTGCATCAGCCTGCTCGACCGGCCGATCAGCGATGCCGACGGTCCGGCCGACGCCATCCGCTATCCCGTGGTCGATCCTGATCGTGATGTCAGGCCGTTCCAGTCGGTGCTGATCGAGCTTGGCGCGCGGCTAAAGCTGCCCGGCTTCGTCAACGAGGACGGCAGCCCCAAGTATCGCGACTACGCGGACTACATCGTCAACCACGAGCGCACGCCGGGTGTCGGACCGCTGGCGGGTTGGCGCGGGCGGGATGGCACCAAGATCGCCAAAGGCGAGGTCAATCCGAGCCAGCTCGACCGCTACATCGAAAACGGCTGCTTCTGGCGTCACCAACTTGCTGAGGACCAGCGCTATTACCGGATGGCCAATCGCGCCTATCTCGACTTCGCCGTCGAGGCCGGGTTCCTTGCCAGTCCAGAGCCGGTGGTGTTCCAGCTCTACAGCGAGCCGCTGCAGCGCTTCCGTCTCGCCGCCCGCGGACACGGCCGGCTGCAGCCGCCCCCGTCCCTTCGCGCGCGCATCGAGCGTTACTGTGACCCGCTGCCGTTCTGGTACGCGCCCTTCGAAGAGACGGCGACCGACCCCGTGCGTTTCCCGCTGCACGCGCTAACGCAGCGCCCAATGCACATGTACCACTCTTGGGGCTCGCAGAACGCGTGGCTGCGCCAGATCACCAGCCAGAACCGCCTTTTCCTGCACCGCGCGACGGCGGCAAAGCTCGGCATTGCCGACGACGACTGGGTGTGGATCGAGAGCGCCACCGGCAGGGTCAAGGGCCAGGTTCGGCTCGTCGATGGCGTCAATGCCGACACCGTGTGGACCTGGAATGCGATCGGCAAGCGGGAGGGCGCGTGGGGCCTTGCGCACGATGCGGCGGAGTTCAATCGCGCCTTCCTGATCAACCACCTGATCAGGGATCTGCTGCCATCCGATGAGCACGGCCACCGCCCCTCCAACTCCGACCCTGTGACCGGGCAGGCATCGTGGTTCGATCTGCGTGTGCGCATCGTCAAGTGCGCTCCGGGCGAATGGGGCACAACCGAACCGCGGCTGCCGCCGCTGAAGCCGCCGACCCATTTGGCGGCACCGCCCGAGCGGCTTGCCTTCGGTACCGAGTTCCGCCCCCGGAGGGCGCAGCAATGACAACCGTTCCCGATCGCACCGAGAAGAGCCTTGGGCTCGTCATCGATCTGGACACCTGCGTCGGCTGCCAGGCCTGCGTGACCTCGTGCAAGGAATGGAATGCGGGCGGGCACATGGCGCCGCTAACCGACATCAAGCCTTACGGCGGCGGCGCCGACGGCGTGTGGTTCAATCGCGTCCACACCTTCGAGCATGTTACGGACACGGTGGGCCGCACCGTCCACTTCCCGCGATCCTGCCTCCACTGCGCGGAGCCCGCCTGCGTCACCGTTTGTCCGACGGGAGCTTCCTACAAGCGCGCCTCTGACGGCATTGTGCTCGTCGACGAGGACAAGTGCATCGGCTGCAAGCTCTGCTCCTGGGCGTGCCCCTATGGGGCGCGCGAGTTCGATACCGATGTCGGCGTCATGAAGAAGTGCACCCTGTGCATAGATCGGATTTACAATGCCAACCTGCCGGAGGAGGACCGGGTTCCCGCGTGCGTCGCCGCTTGTCCGACCGGCGCTAGGCACTTCGGCGATCTCGGCGACCCCGCTTCGCCGGTGTCCAAGCTGGCTGTCGATCGCGGCGGTGTGGACCTGATGCCGGAGCTCGGCTACCGGCCGACCAACAAGTATCTGCCGCCGCGTTCCCCGCGCGGCGTTTCTCAGGCACCTGCGGCCCTCGAACCGGCGCCGGCGGACGGCGGCTTCCTCGGCTGGGTTGACCGCATGCTCTCGCGCTGATCCCATGCGTCCTGCCTACTCCGTCATCTTCTTCACGACCGCCACCGGCGCAGGCTATGGCCTGCTCGCCCTGCTCGGCCTGCTCGCGGCAGCCGGCATGGTGCCGCCCGACGTCACGCTCGGGCTGGCGGGATTGGGCCTTGCGATGGCGCTCATCACGGGCGGGCTGCTGTCGTCGGCGGCCCACCTTGGCCGCCCCGAGCGGGCGTGGCGGGCCTTCTCGCAGTGGCGGACCTCGTGGCTGTCGCGCGAGGCAATCGCCGCGGTTGCCACCTATCTGCCCGCCGGGCTACTCGCGGCCGGCTGGGTTCTCCTTGGCCGCACCGACGGCTGGGTCGCGGTCGCGGGCGTATCGGCTGCGATCCTCGCCGCGCTCACCGTGTCGGCCACCGGCATGATCTACGCCTCCCTCAAGCCCGTCGCCGAGTGGCACAGCCCGTTCACGCTGCCGGCCTATCTGATCTTTGCGCTGATGACCGGGCTCGTTTTGCTTAACGCTCTGCTCGCATGTCTCGGCCGGTGGGACCCATCATGGGCAGGCTTTGCGGTCGCGGCGACAATCGCTGGGTGGGGATGGAAAATCGCAACCTGGCGGCACAACGATGCCCAGCGTTTGCCCGCCAGCGCCCACTCGGCGACGGGCCTCGCGGGGGGACGCGTGCGATCGGTGGAATGGCCGCACACGGAGGAGAACTATCTGCTCAAGGAAATGGGCTACCGGATCGCGCGCAAGCACTCCGAGCGTCTGCGCTTGATCGCGCAAGCTGCCGCTTTCGCGCTGCCGGTCGTCCTGCTCGTCACCGCAATGATGTCGGCAGCCCTTGCCAGCCTGGTCGCCTCGGTGCTCGCCGCGATGCTCCAGCTCGCCGGCATGCTCATCGAACGCTGGCTGTTCTTTGCCGAGGCGCGCCACACGGTGACGCTCTACTACGGCCGCTAAGCGCCTGCGCGACTTTAGGTTGGCGCTTGGCAGTGGGCGATCCGTTCTTCCTTCGCCAGCGGCACGGCACATCGCCATAGGAACAGAAGACGCAGCACTCGCCCTTGCTAAGCCTCACCTCGAGACTGCACCGGCTGCATTGCGTGGAGGTACCGGCAGGTATCGGTGGGCATCGTCCCGACCGAGCGATGACTGCAGCCCAGGCTTGCTACTCCTTGCGGCAAGCCGGAAAGGCGGCAGTGCGTGACGCCTCGGCACGCTTGTCCACGCCGATCCGCCTCCGAGCAGCCAACTTTCGGCCCCCTTCGGTGCTTGATTTTCAGGGCCTTCGGGGCGCGCTGGTGCCCCAGGAGGGACTCGAACCCCCACTCCCTTGCGGAAACCAGATTTTGAGTCTGGCGCGTCTACCGGTTCCGCCACTGGGGCCTGCGCCCGCGCGGTATAGCAGAAGCACCCACTATGGAAACAGCCTTCACAGGGGCCCGGCGCCGGAGTGCGCCGGTCCGTCTAGCGCCAAGTATAGGTCACCCGGCCGCTCCGGTGCCGGTGCTCGCTGACTGTGACATGGTCGCCGACGTGCGGGTCTCTCGTCTTCAGCGCGATCACCGTGACGTGGCGCCCATCCTCCAGCTTGACGTCGACGGCGAGAGCCCGCGCGGCATCTTTCGAGTTGAGGATACCTACGTGCTCCACCGTTCCTGATACCCGGCGGTCTTCGACCGCAGCGTCGAGGTCAACCAGCACGAAGCCGGCAACGATCGCCGCGATAGCCAACACCACTGTAGCGATCCTCTTCAGTCTATCGAACAGGATCGCCCGATCGAGCCGCCGTCTGGTCTCCTCACGCATGTGCAGATTGAACCTCGCAAGAGTGACCGGTATCCAACGCCGCTCACGCCGCTCTTGCGCGTCGATCCACGAGCGCGACGATATCGGCCATGATCTCGTTCAGTCTGAAGTCTTTCGGCGTGTACACTGCGGCGACCCCGAGCGCCTTGAGCCGAACTGCATCTTCCGGCGGAATGATGCCGCCGACGATCACCGGAATGTCGCCGCCTCCCTCGCGCGCGAGCCGCGCCATGACCTCGCCGACCAGCGCCAGGTGACTGCCCGACAGCACCGACAAGCCGATGGCGTGCACACTCTCGTCAACGGCGGCCCGCACGATCTGGGCCGGCGTGAGCCTGATGCCTTCATAGACCACCTCCATGCCGCAGTCGCGCGCCCTCACCGCGATCTGCTCCGCTCCGTTGGAATGGCCATCGAGTCCGGGCTTGCCGACCAGTATCTTGACCCTGCGTCCAAGCCGCGCTGAGAGCGCCTCGACCTTGGCCCGCACCGCCTCTAGCACTCCGACCTCGGCTCGCGTCGCCCGCCCCACGCCGGTTGGCGCCCGGTACTCGCCGAATATCTCGCGCAGCGTGCTGCCCCATTCGCCGGTGGTAACGCCGGCCTTTGCGCACGCGATCGACGGCTCCATGATGTTGGCACCCTCGCGCGCCGCGCGCTCGAGCGCACGCAGCGCCGAGGTCACCGCCTTGGCGCTGCGCGCTTGGCGCCACGCCGCAAGTCGCGCCACCTGTTCGGCCTCGACGCTGGGATCGATCTGCTGGGTGATGATGCCACCCCCGAGCGGCGATGGTTCGCTCTCCGTGAAGCGATTGACGCCGACCACCACCTGCTCGCCGCTCTCGATGCGGCGGACGCGCTCCGCGTTGCTCTCGACCAGCCGGCGCTTCATCTCCTCGATGGCAGCAACCGCCCCGCCGAGCTGCTCGATGTGCTCAAGCTCCTCGCGCGCCTCAAGTTTGAGTTCCTCGACCTTGCGCGCGATCTCGGCCGAGCCGTCGAAGATGTCGCCGAACTCCAAGAGGTCCGTCTCGTAGGCCAGGATCTGCTGCATCCTGAGCGACCACTGCTGGTCCCAGGGCCGCGGCAGCCCCATCGCCTCGTTCCAGGCTGGCAGCTGCACCGCCCGC
>DATLZB010000120.1:0-14794 GCA_035574175.1 Hyphomicrobiaceae bacterium
ATGCTGCGACCATCACCAACAGCGGCACCAGGATGGAGGCGTGGATGGCGGGGCCATCGAGGCGCAGGACGCTGGCCGGCTGGTGCAGGGTGTTCCACCATTCGACCGAAAAGCGGATGACGGGCAGGATCGCGACCCCGACCAGTCCCAAAACGGCGGTCATCCTGCCGGCTAGAGTCTCATCCTCGATGGAGGAGCGAAGCGCGATGAGGCCGAGATAAAGAAACAGCAGGAGCAGTACCGAGGTGAGACGCGCGTCCCAGACCCAGTAGGCGCCCCACATCGGCTTGCCCCACAGCGAGCCGGTAATGAGGGCAAGTGCGGTGAAGAGGGCGCCGATAGGCGCTGCGGCCTTGGCGGAGACGTCGGCCAGCGGATGGCGGAACACGAGCAGGCCGAAGCTCGAGACGGCGATCAGGACATAGGCAACCATCGCCAGCCAAGCGGCGGGCACATGCACGAACATGATCCTGACGGTTTCGCCCTGCTGATAGTCCGGCGGGGCGACAGCCAAGGCAAGGTAAAGGCCGATCCCCAAAAGCACGGCGGCCAGCGCGGCCACCCAAGGCAGAAGCCGGGCGGAGAGCGCCATGAAGCGCGTCGGATTGGCAAGCTGCTGACCAAGGGTTTGCATCGCCGATCATCTAAGGGGTGACGCAGGCCGGCGCAATCGGCCAATTGCGCCGGAACCGCCTCGACAAGAAAGCCCTTGACGGAGCGGCGCCGAGGCCCAATTGGACGGGAGCGGAAACAACGGGTCGCTGCCTGGCGGCCCGCGCCCCTCAACGGCCATGGCTACGAAGGTAAAAATCTGCGGACTAAAATCGGCGGCGGCAGTCGAGGCGGCGCTGGCGGGCGGCGCTGACTACGTCGGGTTCGTGTTCTATCCCCCCTCGCCACGCAGCATCGCGCCGGACAGGGCGGCCGAAATTGCCAAGCCCGCGCGCGGACGGGCCAAGATCGTGGCGCTGTTCGTCGATCCTGACGATAGGCTCCTTGAGCATGTCGTCAGCGTGTTGGCGCCGGACATCATACAATTGCATGGGCGAGAGACGCCGGAGCGGGTGGCTGCGATCCGGGCGCGGTTCAAGCGGCCGGTGATGAAGGCGATCAAGGTCGAAACGGCGGCAGACGCGGCACAAGCGCTGCGGTACAAGGCAGCGGCAGACCTCATCGTGTTCGACGCCAAGGCGCCGAAGGACTGGGCCGACGCGCTGCCGGGCGGCAACGGCGTGCCCTTCGACTGGCACGCGCTCGATGAGGTCAAGGACAAGGTCGAGTACATGCTTTCGGGGGGGCTGACGCCCGCCAACGTCGCGCAATCGATCAGCCTCACCGGGGCTGCCGCCGTCGACGTGTCCTCCGGCGTTGAGGCCCGACCGGGAGAGAAGGACGTGCACCTCATTGCGGACTTTCTCGCGGCGGCCAAGGCGGCGAGTTGACAGGATCCCAGCGAGAAGGAGCGGGCTAGATGGCCACCCGGCACAAGAAGGCGAAGGCTGCCGTGCCCAATACTTATCGCGGCGGTCCAGACGAGCGCGGGCACTTCGGCATCTACGGCGGCCGCTTCGTGGCCGAGACGCTCATGCCGCTGATCCTCGAGCTGGAGGCAGCCTACAACGAGGCGAAAAAGGACCCGGCGTTCGTGTCAGAGCTCGCCCATCTCAATACCCATTACGGCGGGCGGCCCAGTCCACTCTACTTCGCCGAGCGGCTGACCGAACGGCTGGGCGGCGCCAAAATCTACTTCAAACGCGACGAGCTCAATCACACGGGCAGCCACAAGATCAACAACTGCCTCGGGCAAATTCTGCTCGCCCGCCGCATGGGCAAGACACGCATCATCGCCGAGACCGGCGCCGGCCAGCACGGGGTGGCGGTGGCCACCGTCTGCGCGCGCTTCGGGCTTTCCTGCGAGATCTTCATGGGAGCCGTCGACGTCGAGCGCCAGCGGCCCAACGTTTTCCGCATGAACCTGCTCGGTGCCAAGGTCAACGCGGTGACCGCCGGCGCACAGACGCTCAAAGACGCCATGAACGAGGCGCTGCGCGACTGGGTGACCAACGTGCGCAACACCTATTACATCATCGGTACCGCAGCGGGGCCGCACCCCTATCCAGCCATGGTGCGCGACTTCCAGTCGGTGATCGGCAACGAAGTGCGCGAGCAGATGCTGGCGGCGGAGGGCCGGCTTCCGGACACGCTGGTTGCCTGCATCGGCGGCGGTTCGAACGCCATCGGACTGTTTTATCCCTTCCTCGACGACCGATCGGTCAAAATGTTCGGCGTGGAGGCGGGCGGTCACGGGCTGCATGTGCCGAACGGGCACGCGGCGTCGATGACCGGCGGCAGGCCCGGCGTGCTGCACGGTAACCGGACATACCTTCTGCAGGACAGCGACGGGCAAGTTCTCGAGGGCCACTCGATCTCGGCTGGCCTCGACTATCCCGGCGTCGGGCCAGAGCATGCCTGGCTCAAGGATACGGGCCGGGTAAACTACGTCGCGATCACCGACAAGGAGGCGCTCGAAGCGTTCCAGATGTGTACGCGGCTCGAGGGCATCATTCCGGCGCTCGAGCCCGCCCATGCGCTCGCCTACGTGAAGAAGCTGGCGCCCACCCTGCCCAGGGACAACCTGCTGGTCATGAACATGTGCGGGCGAGGCGACAAGGACATCTTCGCCGTCGCCGACCATCTCGGGATGAAGGTGTGATGAGCCGTGCCATGCCATCGCGAATCGAGCGACGGTTCGCTACGCTCAAGACCGAAAGGCGAGCCGCACTCGTCACTTTCGTGACGGCGGGGGACCCGGACTACGAGACCTCGAGGGAAATCCTCCTCGGCCTGCCCGGCGCCGGGGCAGACCTCGTCGAGCTTGGCATGCCGTTTTCCGATCCGATGGCCGACGGGCCGGCAATCCAGGCCTCGTCCCAGCGGGCGCTCAGGGGCGGGCAGACGATGGCGCGCACCCTCGAGCTTGTCCGCTCCTTCCGCACGCACGACAAGGAAACGCCCCTCGTGCTGATGGGCTACTACAATCCGATCTACGTCTACCCTCCGGCCCGGTTTCTAGAGGATGCAAAAGCCGCCGGCGTCGATGGCCTGATCGTGGTGGACCTGCCGCCCGAGGCCGACGAGGAGCTATGCCTGCCGGCGCTTGCCAAGGGCCTCAATTTCATCCGCCTCGCCACTCCGACTACCGACGCAAAGCGGCTGCCGGCCGTGCTCGCCAACGCCAGCGGCTTCGTTTACTACGTGTCAATCACCGGCGTTACCGGGGCAGCGGCGCCCGATATCGCGACCGTTTCCCCGCATATTGCGCGCATAAAGCGGGCAACGGCTCTTCCCGTCGCGGTCGGTTTTGGCGTAAAAACACCAGAGCAGGTCAGGGCCATAGCTCAGATCGCCGACGGCGTGGTGGTCGGATCCGCGCTGGTGACCGCCATCCGCGACAGCATCGGCACCAAAGGACAGGCGACCGACAAAACGGCTCCAGCCGTCCTGAAACTGGTGCGAAGACTGGCCCGGGCGCTGAGGCCTGCGTAAGGCGGCCGCGTGCGTACCGGAGAAGACGAGCACGGGAAGAGAGGCGGTTGCCAATCAGGGTCTCAAGGGGTCCCAGAGCGTGAACTGGATAAACAGCATCCCTCCGAAAATCCGCAGCTTCCTTACGACGAAACGTGAGGTGCCGGACAACCTGTGGGTGAAATGTCCGGAAAGCGGCCAGATGGTTTTCTATAAGGACCTCGAGGCCAACCTGTTCGTCGTGCCAGGCTCCAACTACCACATGCGGATGACGGCCGAGGCCCGGCTCAAGCATCTCTTCGACGGCGGTCACTACGAGCGCGTGGCGGTGCCTACGGTTCCCGTCGATCCGCTCAAGTTCCGGGACGGCCGCCGCTATACCGACCGGCTCAAGGACGCCAAGGCCGAAACCAAGCTCGACGATGCCGTACTTGTGGGGGAGGGCAACCTCGACGGACTGCCGGTCGTCGCCGCAGCCCAGGATTTCCGGTTCATGGCTGGCTCGCTCGGTATGGCGGCCGGCGAGGCAGTGATCGCCGGCATGCTGCGGGCGGTCGAACGAAAAAGCCCCTTCATCCTGTTCGCTGCTTCGGGCGGGGCGCGCATGCAGGAAGGCATCCTGTCGCTGATGCAGATGCCACGCACGACGATCGCCGTGCAGCGGCTGAGGGAGGCGCGGCTGCCCTACCTCGTCGTTCTCACCGATCCAACCACGGGCGGGGTAACAGCCTCCTATGCGATGCTCGGCGACATCCACATCGCAGAGCCCGGCGCGCTCATCTGTTTTGCCGGACCCCGGGTCATCCAGCAGACCATAAGGGAGCAGTTGCCGGAGGGGTTCCAGCGAGCCGAATACCTGCTGGCACACGGCATGGTCGATATGGTGGTGCATCGGCACAAGCTGCGCGAGACGTTATCGCGGCTCTGCCATCTGTTCATGCGACCGGTGGAGCGCGTCCGCCGTGAGGCGGATGTGCGCGGACCGGTCAACGGCAGCGTCTATCCAAACGGGCCAACCGCCGAGGGCGGCCTCTACGCCGATTACGAATATGCCGGGCCGGATGCTGTCGAAGCTGAACCGGTCGGTGAGGACGAACGGTTCAACCCCGTGCGCACCTCCGACAAGTCGCGGCGCGACACGCCTAGCACCAGTCCCAAGGCACTGCCCAAGGACGGCGCACACAACTGAGCCTTGAGTAGCAGGCCATCCGCTCGCTCCTTTGTTTGGGAGATCGGGGTCGCGTGACGCGCCGGCTGGAGCCCTAAATGGCGAGGATCGACGAGCTGCTCGCAGAGTTGAGGAGGCTGCATCCGCGGCTGATCGACCTGTCGCTCAAGCGCATCGAGCGGCTGCTCGACAAGCTCGGCCGTCCGCAGGAGTGCCTGCCTCCAGTGATCCATATCGCCGGCACCAACGGCAAAGGATCGGTGGCGGCGATGCTCAGGGCGATGTTCGAGGCGGCCGGGCGGCGGGTGCACGTCTACACCTCTCCACACCTTGTCCGCTTCAACGAGCGCATCAAGCTCGCCGGCAGCGGTACGCCGGCGCAGCCGATCAACGAAGAAGTCCTGGCCAACCTGCTTGAGCGTGTGGCTCAGGTCAATGCGGGCGATCCCATCACGTACTTCGAAATCACGACGGCGGCAGCTTTCGTCGCCTTCGCGGAAGCTCCGGCGGACGCTGCGATCCTCGAGGTCGGGCTCGGCGGGCGGCTCGATGCCACCAACGTCGTCAGGCAGCCGCGGCTGACGATCATAACGCCCATCTCGATCGATCACGCGGACAAGCTCGGCGGTACCCTGGCCAGCATCGCCGCCGAAAAGGCCGGCATCCTGAAAGCGGGTGTACCGGCCGTCGTTTCGCAGCAGCCGGAGGAGGCGATGCCGGTGATCCGGGCGGCGGCAGCGCGGGTCGGGGCCCCGCTCAGGGTGTGGGGTGAGGATTACGAGGGATTCGAACAGCGCGGACGGCTCGTGTTCCAGCGCCCCGACATCCTGCTCGACATGGCAAAACCCTCGCTGATCGGGCGGCACCAGATCGTGAATGCGGCAACGGCGGTCGCCGCGGCCCTCGAGCTCGGCGAGTTCGGGCTCGATGAGCGGGCCATCGAGCGCGGCCTCGTCAGCGCCGAGTGGCCGGCCCGCATGCAACTGCTCAACGGCGGTCCGATCACGGTGGGCGTCGGGCCAGGTTCCGAAGTCTGGCTCGACGGCGGTCACAACCCGGCGGGCGGCGCGGCCCTTGCACAGACCCTCGCCGACCTCGAGGAGCGTGCACCCAAACCGCTCCATCTGATCGTTGGAATGATGGGCCTCAAGGATGCCGCAGGCTTCCTTGCCCCGTTTCGTGGGTTGGCGCGCGAGGTGGTGACGGTGCCCATCCCCGGCGCGCACGAGGCGCCGTACAGTCCGGAGCGGCTTGCGCAGATCGCCGGCGATCTCGGCTTTGCGAGTGCGGCGGCGGCGGGAGTGGAGGATGCGATCACCCGGCTCGAGCGCAAGGACGCCGCGGCCAAGCGCATCCTGATCTGCGGTTCACTGTATCTTGCCGGCCAGGTTCTCGCCAAACAGATGGGTGTGGAGCCGCAGGCCAATTGACCTTTGGCGCGGCGTTCATTCGGCCAAGCAGGCCACGTTCGCGTGCTCAGTCATTGGGCAGAGTCTGGGCGTTGATGATCCTTGCCGCAACTTCGGCGAGGGAATAGTCTCGATCCACGCCCTCCTATGGGCGCGTCCTTCTCGGATGGGGGATTACCATGCGACGTCGCGATTTCGCCAGGCTCGCACTGGTCGGTGCCGCGGGGACGGTTGCGGCCCCTGCGGTGGTCCGGGCGCAGACCACCTTCAACTGGAAGATGACGAGCTTCTACGGCCCCAATGCGGCCTTCTATTCGGTCGGCCCCGGGAGCGCGAAAGACCTTGTCAGGCGCATCGAGGAGATGTCGGGCGGACGCATCAAGATCCAGTTCTACGGTGCGGGCGAGCTGATTCCGGCGGCGGAGGGCTTTGACGCCGTTTCCTCGGGCACGGTCGAGATGAACTTCGCCAACTCCTACTTCTGGACCGGCAAGAGCTTTGCGGCTCAGTACTTCACCGCCGTGCCCTTCGGACTGAATTTTCAGGGCTTCAACGGCTGGTACTACGACGGCGGCGGCGCGCAGCTCTGGCGCGAGGTTTACGACCGCTTCAACCTGGTGCCCATCCTGTGCGGCAATACCGGCGTGCAGATGACCGGCTGGTTCCGCAAGGAGATCAAGAGCGTCGATGACCTCAAGGGCATCAAGATGCGCATCCCCGGGCTCGCCGGGCGCGTCTATCGCGAGCTCGGCGTCGATTCACGGCTCATCGCGCCGGGTGAGATCTTTCCCAACCTGGAGCGCGGCGTGATCGATGCCGCCGAGTTCGTCGGACCCTATCTCGATCGACAGCTCGGTCTGCACAAGGTTGCCAAGTACTACTACACGACCGGCTGGCATGAGATGGCAACCGCAAGTGAGCTCATCATCAACAAGGCGAAATGGGAGAGCCTGCCGGCCGATCTCAAGGCCATCATCGAGAATGCCTGTGCAGCATGCAATGTGATCAGCGAGGCCTGGTGCCAGAAGAACAATGCCGAGGCCATGGAGGACCTGATCAAGAACCACGGGGTGATCGCGCAGCCGTTGCCCGATGACGTGCTCAAGGCGCTGCGCGCCGCGACCACGAAGATCCTGGAGGAGGCGGTTGCCAAGGACCCGGTGACCAAGAAGGTGCATGAGTCCTACATGGCCTACAAGGCCAAGTACGACGAGTGGGCGGACCGCAGCGAAACCGTCTACCACAATAAGATCCGCAAGGCTTGACCAGGTGAAGCCGGCCGAGAAGCTGGCCGGCGGAATCGAGGCCTTCATCGATGCCGTCGGCCGCGTCAGCTCCTGGATCGTGTTGCTGCTCGCGCTGGTCATGGGCGGCAACGTGCTGCTGCGCTACGGCTTCTCCATGGGATGGATCTGGGCGCAAGAGCTTGAGTGGCACCTGATGGTGCCGATCTGCCTCATCGGCATGTCCTATGCGTTGCGGCACGCCGAGCACGTGCGCGTTGACATCGTATTCGCCACGTTCAGCGCACGGGCTAAGCACGCGGTCGATGTGCTGGCCGCGCTGCTCGCGATGATTTTTTCGCTGTTGGTGATCTGGCTGTCGCTGCCCTACGTCTACCAGTCCTGGGCGATCGGCGAGGGTACGGCCAATCCAGGCGGCATCGAGCACCGCTACATCATCAAGTCGCTCATACCCCTCGGGTTCGCTCTGCTGTTCCTGCAATCGCTGGCGCAGGCGATCCAGAACGTTCTGGCGTTGCGGAGAACGTGATGCCGTTCACCGAGTTTCTTGCCATCTCGATGCTGGTGGCGTTCTTCATCCTGCTCCTCGCCGGCATTCCGGTCGGCCTGACGTTGGCCACAACCGGCTTCGTGTTCGGCTTCATTGGCTTCGGGCCGCTCCTATTCAACCTTCTGCCGCACCGCATCTTTGGCGTCGTCACCAACACCACCTTGGTTGCCATCCCGCTGTTCGTGTTCATGGGCGTGATGCTGGAGAAGTCGCGGTTGGCCGAGGACCTGATGGACGTCATCGGTCACGCCGCCGGGGCGGTCCGCGGCGGGCTCGGGCTTGGCATCGTTGCTGTGGGGGTGCTGATGGGCGCCACCACCGGCATCGTCGGGGCTACGGTGGTAACGCTCGGACTGCTGACGCTGCCCGGTATGCTGCGGCGCGGCTACAACCGGGGACTCGCCTGCGGCGTCATCTGCGCTTCGGGCACGCTCGGTCAGATCATTCCTCCGAGCCTCGTTCTGATCCTGCTTGCCGACATCATGAACGAATCGGTGGGCACGCTGTTCGCCGCCGCGATGATCCCCGGCCTGATGCTGGCCGGGCTCTACTTCCTCTACATTCTGCTGCTCGGCATGGTGCGTCCCGACATGGTGCCGGTGGTGCCGCCAGAAGAGCGGGCGCTGGTGTCAAATCGCCAGCTCGCCGGCAAAATCCTGCGCGTGGTGGCGCCGCCGGTCGGTCTCATCGCGGCTGTGCTCGGCTCGATCATCGCGGGCATCGCGGCGCCGTCGGAAGCCGCATCCATGGGCGCACTCGGCTCTATCCTCGTCACCATGATCGGCGGCCGCTTCAATCTCAAGGTGCTCACCGAGACTGTGCGGACCACGATGCGGATCACCGCAATGGTGATGTTCATCCTTATCTGCGCCCAGGTTTTCGCCCTGGCGTTCCGTGGGCTGCACGGCGAGCGGCTGGTGCAGGACGCCTTCCAACTGCTGCCCGGCGGCATCTATGCATCAATCTGGTTCCTGATGCTCATCATCTTCGTGCTGGGTTTCTTCATCGAGTGGATCGAGATCTCCTACATCGCGGTGCCGCTGTTCCTGCCGGTGTTCGTGGCGGCCAACGTGGACATGATCTGGCTGGCGACGCTCATCTGCATCAACCTGCAGACATCGTTCCTGACGCCGCCGTTCGGTTGGTCATTGTTCTTCCTGCGCGGGGTAGCACCGCCCGAGGTCACCACTGGCGACATGTACCGCGGCGTCGTCCCGTTCGTGCTGCTGCAGATCATGGCGCTGGTGCTGGTGTTCCTGTTCCCCGGCATTGCCACCTGGCTGCCCAAGGCCATCGGCTGGTGAGCGGGAGCGCGCCAGGCACGAGGCGGTTGCCATGCTGAGTACGCCACGGGCCCAGCGCGGCATGGTCACCTCCCCCCATCACCTGGCGAGCGAGGCCGGCCTGCGCGTGCTGCGCGAGGGCGGCAACGCGATCGAAGCGGCGCTGGCAACGGCGGCAACGCTTTGCGTCGTCTATCCGCACATGACCGGCATCGGCGGCGACGGCTTCTGGCTGGTCGCGGCTCCCGGCCGCGAGCCCGTGGCGATCGAGGCCTGCGGCCCGGCTGCGGCGGGGGCGAGGATCGATCTTTACCGGGGCCGAGGATTGCGCGCGGTGCCATGGCGCGGCCCTCTTGCGGCCAACACGGTGGCCGGCACGGTCGGGGGCTGGGACCTCGCGCTTCGGCTGAGCGGTGTTCTCGGCGGCAGGTTCTCCCTTCAACGCCTCCTCGAGGATGCGGTCTGGCACGCGGAGGAAGGGTATGCAGTAACAGCGAGTCAGGCGCAGCTCACGGCGGAGAGGCTCGGCGAGTTGGCCGAACAGCCGGGCTTCGCCGCAACCTTTCTCGAGGCAGGCCGGTGCCCAGCGGAAGGGGCGGTGATGAGGCTGCCTGCGCTGGGTCGTACGCTCAGGCGACTCGGCAAAGGTGGTTGCGATGGCTTCTACCGCGGCAGCATCGCGGCAGACATGGCCGCAGACTTGGCGCGCATCGGCTCGCCGGTCTCGCGGAAAGACCTTGCGCGCTACCGGGCGCGCCGCGTGCGGCCGCTCAGGGTGCAACTGGCCGGCGCAAGGCTTTTCAACACGCCCCCGCCCACGCAAGGGCTTGCTTCGCTCATGATCCTGGCGTTGTTCGAGCGACTCGGAGTCAGCGAGCGCGACGGCTTCGCACACATTCACGGATTGGTGGAGGCCACCAAACAGGCGTTCCTCGTGCGCGATCGCATCATTGGCGATCCGGGGGCGATGGAGGAGAGGCCTGCCGACTATCTCAACTCTGACGTTCTGGGGCGACTGGCCCAACAGATCGATAAGAAGAAGCCGCTGCCCTGGCCATATGCCACGCCTGGCGGCGATACCGTATGGCTCGGGGCCGTCGATGCCCAGGGTGTGGTGGTCAGCTTCATCCAGAGCCTCTACTTCGAGTTCGGCTCGGGCGTGGTGCTGCCCGAGACCGGCATCCTGTGGCAGAACCGGGGAGCGAGCTTCCTGCTCGCCGGTGTGGGGCCTCGCCTGCTCGCGCCCGGACGCAAGCCGTTCCACACGCTGAACCCGGCCTTGGCGCGACTCGTCGACGGGCGGATCATGGTCTACGGCACCATGGGCGGGGAGGGCCAGCCGCAGACGCAGGCGGCCATCTTCAGCCGCTATGCCATGTTCGGGCAGGACCTCCAGGCGGCGGTGACGGCGCCGCGCTGGCTGCTCGGCAAGACGTGGGGCGAGGACAGCGTCACGCTCAAGCTCGAATCACGATTCGATCCGACGCTCGTCGATGCGCTCAGAGCGGCAGGGCACGACGTCGATCTGGTGGCTCCCTACTCAAGCATCATGGGCCATGCCGGCGCTCTGGTGCGGCATGACAATGGCGTCATCGAGGGGGCGGCCGACCCCCGCAGCGACGGCGCAGCAATTGGCTACTAAGAGCCGCTGTGTTTTACCGGCGATCGTGCAGGTTCCGCCGGCAGCCAAACGAGGTACACTGTCAGGACGGCGCGGAGGACGAGGCAGATGCGCAAGAACAAGGTCAAGGAGACGCTCGCCAAGGGCGGGCGGGTGGTCAACGGCTGGCTGCACATTCCGAGTTCGTATTCAGCGGAGATGACCGCGCATCAGGGTTTCGACAGCGTCACCATCGACTTGCAGCACGGGCCGATCGACTTCGCCGCGGCCGTCGAGATGCTGCAGGCGATCTCGACCACGGCCGCAGTGCCGCTCGCCCGGCTCGCCTGGAACGATCCCGCGATGATCATGAAGGTGCTGGATGCCGGCGCCTACGGCCTCATCTGCCCGATGATCAACAGCCAAGCCGATGCCGAGGCGTTCGTGGCGGCGGCACGCTATGCGCCGCGCGGTTACCGCTCGTTCGGTCCCAATCGGGCGCTGCTTTATGGTGGGACAGACTATCCCAAGCACGCCAACACCGAAATCCTGCTGCTCGCCATGATCGAGACGACCAAGGCGCTCGACAATCTTGAGGAGATACTTTCGGTGCAAGGGCTCGACGGCATTTATGTGGGGCCGTCGGACCTGTCGCTCTCCATGGGCAAGCCGCCGACATTGGCGCCGGAGGATGGGTCCGTTCTTGCGGCCATGGAGCGGGTACGCAAGGCGACGCGGGCAAGGGGGCTCATCGCGGGCGTGCATACCGACGGGGCCAAGACTGCGATCAAGCGCTTCGAGGAGGGATTCCAGTTCTGCACGCTGCTGAGCGAGGCCCGCTACATGGCGGCGGCGCAGGCTGCTGCGGTACGCGAGGTCAAGGGTGCGGGCGTGGCGGGCGAGACCTCGGCGAGGACGTATTGAGGCCGCGAGCCCTCGTCTTTCGGTCAAGGCCGGGACCCACACCGGGTGGCGCTTCCTCTTCAGTGGAGGTTGCGCGCCGCTTCGTGTGCGGAAGCGCGGACCCGCTCACCGGCGTTTTCCGGCGCGGCCCGCGGCGCGGTACCTGCCAGCCGGTTCAGCAAAGCCCAACAGGCGGCGTTGGTCAGGGAGGGCGCACATAAGCGGCGATTGGGGAATGAAAGCGGGTTCTTGGAAAGACGCGTCACGGCTGGAGGCGCGAGAGGATCGCCAAAGACCGACGGAAGCTTGTCAGCCCAGCGCGCAGCGGCGAAGATGGCCAACCGGGGTCCAAAAGGGACCGTCACTGTGGAGTTTACATATGCCGCTGTCGATGTATCAGGCTTCCGTTCCCGCCTTCATGCAGATGCTTGCCGCGCTGTCGGGTGTGCTGGAGAAGGCCGAAGCTCACGCCGGCGTCCGCAAGATCGACCAGGCGGCGTTGCTCCACGACCGGCTCTTCCCCGACATGTGGCCGCTGGTACGTCAGGTGCAGATCGCCTGCGACTTTGCCAAAGGTGTCGCAGCTCGGCTTGCCGGCATCGATCCGCCGGTGCACGAGGATTCCGAAAGGACATTCGCAGAGCTCAGGATGAGGATCGAGAAGACTGTCGACTTCTTGAGGGCGCTGAACGCCGATCAGATCGATGGATCAGAAGAGCGCGACATCACCATAAAGCTCGGCGGCAAGCCGGTGACATTCAAGGGGCAAACATATCTCTTCCACTTTGCCCTGCCCAACTTTTACTTCCACTGCACCACGGCCTACGCAATCCTGCGTCACAACGGGGTTGAACTCGGCAAGCGCGATTTCGTCGGCAAGGTGCCCGGTCTATAGGAGGCCCGCCTCGAAATTGCCGAGGCCGGTAACCATATTTCCGGCCAGCGAACCGGCGCCCGCCATTCAGGGCGCTTCCCATGGGACGACGCCAGATGCAAAACGTTTCGTTCTTCGGTGCTCGGTGGCTGCACGGGGCGGGGGCAAGGACGTCTGGTGGCCGAAACGAGCCTCGCCCGGCTGAGGACGGTGAGCTGCTCGATGCCTACTCGCGAGCCGTCGTCGGTGTGGTCGAGGCGGTGTCGCCGGCGGTCGTGCACGTGCAAATCCGCGGTGCCCGTGGCGGACGGGTGGCGCACGGCTCGGGCAGCGGCGTGATCGTCTCGCCCGACGGGCTGGTGCTCACCAACAATCACGTGGTCGATGGCGCCCAGCAGATCGGCCTGTCGCTAGCCGATGGCCGTTCGTTCAAGGCGCGCGTGCTCGGCCGCGATGCCGATACAGACCTCGCTGTTCTGCGCAGCGAGACGAACGAGACGCTGCCGGCGGCCAAGCTCGCCAACTCCAAGGAAGTGCGGCCGGGCCAAATCGCCATCGCCATCGGCAATCCGCTCGGCTTCGAGAGCACGGTGACGGCCGGGATCGTCAGCGCCGTCGGCCGGTCGCTCAGAGCCAGCAATGGACGTCTGATCGGCGACGTGATTCAGACCGACGCGGCGCTCAATCCCGGCAACTCGGGCGGACCGCTGGTCAATTCCGCCGCCAAGGTGATCGGCATCAACACGGCGATGATCCTCGGCGCACAAGGCATCTGCTTCTCAGTCGCGTCGAACACGGCACTGCACGTGCTGACGCAGATTCTGGCGCATGGCAGGGTAAGGCGGGCGCGCATCGGAATCGTGGCCGAGCAGGTGCCGCTGCCACAACGGCTGCGCGACCGCACGGGGCTCATGCAGGCCAGCGGCGTGCACGTGCGCGATGTGGCCGAGGGCAGTCCTGCGCATCGGGCCGGAATCGGACCAGGGGACGTCCTGGTGCGCGTGGACGGCACTGCGGTGACCGGCGTCGACGATCTGACCCGGCTGCTTGATGACAAGCGCATCGGCCAGCGGCTGCGCGTGGACCTTCTGCGAGGTGCTTCGATCGAGCAGTTCGAGGTCGTTCCCGAGGAGCGGCCGGCTGACGATTGAGACCCCTGCACCGCCTTAGGGCCGGAATTCCTGCTGCGGGCGTCCCGCCAGCCGACACGCATTTACCGCTCGACAACGCTCTCATGCGGTCGGGCTTGCCCATTTGTCGCGGGCGAGCTTTCTACTCGCTCGTCCGAACGTGGCGTGTCCCCCAATCCCCCAAGACGACGTCACGCTGCCCGCGGCCCTCCCCCCAGGCCGCGGGCTTTTCGTTCGGCGATGAGCAACGCTGCGGGCGTTCAGACGCACTTCTTCTGCGCGGCGTTCCAAGATTTGCCGGCTGGGCAGACCTCTTTGTCGGGGGGTTTGACGAGCGGCTTCACCGCCGGCGTCTTGGAGGGCTCCTTGGCAGAGGTCGGGGCCTTCGCCGGCTCCTTGAGGGTCGGCGCCTTAACGGCGTCCTTGATTACCGGCGCCTTGACCTTATCCTTGACGGGCGCGTCATTGCTCCCGGGGCTCTTTAAGATCGGCGCTTTGACCACTGGGTCCTTGACAGTCGGCTCCTTTAAGACCGGGGGCTTGACGACCGGATCCTTGGTGATGGGGGCCTTGACCGCGTCCTTGATGATCGGACCTTTGACGGCGGCGACGCACTTGTTCTGTTTGGCATCCCAAGACTGAAGGGCGGGGCAGCAGTGGCCGTCGCTCACATGCTGACCCTTGGGACAGAGGATTGGCTTGGCCACCTGCAGCACGCACTTGTTCTGCTTGGCATCCCACGACTGGCCGGGCGGGCACAAGATCGGCTTTACAAGCTGGAGGACGCACTGCTTCTTGGCACTGTTCCAGTAATGGAGTGCGGGGCAGCAGTGCCCTTGGCTCAGATGCTGGCCCTTCGGGCATACGATCGGCTGGAAAACCTGGAACACACACTGCTGCTTGGCCTGGCTCCAGAATTTGAGTGCCGGGCAGCAATGGCCCTGGCTCAAA
The DNA here is from genome assembly GCA_035574175.1 of Hyphomicrobiaceae bacterium. GTDB lineage: Bacteria > Pseudomonadota > Alphaproteobacteria > Rhizobiales > Hyphomicrobiaceae > DATLZB01. Next base: position 14,638 of record DATLZB010000120.1, read on the forward strand.
TGCTGACCCGGCGGGCAGGCGATGGGTTTTGCCTGCAGGATGCATGCCTGCTGCTTGAAGCTCCAGGAGTAGAACGGCGGGCAGCAATGACCCTTGCTCAGGTGTTGGCCCGGCGGGCATGCCGGCCAGACCGGTGGCCCGACGCCGACGGGAAAGG
>DATLZB010000121.1:0-6561 GCA_035574175.1 Hyphomicrobiaceae bacterium
CGCTGTTTCGCGCCGCTCCTGGGCTCGACCAGATGGCGGCCCGTCATCACCGCCGTTGGGCCTGGCGCTTGGCGCTTCGCCGTCGCCGCGCACAATGGCAATGGGAGTGTTGACCTTCACGCCCTCGGTGCCGGCGGGGACCAGGATCTTGTCGAGCCGGCCTTCGTCGACGGCCTCGACCTCCATGGTGGCCTTGTCCGTCTCGATCTCCGCGATGACCATGCCCGACTTGATGTCGTCGCCCTCCTTGACCAGCCACTTGGTGAGCTTGCCTTCCTCCATTGTCGGTGACAGGGCGGGCATGAGGATCTGGATGGGCATTGGGCGGCACGTTCCTCTCGACTTCCACTTCAGGTCGCGTCGCGGTCGGGCTGATGCAGGCCGAAGATATTGCCTTCCGTGTCCTTCGCATAGGCGCTCCAGCCGACGCCGGGCACCGCGTGCCGTGGCACGATGACCGCGCCCCCCGCGTTGACCACCGCTTGAAGGTAGGTGTCGAGTGCTTTCACCTGCACTGTGCACACATAGGCGATGACGGGCAGCTTGGCATCGGGCTCAGGACCGGCTCCCTTGCGCTTGATGAGGCCGCCGTTGATGCCGGGCTCACTGTCGACCCCAGTGCTGATCAGCCAGTATTCGCCCGGCACGAGCTCGGAGAAGCTCCAGCCAAGGGCCGTTTCGTAGAACGCGATCGCGCGCTGCGGCTCCTCGGCGTGAACCTCGAAATGAACGACGCGGGCCATGGGTTTAGGGGCACTAGAGCAGCACGTCCGTCCAAAGCTCAGCCGGGTCCGGCTCAGGGTCGTTCTGCGCGAACTCGGCCGCGGCGTTGACGATCTGGCGGATCTCGGCGTCGATCTTCTTGAGCTCGTCTTCGCCTGCCAACTTGCGTTCAAGGATGCGCGCGCGGGAACGCTCGATCGGATCGCGCTCTTCGCGCACCTTGTCGACCTCCTCGCGCGTGCGATACTTCGCCGGGTCCGACATCGAATGCCCGCGATAGCGATAGGTCAGCATCTCCAGGATGCAGGGTCCCTCGCCGGCGCGCACGCCCTTCACCACCCGGTCGCCGGCGGCCTTCACCGCGCGCACGTCCATGCCGTCGACCTGCTCGCCCGGGATGTCGAAGGACCGCCCGCGCTGGGAGAAGTCGGTGGTCGCGGCCGAGCGCTCGATCGAGGTGCCCATCGCATATTTGTTGTTCTCGATCACGAAGATGACGGGCAGATGCCAGAGTTTGGCCATGTTGAAGGTCTCGTAGACCTGGCCCTGATTGGCGGCGCCATCGCCGAAGTAGCACCATGTCACGCTGTCGTTGCCGCGATAGCGATTGGCGAAGGCAAGACCGGCGCCCAAGGGTACGTTGGCGCCGACGATGCCATGCCCGCCATAGAAGTTCTTCTCCTTGGAGAACATGTGCATGGAACCGCCCTTGCCCTTGGAATAGCCGCTGCGGCGCCCGGTCAGCTCCGCCATCACGCCCTTAGGATCCATGCCGGTCGCCAGCATGTGACCATGATCGCGATAGGTGGTTATGACTTGGTCTCCGGGCCGGGCCGCCATCTGCAGTCCCACGACGACCGCTTCCTGGCCGATGTAGAGGTGGCAGAAGCCGCCGATGAAGCCCATGCCGTAGAGCTGACCGGCCTTCTCCTCGAAGCGCCTGATGAGCAGCATCTCGCGATAGGCGTGAAGTTCCTCGGCCCGGGAAAAGTCAGGAATCACAACCGCTTGCGCGAGCGGCGCGCTGCGGCGCTGGGCGGCGGTGGCGGCTGCCTTGGCAATGCGCTGCTTGGATCTTGCCGGGGCCATAAAGTCTCCTCGCTCGGGACAGGGAAAACAGCAGGCAAACTACACGAGCGACCATACCATTGCCAGTCGGGCATGCCGCCAGGCGGTGGCGATACGCCACCTTGGCGAAAGGTTCACGCCTGCTCTTTGCGCCCCTTGCGAGCCCCTGACCGATGCTCCCCGACAGACAGCCGCCACATTGGCGACACCTCAGTGTGCCGCCGCATCGACGCTGGCCAGCGCGCGGGCGACGGGACGGCCCGTCGGCTCGAGCAGGCTCATGTCGCCGGGCCGCGCGAAGCCCAGCATCTGGCGAGCGAGCTCCTCGACCAGGTCAGGATGCGGTGGATCGGCGCCGATCAGATCGACGTCGTGCCGCAGCCGGCGGCGCACAGCCTCGAGGCTCGCGATCTCCCGCTTGAGGACAATCGAGCGATCGCTCAATCGCGAACGCGCCACGAGACCGTGCGTCCCGTTGATCGTGTAGTGAACAAAGTAGGCGGAAGCGGCAACACAGCCAAGCAACACCAGGAGGGCATGCCGCGGCCTTCGCGTTCGCCGATCATGTGGCTGATGACGCAGCACTGCACTGACACGCCTTGCTCTTGCGACCGATCAACGCCCTTATCGTTAGCCGCTGGCGCTTAAAGGCAGGTAAAGCGTTGCTCCAACGACGGACGAAACGGGCTTGCCGGGCTCAACGGCGGCCCTTGCGCAGCACGCTCGGCCCCGCATAGCGCGCAACCTCGCCCAGCTCCTCCTCGATGCGGATGAGCTGGTTGTATTTGGCGAGGCGGTCGGAGCGCGACGGTGCACCGGTCTTGATCTGGCCGGCATTGGTGGCAACGGCGAGATCGGCGATGGTTGCATCCTCGGTCTCGCCGGAGCGGTGCGAGATTATCGCCGTATAGGCCGCGCGCTGGGCCATGGCGACGGCCTGGAGCGTCTCCGACAGGGAGCCGATCTGGTTGACCTTGACCAGGATCGAGTTGGCAATACCCTCGCCGATGCCGCGGGCCAGGCGCTCGGTGTTGGTCACGAACAGGTCGTCGCCGACGAGCTGGCAGCTCGTCCCGATCTCGTCGCTGAGCAGCTTCCAGCCCTGCCAGTCGTCCTCGGCCATGCCGTCCTCGATCGACACGATCGGGAAGCGGCGCACGAGATCGGCGAGGTAGCGGGCCATGCCCAAACTATCGAGCGTCTTGCCCTCGCCCGACATCCGGTACTTTCCCTGCTCGAAGAACTCGGTCGCCGCACAGTCGAGGGCCAGCGCCACGTCCTCGCCCGGCTTGTAGCCGGCAGCCTCTATCGAGCGCATGAGAAAGCCGATGGCCTCCTCGCTCGACCTGAGGTTAGGGGCAAACCCGCCTTCATCGCCGACGTTGGTGGCCTGGCCGGCATCGCTCAGTTTGCGGCGCAGCGTGTGGAATATCTCGGCGCCGATGCGGATCGCCTCGCCGCAGGAGGGCGCGCCAACCGGCATGATCATGAACTCCTGGATGTCGATCGGATTGTCGGCGTGCCGGCCGCCGTTGATGATGTTCATCATGGGCACCGGCAGCACGTGCGCATCGCTACCCCCCAGGTAGCGGTAGAGCGGCAGGCCCGTCGCATCGGCGGCGGCCTTGGCGACGGCGAGCGATACGCCGAGCACGGCATTGGCCCCAAGCCGGCTCTTGTTGGGCGTGCCGTCGAGTTGCAGGAGCGCCGCGTCAATGCGCCGCTGGTCCTCGGCCTCCATGCCGCGCAGCGCGTCGAAGATCTCGCCGTTGACCGCCGCTACCGCCTTAAGAACGCCCTTGCCCAGGTAGCGCTTCTCATCGCCGTCGCGCAGCTCGACCGCCTCGTGCGCCCCCGTCGAGGCACCGGACGGAACGCCGGCCCGTCCCATCGAGCCGTCCTCGAGCACGACATCGACCTCCACGGTCGGATTGCCGCGGCTATCCAGAATTTCCCGGCCGATGATGTCGACGATGGCAGTCATGAGGCGGCCTTCTTTGCGGTTTTGGGTGGCTGGCACAGCTTGGCGGCCTTGTAGCCGGTCCGCTCGGCCCCGCAAAGGGCAAGGAGCAAGCATTGGGCGCGGGCGTCGGCTGCCTCGCATGAAGCATTGCGCGTTGGCGGCAGAACCGGCCCCGCAGGAGCCCCGCAGAATCTGTCGCGGGGTGCGATGCTTAGCCGCGCGGAAATAGAGGGGCGGGAAACACAGTTGTTCCGCCAAACCGGATACAAGCTCCCCGCCCGTATGGTTAGACTCCGCTCGGATGATCAGTTGGACGATGAGACTCTGCGCCCGATCGCTGAACAAGCATGGGCACCGGACGCTGTCCGGTTCACCGACCTGAGCGGCGACCATCGCAGCGAGCAACCCGTCATGCAGACCACGACCGCGCTGGTGTTGCTGTCCGGCGGACTCGATTCCACCGTGTGCCTGGCCTGGGCCCTTGAGCGCTACCGAACGGTCGAGACCATCGGCTTCGACTACGGTCAGCGCAACAAGGTCGAGCTGTCAGCCCGCAAAAAGGTGCTCACGGAGATGAAGAAGCGGTTCGCCGACTGGCGCAAACGGCTCGGACCCGACCACGTGATGGACATTTCGAGTTTCGGCAGGATGCTCGATTCGGCTCTCACGCGGGACAAGCCGATCGAAGCAAGACCGGGACAACTGCCGACGACGTTCGTGCCGGGCCGCAACCTGCTGTTCTTCACCTGTGCCGCCGCCGTCGCCTACCCGCGCGACATCACCACCCTGATCGGCGGCATGTGCGAGACCGATTATTCCGGCTATCCCGACTGTCGCTATGGAACGCTACAGGCTTTGCAGAAGGCGCTCTCCCTCGGCATGGAGAAGGAGTTCAGGATCGAGGCGCCGCTCATGTGGATTGACAAGGCCGACACCTTCAAGCTTGCTCGGGAGCTCGGCGGAGAGGCGTTTGTTGAGCTGATCGTCGAGGAGACGCATTCCTGTTATCTTGACGTGCGATCGCAACGGCATGCTTGGGGCTACGGGTGCAACCGCTGTCCGGCGTGCGAACTGAGGCGCAAAGGATGGGAGGCGTGGCGATCCGCTCCGAGCTGATCGAGGCCGTCGATCTGGCGCTGGCCGGGCGCTGGGATGAGGCGCACGCCATCGCGCAAAGGCACGAAAGCGATGCCACGGCCTGCTGGCTCCATGCCGTGCTGCACAAGATCGAAGGCGATGCGGACAACGCCCGCTACTGGTACCGGCGCAGCACCCAGTTCTACGAGGCCTACGCCGATCCCCAGGCCGAGCTGGCCGCGATCAAGGCAGCGCTCGCCTACTGAGGCTTGCCCGTCTCGGACCAGAAGGTCAGCCGGTTGCCGAACGGGTCTGGAATGGTCGTATCGCGCCTACCCTACGGCATGTCCTGCGCGCCGGGCCGAAAGTACTTGTAGGCTTTGGCATTGAGCGCCGCACAATAGGCATCGACGTCGGCGCATCTGATGCGCACGTGCGATCCCGGCGCCGCGTCACCGAAATGCTCCGACAGGTGTAGCCGCGCACCATCGAGGCGGAGCTGCATGTAGACCGGCGTGCCGGGCTCGAAGCGGTGCGCGCGCCGTCTCCTGCTCGAAGATGCGCAGGATCGGAATCGGTGGCCCGAATGTCATGCGTCACGTCTCGACGTGGAACGGGTTGAAGTCGGTGTTGCGATCATAATAGTCCTCCTGCTCCGCCCGCTTCAGGAATGCCACGATGCGGTACGTCAGGGGCAGGAATGCGATCTCGACGCCGGTCTTGGCAACGAACTGGCTAATGACCAGTGTGAATACGAGCTCGTTGGGCATGATGCCCGAGTTGTAGAAGGCGAGCGGGTAAAAGAGCGCGGAGTCGACGGCCTCGCCGGCCACCGTGGAGGCGACGAATCGTGCGCCCTGCCAGCGGCCGTTGGTCATGACCTTCATCTTGGCGAGGGTATAGGAGTTGACGAACTCCCCGCAAAAGTACGCGAACATCGAGGCGAGCGCGATGCGCCAGGTGTTGCCGAAGGCGATTTCGTACACCTGCTGGTTGGGCCAGCCGGGCGCGGGCGGAAGGTTGACGACGACCGCCGCCATCACCGCGGCGAACATCAAGGCGGCAAATCCCGACCAGATCACCTTGCGGGCCCGCGAGTAGCCATAGACCTCGGTCAGGATATCGCCGAACACGTAAGAGATGGGAAAGAACAGCACGCCGGCGCCGAAGGTGACGGCGCCGATGAGCGGCAGGTCGATCTGAGCAGCCTTGGCGGGTCCAATGAGGTTGGAGCACACCAGCACGACCACGAACGCCACCATCACGAACTCGAAATACTTGTAGGTGCGCCGCGGGCCGGTCATGGCTCCCCCCCAATGGTTACCGCATCCCGTCGAGGCTAGCACGGCGGTACCGTGGCTCGTCACCTTTCGGATTCGCCGCACCTCGAAACGGCGCAAGCGCTGGCCGCTCGCCCTGTTGACCTCGTCGGGGCGGCGGCAGACGATTGGTCGCGGCGCGCTGCCCCGTGCCCTCGAAGCGCTCGACGAGCGGAGTTGATCGATGCCCCAGAAGCCCAACCAACCGGTTCACCTCGGCCGATCCGCGCCGATCCCGCCGTCGCCGGAGGAGGCCGTGCTCGACCGCGTGCCGAACCCGCATCCTGACACCCACTACGTCGCCCGCTTCACGGCGCCGGAGTTCACCGCTCTCTGTCCGGTAACGGGCCAGCCCGACTTCGCGCACCTCGTGATCGACTATGTGCCGGGCGCGTGGCTGCGCGAGTCCAA
>DATLZB010000122.1:0-10844 GCA_035574175.1 Hyphomicrobiaceae bacterium
TGGCGACATCGTGACCGAGCCCGCCCGCAAGGCCTTCGAGCGGGCGCTGCAACTCGACCCCGTCCGCCTCGAGCCGCGCTTCTGGCTGGCGCTCGCCAAGGAGCAGGACGGCAGCCTTGCCGAGGCCGCTGCCGCCTACCGTGCGCTGCTCGCAGCGATGCCGCCCGAGACGCCCTGGCGGCCCCTCGTCGAAGAGCGCCTGGCAGCGGTGTCCTTTCGCCTCGATCAGGACGGCCAGGCGCCCGGCCCCGGTGCGGACGATGTCGCCGCCGCCGCCGAGCTCCCGCCGGAGCAACGCAAGCTGATGGTCGAGCAGATGGTCGAAGGCCTTGCCCGCAAACTCGCCCAAAACGGCAGAGACCTTGCCGGCTGGCAGCGGCTGCTGCGCTCCTATACGGTGCTAGGCCGGACGGATGAGGCCGAACGCGCACTTGGCCGTGCGCGCGCGGCACTGGCCGGCGACGAGGCGGCATTGGCCGAGCTCAACGCTTTCGCCAGGCGCCTCGGCCTTGGCTCCTGAGGGAGCGGCGATGACGCGCAGGCAGAGACGAGCGGCACTGATCGGAACGGGCATCGGCGTGCTGGCGGTTGCAAGCCTTCTCGTGCTTTTTGCGCTCCGCGACACCATCGTCTTCTTCCACACCCCAAGCGAGATCGCGGCCAAGAACGTTGCCCCCGGACAGCGCTTCCGGTTGGGCGGGCTCGTGGCCGACGGCTCGGTGAAGCGCGGCGCGGGCGCCGAGGTCGAGTTCGCGGTGACCGATACGCTGGCAAGCCTGCGCGTCGTCTATCGCGGCGTGCTGCCCGACCTTTTCCGCGAGGGTCAGGGCGTGGTTGCCGAGGGCCGGCTCAATGATGCGGGCGTGTTCATCGCCGATACCGTGCTCGCCAAGCACGATGAGACCTACATGCCCCCGGAGGTGGCCAAGGCGCTCAAGGACAAGGGGGTGAAGCTCGGCGCGGGGGTTACACATCCGGTGAGCGGGATGAAGTGAGCATGGAGCGGGCCACGCCGTGATAGTCGAGATCGGCCATTTCGCGCTGGTGCTGGCGCTCACCGTCGCGCTCGTGCAGATGATGGCCCCGCTGGCCGCGCGGCGGATCGGCGATCCTCGCCTGCTCGCCATGGCCTCGCCCGCGGCGGTGACGCTGGCGGTGCTCTTGGGGATCGCTTTCCTGTCGCTCACCCACGCCTACGTGGTCTCCGACTTCTCAGTTGAGAACGTCTACCTCAACTCGCACTCGGCCAAGCCGCTCATCTATCGAATCGCAGGTGTGTGGGGCAACCACGAAGGCTCGATGCTGCTGTGGGTGCTGATGCTCGCCGCCTTTGGCGCATCGGTCGCCCTCTTCGGCGGCAATCTGCCGGAACAGCTCAAGGCCCACGTGCTCGCCGTGCAGGGCGCGATCGCGGCGGCCTTCTGCCTGTTCCTGCTGCTTGCCTCCAACCCCTTCACGCGCATCCCGGATGCACCGGCCGAGGGGCGCGGCCTCAACCCGATCCTGCAGGATCCGGCCCTTGCCTTCCATCCGCCGTTCCTCTACGGCGGCTACGTCGGGCTTTCGCTCGCCTTCTCGTTCGCCGTGGCCGCGCTCATGGAGGGCCGCATCGACGCCGCCTGGGCGCGCTGGGTGAGGCCGTGGACGCTTGCCTCCTGGATGCTGTTGACCCTCGGCATCGCCATGGGCTCCTGGTGGGCCTACTACGAGCTCGGCTGGGGCGGCTGGTGGTTCTGGGACCCGGTCGAGAACGCCTCCCTCATGCCGTGGCTGGCGGCGACCGCGGCGCTCCACTCTGCCGTCGTCATGGAGAAGCGCGAGGCGCTCAAGATATGGACCATCCTGCTCGCCATCCTGGCCTTCTCGCTGTCACTCATGGGCACCTTCCTGGTGCGTTCCGGCGTGCTCACCTCCGTGCACGCCTTTGCCGTTGACCCGGCGCGCGGCGTCGCCATCCTGCTCATCCTGTCGCTGTTCGTCGGCGGTGCGCTCACCCTGTTCGCGCTCCGCGCAGGCACGCTGCGGCAGGGCGGCCTGTTTGCACCGATCAGCCGCGAAGCGAGCCTGGTGCTCAACAACCTGCTGTTGACCACGGCCGGCGCCAGCGTGCTCATCGGCACGCTCTATCCCTTGGGTCTTGAGGCGCTGACCGGTGCCAAGATCTCGGTTGGTCCGCCCTACTTCAATCTGACCTTCGGCCCGATCATGCTCGTGCTGCTCCTCGCCTTGCCGTTCGGGCCGCTGCTCGCCTGGAAGCGAGGCGACCTCGTGGCTGCCTGTCAACGGCTGTGGCTCGCCGGTGTGCTGACGCTGATTACGGTCGTTGCCGTCTACGCCATCGTCCATCGTGGTCCGTCGCTGGCCCCGGTCGGTATCGCGCTTGGGGTATGGGTGATGGCCGGCGCGCTCACCGATCTGGCGCTCCGCATCAGGCTCGGCAGCGTGCCGGCGGCCGAGGCCTGGCGCCGCCTCAAAGGGTTGCCGCGCTCCGCACTCGCCACCGCGCTCGCCCATTTCGGTGTCGGCACGATGGTTGTCGGTATTGTGGCGACCAGCGCCTACCAGCAGGAGCAGATACTGGTCATGAAGATGGGTGAGCGCACCAGCATCGCCGGCTACGAACTCACCTTCAAGGGCGTGGCGCCGCGGCGCGGGGCCAACTACCGCGAGGAGGTCGGCCTGTTCGAGGTGACCCGCTCGGGCGCGGGTGTCGCCGAGCTTGTGCCTTCCAAGCGGCTTTACGACGCGCCCCCGCAGCCGACCTCGGAGGCGGGCATCCATGCCTCCTGGCGCGGCGATCTCTATGTCGTGCTGGGAGATGCGCAGGCGGCCGGCGGCTACGCGGTGCGCATCTACTTCAACCCGCTCGTGCGCCTGATCTGGCTCGGCGCCATCGTCATGTGCGTTGCGGGCGGGTTATCGCTTTCCGACCGCCGGCTCCGCGTCGGCGCTCCACGCCGCGCGCGGCCGGGTCCGGCGCCTGTGCCCGCGGAGTGAGGCGGGATGCGCGGTTTGCTCACCCGTTGCCCGGTGCGCTTGCTGGCCATCCTGCTGGCGATGCTGGCTCTCGCCGATCGCGCGCACGCCGTCGAGCCCGACGAGATCCTCTCCGACCCCCGTCTTGAGGCGCGTGCCCGTGCCATTTCCCTGGAGCTGCGTTGCCTCGTCTGCCAGAATCAGTCGATCGACGATTCCAACGCGCCGCTGGCGCGCGATCTGCGCATCCTGGTGCGCGAGCGTCTGAAGGCCGGCGACAGCGACGAGGCAGTGATCGGCTACATCGTCGACCGCTACGGCGAGTTCGTGCTGCTGCGCCCGGCCTTCGGCCTCCACACGCTGCTGTTGTGGCTCGCGCCGCTCGCCATCCTGCTGGCGGCGGGAGGCGCCATCGCCTGGCGGCTGCGGCGCGCGGCTGCCTCGCCGCCTCCTGCGGCACTCTCCGCCGAAGAACAAGCGAGGCTTAAGGCCCTGCTCGACGACCAGCGCCAGTAGCTCGGCTCCGTACACGCTGACTTTTGCCCGACGTGCAATCACGTCTCTTGGCTGCCATTGATTCCCGCATGGCCACGGTCTACGCCACCGGCCATGATGTTCCCAGCCGCCATCCTGATTGCCGGCCCGACGGCAAGTGGCAAGTCGAAGCTCGCGCTCGCCCTCGCCGTGCGCCATCGCGGCACGGTGATCAATACCGACAGCATGCAGGTTTATTGCGACCTGCGCATCCTCACCGCGCGGCCGACGCCTGAGGAGGAGGCGCAGGCGCCGCACGCTCTCTACGGGCACGTGGCGGGTGATGAGGGCTATTCAGCCGGCCGGTATGTGGCCGACGCAGCACGTGCGCTCGCCGAGGCCCGCGAGGCAGGACGTATTCCGATCTTCGTCGGCGGCACCGGTCTCTACTTCAAGGCGCTGACCGAGGGCCTCTCGCCGATCCCCCCGATCCCGACCCCGATCAAGGAGCATTGGCGGGCGGAGGCTGAGCGCATCGGGGCGGCAGGGCTCCATGCCTGCCTTGCCGCCCGCGATCCCGAGACCGCGGCGCGGATCAGGCCCAGCGACACCCAGCGCCTGACCCGCGCACTGGAGGTGCTGGATGCCACCGGCACGGGGCTCTCCTCCTGGCAGCGCGAGCGCGCAACAGCGCTGGTCGATCCGCGCCGTTCGCTCTGCCTTGTTGCCGCGCCGGACCGGCGGGCGCTCTATCGCCGCGCCGAGGAGCGCTTCGATGCCATGCTGCGCGCGGGCGCGCTCAACGAAGTGCGATCGCTGCTGGCGCGCGGCTATCCGGCGCATTTGCCCATCATGCGCGCCCACGGCGTGCGGCCGCTGGCGCGCCACCTTGCCGGCGATATCGACCTTGCCGGCGCCGCGGCGCTGACCAAGAGCGAGACACGGCACTACATCCGCCGCCAGCTCACCTGGCTTAGGAGACATATGATTTCATGGAGATGGCTGAACGAGCAAGAAATGGAAAGACTCTGCGCGGGCTTCTTATCATTAATTGACAATTAATGCTGGCTGGGCAATTTGGCCTGCGCGCAAGCCTCGCGTCCCCGGGGGGCGCGAGGCCGGCCACGTCACCGGCCACGTCAGAGGAAAGCTTGCATGACCCGCACGATGACCGGCGCCAGCATGGTGATCCGCGCCCTGGCCGACCAGGGTGTTGAATACGTTTTCGGCTATCCGGGCGGCGCGGTGCTGCCGATTTACGACGAGCTTTTCCAGCAGGAGAAGGTCAAGCACATCCTCGTGCGCCAGGAAGGCGGCGCCGTACACGCGGCCGAGGGCTATGCCCGCTCGACGGGACGGGTCGGCGTGGTGCTCGTCACCTCGGGCCCGGGCGCAACCAATTCCGTCACCGGCCTCACCGACGCGCTGATGGATTCCATCCCCATCGTCTGCATCACCGGCCAAGTCCCGACGCATCTCATCGGCTCGGACGCCTTCCAGGAGTGCGACACGGTCGGAATCACCCGCTCGTGCACCAAGCACAACTACCTCGTGCGCAGCGTTAACGACCTGGCTCGTGTCCTGCACGAGGCCTTCTATGTTGCCAAAAGCGGCCGGCCCGGGCCCGTCGTGGTCGACATCCCCAAGGACATCCAATTCGCCGCCGGCAACTACGTCGGACCGTCCAACATCCAGCACAAAACCTACCGGCCGCGGCTCAAGCCCGATCAGGCCGCAGTGCGCAAGGCCGTCGATCTGATGGTGCGCGCCAAGCGACCGGTGTTCTACACCGGCGGCGGCGTCATCAACTCCGGGCCGAAGGCGAGCCAGCTGCTGCGTGAGCTGGTACGTCTGTCGGGTTTTCCCATCACCTCCACGCTGATGGGGCTCGGCGCCTATCCGGCTTCCGACAAGCAGTGGCTCGGCATGCTCGGCATGCACGGCACCTACGAAGCCAACATGGCCATGCACGAGTGCGACGTGATGATCGCCGTCGGCGCGCGCTTCGACGACCGCATCACCGGCCGGCTCGATGCCTTCTCGCCCCACTCCAAGCGCATCCACATCGACATCGATCCCTCCTCCATCAACAAGAACGTACGGGCCGACGTGCCGATCATCGGCGACGTTGCCTACGTGCTCGAGGACATCATCCGGGTCTGGAAGTCGCTCGCACCCCAGCTCGACAAGGCGGCCCACAAGGCTTGGTGGAAGGAGATCGAGCGCTGGCGGGCGAGGAAGTCGCTGTCCTACCGGAACTCGAGCGACGTCATCATGCCGCAATATGCGATCCAAAGGCTCTACGAGCTGACCAAGGATCGCGACGTCTATCTCACCACCGAGGTTGGCCAGCACCAGATGTGGGCGGCGCAGTTCTATCGGCTGGAGGAGCCGAACCGCTGGATGACCTCGGGCGGGCTCGGCACCATGGGCTATGGGCTGCCCGCGGCCATCGGGGTGCAGATCGCGCATCCCAAGTCGCTGGTCATCGACATTGCCGGCGACGCCTCGATCCTCATGAACATGCAGGAGATGTCGACGGCCATCCAGTACCGCCTGCCGGTCAAGGTGTTCATTCTCAACAACCAGTACATGGGCATGGTGCGCCAGTGGCAGCAGCTCTTGCACGGCAACCGCATCTCGGAGAGCTACACGGCCGCCCTTCCCGACTTCGTCAAGCTCGCCGAAGCCTACGGCGCTACCGGCATCCGCTGCGACAAGCCGGCCGACCTCGACGACGCCATCAAGGAGATGATCGCGGCCAAAGGGCCGGTGCTGTTCGACTGCCGGGTGGCCGCGCTTGCCAACTGCTTTCCCATGATCCCCTCGGGCAAGGCACATCACGAGATGCTGCTCGGCGATGCGGTCTCCGAGGAGGAGATCGCAAGCGCAGTCAGTAAGGAAGGCAAGGTGCTGGTGTAGCCCCTTCGAGCACTGCGCACGCCATCCGCCTGGAGCCCGAGCCATGCCGCAGACCCACTACCCGGACCCGACCGGCAAGCAGGAGATCGTCAGCCGCACGCTGTCGGTGCTGGTCGACAACGAGCCTGGCGTGCTGTCGCGCATCGCCGGCCTGTTCTCTGGGCGTGGCTACAACATCGACTCGCTCACCGTGACGGAGACCGAACACTCCAAGCATCTCTCGCGCTTTACCATCGTCACCAAGGGCACGCCGGCGGTGATCGAGCAGATCAAGCATCAGCTCGAGCGCATGGTGCCGGTGCACCGCGTAGTGGATCTGACCGTCGAGGCAGAATCGCTTGAGCGCGAGCTGGCCCTCGTCAAAGTCGCAGGACGCGGCGAGAAACGCATCGAGGCGCTGCGCCTGGCCGAGATCTTCAAGGCCAACGTCATCGACGCTTCTACCGAGCATTTCGTGTTCGAGCTCACCGGGCGCTCGATCGACGTGGAGCGCTTCATTGCCATCATGACCGAGCTCGGCCTCGTCGAGGTCTCGCGCACCGGTATTGCCGCCATCGGCCGCGGGCCAAAGCCAATGTGAAGGGCCAGCCTCAGCCGGTGCAAAGCCGCACACGAACGGATAGCGTGGGCTGTTGGGCGGGCCAGGGCACGCACGTGTTTCGGCCTTTGACGAGGAGCCATGGCCATGGATCAGCGGCTCACACTCATCACGCTCGGCGTCACTGACGTCGCCCGTTCCCGCACCTTTTACGAGGCGTTGGGCTGGAACGCCTCCCCTGCGAGCCAAGACAGCGTGGCTTTCTTCCAGCTCGTCGGCATGGGTCTTGCCCTGTGGAGCAGACAAGAGCTTGCCAACGACGCTCAGGTGGCGGATAGCAAACCGGGGTTCTCGGGCGTGGCGCTCGCCTACAATGCGCGCAGCGAGGCTGAGGTCGATGCCGTACTTGCCGAGGCGGCGGCGGCCGGCGGCCGCCTCGTTCGGGCCGCGCACAAGACGTTCTGGGGCGGCTATGCCGGCTACTTCGCCGACCCCGACGGTCATCTGTGGGAGGTGGCGCACAACCCGTTCTGGCGGCTCGACGAGCAGGGTGCCCTGCATCTTCCCGGTTGAGGCCGAGGGCGCTCAGGCCGAACGACTCTCGCCCGGCGGGTGCCGCCTCGCCTGGTCGAGTGCGGCGCTCAGCATGCCCGGGAAGTCATCGCGCAGGCTCCACACCTGCAGGTTGACGTCGTCGAGACGGTTAACGATCCGGCCCATAAGCGACACCACCCTGTCGAAGCGCTCATTCGTCTCGGTCCGCAAACCCGACAGGTTCGGGTGCACCTCACGCAGCTGTCCGGTCAGCACGTTGAGGGCGCCCTCAAGATCGCTGACCCGCCGCTTTAATCCCTCAATTTCGGCTTCGATGTCCATCGCGAGGTATTCTGGCTCCGGCAGAACATTAGCAGAACATGCGCGGGCGTGACAACGTTCAGGTTCCGGCAGCGTAGGCGCGCAGCCGCTCGGGCGTCACCTCGTTCAAACGACAGTTTCAATCGCTCTCGCGTCCGGCGCAGCCCACTCTATCGCCCACTCATCCTGCGCGCAGCGATCGCCTCGACGCGCGCCCCACGCTGGCATGCAGCGGCGCCCTGGCGTAGGTTCGGTTGCGGCAATGCCGTTGCGGGAAGGATGGAGCCGATGTCGGGCGCAAACACGGGACTGCTGGTGATCGCCGAGGACGCTTTCCTCAAGGGCGAGATTCGCAACTGCCGCCAGATCGAAATCTACGGCTACGTGGAAGGCACGCTGTCTGCCAATGCGCTGCTGGTGCGCGAGGGAGGCCGCTTCTACGGCACGGCGCGCGCAGAGACGGCGGATATCGGCGGCACGTTGCAAGGCGATGTCAGCGTCAGGCACCTGATCAACATCCGCAGCAAGGGTTCGGTCAGCGGCAACGTCGAGTACGGGCAGCTCGCCGTGGAAGCTGGCGGCAACCTTTCGGCAGACGTGCACAACGTGCCGCCCACCATTGCCGGCGATCTGGAGCTGACCGTGGAGAGGGGCGGATCGGTGCGCCTCACCGTGCAGGATCTCACCGCCATCGATCCTGATCACGGGGCCCGGGACCTCACCTTCACCGTATCGCGGGCGAGGAGCGGCCATGTGGCATTCTCCGAGGCTCCCGCCCGACCGCTCACGAGGTTCACCCAGCATGAGCTCGAAGCCGGCCGCGTGCTCTTCGTCCATGACGGCACGGCAGACGCGGCGGCGAGCTTCGAGGTGGTGGCGACCGACAAGGCCGGCGCCTCCTCCGGCAGCGCCAAAACGGTGACGGTGCGGGTGCGATGATTCTAGGAGGGAGCGCCTGCCACCCGCCAACCGTGAGACAACCCGACGGCGGGCGCGCGGCCGATTGCCCCTTTGCCGGCCACAATCTGCGCCTTAGCTGAGGGAAGACAGGCCCTGGTCTACACAAGAGCCTCAGCCATGGCACAGCTCATCCTCTATCACGCCGCCCCGTCGCGGTCCTCCATCGTGCTCTGGATGCTCGAGGAGCTGGGCGAGCCTTACGACGTCAAGCTCGTCAGCTTCAAGAAGGGCGAAAACCGCCAGCCCGAGTTCCTTGCCATCAACCCCATGGGCAAGCTGCCCGCCCTGAAGCACGGCGACACCGTCATCACCGAAGCCGCCGCCATCTGCACGTATCTCGCCGACGAATTCCCGCAAGCGGGGCTCAACGTTCCGATCGGCGACCGGCGTCGCGGCGTTTATCTCAAGTGGCTGTTCTTCGGCCCGAGCTGCATCGAGCCGGCGGTCACCGACCGCGCCTTCCCGCGCAAGGAGGAGGTGCGGCGCAGCATGCTCGGCTATGGCGACTTCGACACCACCATGAACGTGGTGGCCGATGCCGTAGCCAAAGGGCCGTGGCTCATGGGCGAGCAGTTCACTGCCGCCGACGTCGTGATCGGCGCCAACATCCGCTGGGGCATGGCCTTCAACCTGATCCCCGCCCGTCCGGAGTTCACCGCCTATGCGGCGCGGATTGCGGCGCGACCGGCGGTGCGGCGGGCCGACGCCAAGGACGAGCGGTTCAAGGCGGAGCAGGAGGCCGACGCCTGACCCTTGCCGCACGGACGCCGTCGGAGCGTTGCGCCCGCCCGCGTTCTCCTCCTCAAGGAGCACGCCGCGCGACCGCTCGATCGCGCGCTTGCGCTCGGGCTCAAAGGATCCGATCGTCTCCGCCGCATGCCGCACACGTGCGCAAGAGCGCGGGTCAAGCCCTGCGGAGCTTGGGGGCCCGTAAGTCGTAGCCAATTGACGAATAGCGATTTTCCGTGGAGACGACGGGGGGTAATTCTTGCCATTACAAAACGGTAAGATTGCCGAAACAGGGGTGTAACGGTACGCCCGCTAATGCATCGCCCAACCTAGCCAATGCACACGAAAGGGAATCGGTCATGCAGCAGCTTCAACTGGACAGACCGGCGAACCGGGCGCGCGGCAGGCGCCTCGCCGGCGTGGCTCTGGGGGCAGGGGCGGTAGCAGCGGTCGCCATCTGGATGCTGCCGACCGTGCCCGTTCTGACGCCGATCAAGGCTGAGGCGCAAACGGTTCAGACACCGCTCGGCAGGGCTCCGATCTCATTTGCCGACATCGTGGACCGCGTGAAGCCCGCGGTGGTCAGCATCAACATCTCCGGCGCCGGTCCGCGCGTCGCTTCAAAGGACGACGATCGCCGCGGCGGCCGCAATCAACGCCCGGAAGACCTGTTCCCGGGCCTGCCCGAGGAGTTCTACGAGTACTTCAAGAACCTGCCCCGCGGCTTTCCCAACATCCCGAAGCGGCCAACGCAGTCGCAGGGCTCGGGCTTCGTGATCTCTGAGGACGGCTACATCGTCACCAACAACCACGTGGTCGACAATGCCGGCAAGATCACGGTGAGCTTCGATGAGCACAACAAGTACGAGGCGCGCCTCGTCGGCACCGACGCGCGCTCCGACATCGCCCTGCTGAAGATCGAGGCGGACAGGAAGCTGCCCTTCGTCAAGTTCTCCGAAAAGCCGGTCCGGGTCGGCGACTGGGTGCTGGCGGTCGGCAATCCCTTCGGCCTGGGCGGCACCGTCACCGCCGGCATCGTCTCCGCACTGGGCCGCGGCAACATCGGCGACGGCCCCTACGACTACATGCAGATCGATGCGGCAGTGAACCGAGGCAACTCGGGTGGCCCGACCTTCAACCTCGACGGCGAGGTAATCGGTGTCAACACCGCCATCTTCAGTCCCTCGGGCGGCAACGTGGGCATCGCCTTCGCGATTCCGGCGCCGACCGTGACCAAGGTCGTCGCGCAACTCAAGAAGTCGGGCACGGTCACCCGCGGCTGGCTCGGCGTCCAGATCCAGAACATCGACGAGGACACGGCCGCCAGCCTCGGGCTCTCCGCCGCCAGGGGCGCCCTCGTCAAGGAGGTGGTGCCCAACGGCCCCGGCGC
>DATLZB010000123.1:0-15099 GCA_035574175.1 Hyphomicrobiaceae bacterium
GCATCTCGAAGGCGCCGCGCAAGCGCAACAGCCCGCCGGTGTCGTCGCCGCCCACCTGGTGATGATAGGACGTCGTGAAAATGAACGATCCGAGCCGCACCGCGGCGTAGCCGCCAAGCACCACCCCACCGTCGATGTCGCCGAGGCCCCTGAGCAGAGGGCCGTCATCTTCATCCCGGCCGAATCGGAGCCCGACCAGCGGCCCGGCTTCGAACACCCCCTGCCGGATAACCCGGATTTGCAGGCTGTCGATGCCCGAATAGGTGACAATGCCGCTGCCGCCGAACGGCGAGCCGGGAAAGATGAACGGCGCCCCCGTCACCTCGTAGGAGTCGGAGCCTTCGTACTTGGGGCTGACGACCAGGGCACCGCCCACCGTCCAGCCGCCGCCAAACAGGCTCTCAAAGCCGTCCTCGGCTCGCGCGTCGGTGGTACCGGCCAGCAGCATTGCGGCACCGGCGAGAGCGCCTGCAACTCGGGCAAACGGCTTCACGAGATCCAAAGGCATCTCCGACGTTGGGGAGGCAGCACGACTGCTCGATCTTATAGGTCCAAATCGTTACTGCAGAGACCGGTTGGACATCCGCCCGGGCGCGATTGCGGCCATGTGTGGCGCGCGCATCACAGCCGCACCGGCCGGGCACAGTGATGATCGCCGCCGAGCTTAGACGGACACGGCAGCTTTCGCGGCGGTGGTCCGGCGCACTCGCGCACGAATTACTTCAGACCCCACATCGTCCAGCGCAGCCCTAAGGTTGTTGTCGTTGGCGGTACGCTTTTTGACACGCGCCGCTAGCCTAGCCAGACCCTTGAGGTGCCGTTCTCTCCACTTTGGGCCCTTGCGGCTGACAATCTGCACACAGAGGTGTACCGCCCAAGTGCGTTTCTCGGTTGGCAAATGCTCCAGCATGCATAACAGGCGGTTGCACAAGGTGACTGCGTCAACCTCCTCGGCGATTGGTGCGGCATCCCCTCCCATATTCTGATGATTCGAGATCGCTATATCGATCAGCCGCTTTCTTGGGGCGATCTCGAAAAAACCCTCAATCCCACGCTCTACGGCAATCTTGCTCAGCCTCACGACCAGGCGGTCGAGCCGATTGCGGGCTCCTTCCCCGTGCGCCGACCATTGCGTTTCAGTCTGGTAACGAAGGTTTGAAAGGACCGCACCGAGAATGGTGTCATCTATGTCATCGGTTCGCTCGTCGAGAAAGCCCTCAATCGTATCTAGCTGTCTGCGCTTCAGATCCTTGGTCTCTTGATGCAGTCGAAAAAGGCTCGCCGGTAGGAACGAAAAGATTCGGAGGCGGCGAACCAAGGCGAGCATCCGTTGGCGTACAAGCACGTTTGGATGGCTTACGGCGAAGAAGGCGATCCATCTTCTGATGAATGCTGGAGCGCGAGACGCACGCATGTGCAAGTACGTGACATCGTCCCTGTGCTTCGCCTCATCGAAAGCCACCATTAGCGATTGAACTTGCTTGTACTGCTTGAAAAGGCCGACGAAGACGGCAATGAGGAGCAGTGTGGCTGAAAAGTATACGGCCCCCTGATAGAACTTGCCTGGCCCAGGCAGGAAAGCAACGTTGTGCGAGCCAATCACCAAGTTGGCTCCTGGCAGTTGCTCCACCGTAACCAACAGATAGGAGCAGTACCCGCAAGTCTCCCAGACGATGATCGGTATTGCCTCGACCATTCGCCAGCCGTGTACGGCGTCGATGCGGTAGAGGAGGCCTGCTTCGCCCAAAACGAAAAACACCACGGACGGAGCCAGAACACCGATTTTACGTAACGGCGAATTCTCGCTGAACTCCTTATCGTCCTTGAGCATAATACCATCCATAACGTCGGACTCTTCGTTGACCACCAGGAGGCCGCCCAAAATGATGAGGCCGTGAAGAACGACAAAGAGCCCAATGGCAAATGTTGCAACCATGCCCGCGCCCAGGAACAAGGCGATCATCAGCACACCAACATTGGCCGCAATCCACCCCAACCCACGGTGTACGCTGAAGCTTCCGTCGCGTGACGTTGGGCGCAGGATGGCGACGAGCGCCCACTCGAGGCCGGTACAGGTCTTTGTCAGGATCCAGAAGCCCGCGTGCCAAAGACTACCGAAGAGCCGAACAGCCGCGCGACGGCCCGCCGCTGTGGCTAAACCGGCGACTACAAGCAGAACCGTTGCTGCTGCGATGAGCTCCCAAGGCAACAACTGGATGAGTGAGACCGAAGAATTGACGTGCGACCACGTAGACGCAATGATTCCTTGCAACATGAACACCCTCCCCACACATACGAAACAACCAAGAGGATAGCTTACGTGTCGCACAAATCGTGGCAGGTGGTCAGATCAAAAGTCGATCAGCCATCCTCAACAGGGATGTAAGTGGACCCTTGCCAAATGGCGTTGACCTGTACATTGCGTGGCGCTGGATCCCCCGATAGTGAGTTGACACCGCTCCGATGACTGTTAGGCACGCCAAGGTTCTGATCCTCGGGTCCGGCCCCGCCGGCTACACCGCGGCCATCTATGCCGCCCGCGCCATGCTGAAGCCGGTGCTGATCCAGGGCATCCAGCCGGGCGGCCAGCTCACCATCACCACCGACGTCGAGAACTATCCAGGCTTCGCCAAGGTCATCCAGGGGCCATGGCTGATGGAAGAGATGAAAGCCCAGGCCGAGCACGTCGGCGCCGAGATCGTCATGGATCACATCGCCAAGGTGGACCTGTCGCGGCGGCCGTTCCGGCTCGAGGGCGATTCAGGCGACACCTACACCTGCGACGCGCTCATCATCTGCACCGGCGCTCAGGCCCGTTGGCTTGGTCTCCCGTCCGAGGAGGTTTTCAAGGGTCACGGCGTGTCCGCCTGCGCCACCTGCGACGGCTTCTTCTACAAGGGCAAGCAGGTGATCGTCGTCGGCGGCGGCAACACCGCGGTCGAGGAGGCGATCTTCCTCACCAAGTTTGCGAGCCGCGTCACCCTCGTTCACCGCCGCGACAGCCTGCGCGCGGAAAAGATCCTGCAGGAGCGCCTGTTCAACAATCCCAAGATCGAGGTGCTCTGGGACACCACGCTCGAGGAGGTTCTGGGCACCCTTGAACCCAAGGTGGTCACCGGTGTGCGTGTTAGGAATGTCAAGACCGGGCGGGTCAGCGAGCTCAAGACCGACGGCGTGTTCATCGCCATCGGCCACGCTCCGGCCACGGAGCTGTTCCAAGGGCAGCTTGAGATGAAGCCGACGGGTTACCTGATTACGGCGCCCGATTCGACGGCCACCTCCATACCCGGCGTGTTCGCGGCCGGCGACGTTAAGGATGATGTTTTCCGCCAGGCTGTTACCGCTGCCGGGCTCGGCTGCATGGCCGCGCTCGAAGCGGAGCATTATCTTGCAGCGAGCGCGACCAGGGCGGCGGCCGAGTGAGCCCGTTGGCCGGCTGGGCCCTTCCGTTTCTGCTTGTATTGTCGTCAATTGGGCCTAATGTTGCGTGCCGAAAACGGCGGTTAACGGCCAGATCGCGCCCGGCGCCTCATCCGTCAGGACCAGCAACCCTGGATGCCTACGCCACCTGTCCGGAGCAGTTGCTCCAAGGGCGGGTGGCACGCGCGCGGATGGCTTGGCAGGGACTGAAAGCATGGACTGGGACAAGCTCAGGATTTTTCACGCGGCCGCCGAGGCCGGCAGCTTCACGCATGCAGGCGAGATGCTGAACATGAGCCAGTCGGCGGTGAGCCGGCAGGTCTCCTCGTTGGAGAAGGATCTGGGTGTGGCGCTTTTCCACCGCCACGCGCGCGGTCTGGTGCTGACCGAGCAGGGCGAATTGCTTCATCGCACGGCCACCGAGGTGATGAACAAGCTGCACACGGCCGAGATGATGCTCTCTGATTCGGCGACCAAGCCGGCCGGCGAGCTGCGCATCTCGGCGCCCGTCGGCCTCGGCACGGTGTGGGTGACACAGCGCCTCAGGGAATTCATGGAGCTTTATCCCGACATCCGCATCGAGGTGA
This sequence comes from Hyphomicrobiaceae bacterium, assembly GCA_035574175.1. Classification (GTDB taxonomy): domain Bacteria; phylum Pseudomonadota; class Alphaproteobacteria; order Rhizobiales; family Hyphomicrobiaceae; genus DATLZB01. The sequence goes on from DATLZB010000123.1 coordinate 4,008, forward strand.
TCCTGAGCGACGAGCAGCTCGATATCGCCATGCGCGAGGCCGACGTCGCGCTCCGCACCCGCGAGCCCGAGCAGAGCGACCTTATCCGCCGCCAGCTCACCACTGTTCGCGTACGCGCTTTTGCCTCTACCCAGTATGTGCGCCGCTTCGGGGCTCCCCGTTCGCTTGAGGAGCTCGACAAGCATCGCATCATCTCCTATGGCGCTTCTCCGCCGGCCCAGCTTTCGGTGATCCGCTGGCTCGAGACGGCCGGGCGCGAGAGCAAGAGCCCGCGCGTGCCCGTGCTGCGTGTGAACAACGTGATCGGCGTCAAGTACGCCATCCGGGCGGGTATCGGCATCGGCATGATGCCCGATTACCTGACCGAGGAGGAAACGGAGCTGGTACCGGTGCTGACCGATGTCGAGCTGCCGACCATGCCCATCATCTTCGCCTATCCTGAGGAGCTGAAGACCTCGCGCAAGGTGCAGGTTTTGCGCGACTTCCTGGTTGCCAAGGTGCGCGTTTGGAAGTGAGGCGGGCGGCGTTTCGCTATCGCGTATGCGCGCTTCGCATACCAAGCATGCGGAGTGCCGCATTGCACAAGCCGCCGCCTTGGGAGTTGATGAGGCTCGCTGTGACGGACAGCGATTGAAGGCGACACCCTCCCTTACGACGCCTTCAACCACGTCCTTCGGGATGTGGACTTTTGCCTTGATGCCGGGCCGGAAACGGTCCGGCATTCTTTTTGTACGGCCGCCGATGCTTGCCGCCGCCCGTTTGCAGCAGGGCGGCGAGGCGCTATCAAGGGTTCTGACGAACCTGGAGAAGCGAACCGCGATGGCACGAACGCTCTACGACAAGATCTGGGACGATCACCTCGTCGACCGGCAGCCCGACGGCACCTGCCTGATCTATATCGATCGCCACCTCGTCCACGAGGTTACAAGCCCGCAGGCTTTCGAGGGCTTGCGCTTGGCCGGCCGCCGGGTCCGAGCGCCGGGCAAGACGCTGTGTGTTGTTGACCACAACGTGCCGACCACCGATCGCAGCAAACCCAATCCCGATCCGGAAAGCGCCGAACAGATCAGCACGCTTGCCCGCAACGCGGCGGATTTCGGGCTTGAATATTACGATGAGCACGACAAGCGGCAGGGCATCGTTCACGTCATTGGCCCTGAGCAGGGCTTCACGCTGCCGGGCACCACCATCGTCTGCGGCGACAGCCACACGGCGACCCATGGCGCCTTCGGCGCGCTCGCCTACGGCATCGGCACCTCCGAGGTCGAGCACGTGCTGGCGACGCAAACCCTCATTCAGAAGAAATCGAAGAACATGCGGGTGACGGTTGACGGCGAGCTGCCGGAGGGCGTGACCGCGAAGGACATCATCCTCGGCATCATCGGCGAGATCGGCACGGCCGGGGGCACCGGCAGCACCATCGAGTACGCCGGCGAAGCCATCCGCTCCCTCTCGATGGAGGGGCGCATGACCATCTGCAACATGTCGATCGAAGCCGGGGCCCGCGCCGGCCTGATTGCCCCGGACGAGAAAACCTACGAGTACCTGAAGGGCCGACCCAAAGCGCCGAAGGGCGACGCCTGGGACATGGCCATGCGCTATTGGGAAACGCTGCACTCGGACGAGGGCGCTCATTTCGACCGCGAGGTCAGGCTCGATGCGGCGAACTTGCCGCCCCTCGTCACCTGGGGCACCAACCCCGAGCAGGTGGTGGCGGTCACCGGGCGTGTGCCGGAGCCCGCGGCAATCGCCGATGAAGCCAAGCGCCGGGCGGCGGAACGGGCCCTCGAGTACATGGGGCTCAAGGGCGGTGAGAAGATTACCGACATCAGGCTCGACCGCGTGTTCATCGGCTCCTGCACCAACTCTCGCATCGAGGACCTGCGCCTCGTCGCTCGCATCGTCGAGGGCAAGCGCGTCAACGGCAACGTTGCGGCCATGATCGTGCCGGGTTCCGGTCTCGTCAAAGAGCAGGCGGAGGCCGAGGGGCTCGACAAGATCTTCAAGGCGGCCGGTTTTGAGTGGCGCGAGCCGGGCTGCTCCATGTGCCTAGCCATGAATCCCGACAAGCTTGCCCCGGGTGAGCGCTGCGCCTCCACCTCCAACCGCAATTTCGAGGGCCGTCAGGGCTACCGCGGCCGCACCCACCTCGTCTCCCCGGCCATGGCCGCGGCAGCGGCCATTGCCGGCCACTTCGTCGATGTGAGGACGTGGCGCTAGATTAAGCGGTCGCGCGCCGCTCTCGCCCATGACCGTCAGGCCCCGCGCGGTCCCCACAGGATGACCAGCGCGCCGGCGCAACATATGGCTGCTCCGGTCAGGTCCCAGCGGTCTGGCACGCGCCCCTCCGCTGCCCACAGCCAGACGAGGGACGCTGCGATGTAGATGCCTCCATATGCGGCATAGGCCCGTCCCGCGAAAGCCACGTCGACCTGGGTCAGGAAGTACGCGAAGAGCAGCAGGCAAGCCGCTCCCGGTATCAGCCACAGCGGCGAGGAGTGGAGCCGCAGCCAGGCCCAGAAGGCGAAGCAGCCGGCGATTTCCGCTACTGCGGCGAGCACGAAGTAAGCAAGCGTCGGCATCGATCCTCCGAAATTGCTCCATCTTCGCAAGTCGGTACCGATCGCGAACGGTGCCCGATTCTTGCCATTTGCCTATTGGTCACCGCCTGTGTGGCGATGCCAGAGAGTAGGGCCGCTTCAGCGTTTGCGCTTTCTCGGCTCGGCCGCCGGCATGATGTGGATGGCGCTTGCCAGCAGAGACAGCGCCACTGGCTTCCCGGCAGCGAGCGCGTTGCGTTCCGCAACATGGGCAGGCACCTGCAGGGTGAGCGTGCGCGTCTCGTTACCGTCGAGCTTGATCGAGCAGATCGTCCTGTCGCCGAGAACGAGGTGCCTGACGATCGTACCGGCGACTGGGTTCTCCGCCTCGCCGCGAGAGGGGCGGTCGCGACGGTGCAGCACGACCTTGGAAGCCGGGATCAACCACGCCACCTCGGTGCCGGCCGCCCACTTGGGCTGATGCGCGACCTCCAGCTGCCGCCCGCGCCAGTCGAGGATGGTGGTGGCCGGGTCGCCGCGGTGCTCCAACACGCGCGCAGGGAAGATGTTGCGCTGACCCACCAGCCGTGCCGCCTCGACGGTCGCCGGCCGCTGCAGCACGTCGATGGGTCTGCCGTGCTGCAGGATGCGCCCCCGCTGCAAGAGGCACATGCTGTCGGCCAGCATCAGCGCCTCGTCGAGATCGTGTGTGACGAGCAGGATTGGCATGGCGAGGCGCGTGCGGATGGCCGCCAGCTCTTCGTAGAGGCGGCCGCGCGTCACCTTGTCGACGGCAGAGAACGGCTCGTCGAGCAACAGCACCCTGGGCTCGCGCGCCAGCGCCCGGGCCACGGCAACCCGCTGCTGCTGACCGCCGGACAATTCCGCCGGGCGCCGGCTTTCCAGCCCTTGCAGGTTGACCAGCGTCAGCAGCTCGATGGCACGCCGCCCGCGCTGCGCCGGATCGAGGTGGCCGAGCGCTGCCTCCACATTGGCCTTGGCCGTCATGTGCGGGAACAGGCCGTAGCTCTGGAACACCAGACCGGCGCGGCGCTTCCAGGTTGCCACGTGCAGGCCGCGCGACGTATCTGTCCAAGTTTCGCCGTCGATCGACACCTGTGCCTCGAGCGGGCGATAGAGGCCGGCGATCGACCGCAGGATGGTGGACTTGCCGCTGCCCGAGGGGCCCACCAGTGCCAGCAGCTCGCCCGGCGCACAGGCCAGCTCCACATCGAGCGGGATCGGCGCCTCTTGGTGGAGCTTGACGCTGAGCCCTTGCATGGCCTCAGCCCAGCCGCCGCCCAACACGGGCCGAGAAGTAGAACGTAGCGGCGATGGTGACGAGCGATAGGGCGAGCAGTAGGGCCGACATCCTCCCCGCCGCTGCATCGTCGAACGCCTGCACCCGGTCGTAGATGGCAATGGCAATCGTCTTCGTTTCGCCCGGGATGCTGCCGCCGACCATCAGCACGATCCCGAACTCGCCCAGCGTATGCGCGAAGCTCAGCACCAGCGCCGTCAGGATGCCGGGCCAGGCCAGCGGCAGCTCGATGCACCTCAGTGTCTGCCAGGGCGACATACCACAGCACTGCGCGGCCTCGCGCACCTCGATCGGAATTGCCTCGAAGGCGCGCTGCATGGGCTGGATGGCGAACGGCAGATTGAAGATGACGGAAGCCACCAGCAGCCCCTCGAAGGTGAACACCAGCTGATGCCCGAAAGCGCCCTGCCAGAGCTGGCCTACGGGCGAAGCACCGCCGAACGCGACGAGCAGATAGTAGCCGAACACCGTTGGCGGCAGCACGAGCGGCAGGGCGACAATGGCTTCGACCAGCTCCTTACCACGGAAGTTCCGGTAGGCCAGCACGCGGCCGAGCCCTACGCCGATCGGCAGCAGCACAATCACGGTGAGTACGCCAAGCCGCAGCGAGAGCCAGAGTGCGATCCAGTCCATGCTCCGACTCTCCTGGAACCTATGTCGCCTCGCCAATGGTCCCGTCGTCAGTTGGTCGGCTCGCCCGGCAGCACGAAGCCGAACTGGCGGAAGATCTTTCGCGCCGAGGGCGACTTGGCAAACGCGTAGAACGCCACGGCCGCAGGGCCGGCAGTCTTGGTGAGGCCCATGGCCTGTCTGAGCGGTGTGTGCATGCTTTCTGGAATGAGCTCGTAGGCACCGAGCGCCGAGACCTTCGGCGACAGGGCGAGCGAGTAGGCGATAATGCCGCCCTGCGTATCGGCCGACGTGGCGAACTGTGCCGCCTGCGACACGTTCTCCCCCAACACGAGCTTGGGCTTGATCGCGTCCCAGATGCCGGCGGTCTTGAGCGCCTCCTCGGCGCGCGCGCCATAAGGCGCATGCTCGGGGTTGGCGATGGCGAACTTCTTCACGCGGCCGTCGGCGAGGGCGGCCTTGAGATCGGCGAGGCTGCCATCCGCCTTGAGGGGTGAGCCCTTGGGCACGATCAGCACGATCCGGCCCACCGCGTAGAGCTCACCGGCATCACGCATAAAGCCGTCCGTGGCGAGATCTTTGACGAAATCCTCGTTGGCCGAGAAGAACACCTGGAACGGCGCGTTCTGCCGGATCTGGCGGGCGAAATTTCCCGACGACCCGAACGTCAGCTTCACGGATTTGCCGGTCTCCTTCTTGAACGCCTCGGCCACCTCTGCCAATGCGAACTGGAGATCGGAGGCAGCAGCCACCACCGGCTCGTCCTGCTGCGCGCGCGCCAAGCCTGCCGGCAGCAGCACCACCGCGACTGCCATGATTGCCCAACCAAGGAAACTGCAAGGTATGATCATCGGTGTCGCTCCCTGCCTATAGCCAAACAGCTATATCGATTGCAGGCCACCCCACTGAGGTCAAGCGATATTTCCATCTGGCTATAGCGAAGCTGCCCTGCGCCGCAGCCGCTTGATCACCGGTGCGATTGCCGTCTCGGTACGCCGTTCCATCTCTCGGAACGCGGCCAGAACCTCCTCTCCAAGCTCGGTCAATTGCGCACCGCCACCGGCGCGACCACCCTTGACGGACACCACCAGCGGCCTCCCGAAATGGCCGTTCAGGGTCTCGACCAGATACCACGCACGCTTGTAACTCATGTCCATGCGCCGTGCGGCCGCCGAAATCGAGCCGGTCTCTTTGATGCCCTCCAGCAGCGCCGCCTTTCCGGGGCCGATGGCGATCCCCGGCGCAATGACGATGCGGAGCCTGGCTCCGACGGTTTGATTGCCGACTCTCATGGCAGCATCGGTCGTCACCTGATGACGTTTGCGGATGTTACTGCCGATCCAGCCGACGCCGGCCGCTTGCCCTTGTCACGGCCCAGCTCGACCGGAGCAGCCAGCCCATCACCCGCCGCCTGCCCGAGCAGGCAGCGTCAAGACTGAATTGCTACACGCATACCATACGATTGGTCCGCTCACGACATTGTCAGGTGCACGTGTGCGCAGCGCGCCCGATGCTGGTCGCATTGGCCGCACCCGGAGCCCGTCATGGGAATGACCGTCTCGCTGGCGGTTGCGACCGCGCTTGTTGCTCTCGCATCGCTCACGCTCTCACCGCGCGCACGCACCGCGGCCTCCTTTTACAAGGGCCATTCCCCGGCCGGCGTCGCTCCGGACATGTGGTCGCTCGCGCTCAGCCAGGTCACCACCTGGATCTTCGCCCGTTCCATCATGAACGCGACGATCCTCGGCTACTTCTACGGCATCGGCGGCGCCTTGGCCTATGCCGCCTACTACCTGTCGTTCCTGACCGGTGCCTGGATCATCGACGCGCTCCGCTTCCGTCACGGTTTCCCGAGCGTGCAGGCCTTTCTCCATGCCCGCTTCGGTTCCGCCGGCACCGGCTGCTACAACTTCGTGGTCGGCTTGCGACTGCTGTCGGAGGTATTCGCCAACCTGCTGGTGATCGGCCTCATCTTCGGCGCCGAAGGGTCTCAGGCTTACATTCTCGCAATAGGACTGGTCGGCGCTGTCACGCTGGCCTACTCGATGATAGGCGGGCTGCACGCCTCCATCCGCACCGACGTAGTGCAGATGTGGCTGTTCCTGGTGGTGCTGGCAGCGCTTATGGCCATTGCCTTGGCCACCGGCCGGTTCGACATCGGCGCCATCCTGGCCTCCACGCCGACCGTGGAGAACCCAGGGTGGGTGCTGTTTGCGGTCGCCCTGATTCAGGTGGTGAGCTATCCCATGCACGATCCGGTGATGATGGATCGCGGCTTCATCGCCGACCGGCGCACCACGCTGGCGAGCTTCTATCACGCCGCGTGGCTCTCGATCGTGTGCATCCTGGCCTTCGGCCTGCTGGGTGTGTGGGCCGGTCTCCACAAGGCGGCGGGCGAAAGCTTCGTGCCGACCTTCGCCCGCCTGCTCGGCGACATCCCCGTGTTTCTGTTCAACGTCGCTCTCATCGTCTCCTGTATGTCGACGCTCGATTCCACCTTTGCCAGCGCCGCCAAGCTCGCCGTGGTCGACATGCGTCTGGCGCAACCCTCGGTCGCCAACGGGCGCATCGCCATGCTGCTGTTCCTGCTCGGCGGCCTCGGCATGGTGTTCGTCGGCTCTAATGATCTCTTCGCTGCCGTCGCCGTCTCGGGCACGGCCTCGTTGTACCTGGCTCCGGTCGTCATCTTCTCGCTTTGGCTCGGCCGCAGTGATGTGCCGGTCTGGAGCTATCTCCTCTCCTTCCTGGCGGCGATGACCGCAGCCATTCTCTACTTCTTCTACGACAACGCCGACTATGCCCGGCTACTTGGACCGCTGCTCGGCTTCGAACAGAAGTATTCCAAGCTCCTGGTGCTCTGCATTGCGGCGCTCGTGGTTGGCTCGTCTGCCTTTTTGGTCGGCATGGCGACGAGCGGCCGCCGCCAGCCCAACGTCACCCCGAGTACGGCCTGAAGCCGCCGACCGGTATTGCGCGCCTCGCAATTGCCGCCCATAGATTGGCCATGTCGAAATCGCTCGTTCAGCAGCAATTCGGCGCCAACGCCGCCAACTATGCCACCTCCGAGGTGCACGCCTCGGGCGCAAGCCTGAAGCGCCTCCTCGAGCTCACCCGGCCGCGAGCCAACTGGCGAGTACTGGACATTGCCACCGGTGCCGGTCACACCGCGGCTGCTTTTGCTCCCCTTGTCGCCCGTGTCGTGGCCACCGACGTCACCGAGGAGATGCTGGCCGAAGCGCGCCGGCTTGCCGAGCGAAAGGGTCTCACCAATATCGAGACCGCCCCGGCCGAGGCGGAACATCTGCCGTTCGCCGATGCAAGCTTTGATCTCGTCACCTGCCGGATCGCCGCCCATCACTTCGGCGACGTTGCGGCCTTCCTGGCCGAAGTCCGGCGCGTGCTCGAGCCCGGCGGCACCTTCGCGTTCGTCGACAATCTGGCGCCGGACAGGATCACCACGCCGGAACTCTCCGATGCCGAGCTGTCCGCTGCGGCGGATGCCTACAATGCGTTCGAGAAGCTGCGCGACCCGAGCCATGCCCGCGCCTTGACCGTGGCCGAGTGGGCGGAGCGCATCACGAGCGCGGGACTTGTGATCGAGCATCAGGAAGTGCTGGCCAAGCCGATGCTGTTCAGCGCCTGGTGCCGCAACACGTCGGTGCCGGCAGCCACCGTGCCCGAGCTCTCGGCAAGGCTGCGCGAGGACCCTGGACTGCGAGCGTTTCTGAAGCCCCAACCCGCCGATGGCGACGTGCTGATGCAGTTGCGCGAGCTCGTGCTGATTGCACGCAAGCCTCGCGGCGAGGATACCTCCGGCAGAGATTGAGCCCTCGTCCCCAAGACGAATTGAGGAGCGGGATACCCATGGCTGCAACGAGCAGCACGAACGAATGGGAGGACAGGGTTGCGCCGAGCCTCGCCGACTTCGAGGTGCTTGCTGCGGCGGCGTGGGAGCGGCTGCCGGAGGAGTTCAGAAGCGTGTGCGGCGATGTCGTCATCCGCGTCGAAGACTTTGCCACCGACGAGGTGCTCGACGCTCTCGGCATCGACAACCCCTACGAGCTCACCGGCCTCTATCACGGTGTCAGTCTCGACAAGAAGAGCGTTGCGGATCTGCCACGGGGGCCCGACATGGTTGTCCTCTACCGGCGGCCGCTGCTTGAGGAGTGGGCTGAGGGGGAGGTGACGCTTGGCCAGCTCGTGACCCATGTGCTGGTACATGAGATCGGCCATCATTTCGGCTTCTCGGATGCCGACATGGCCGCCATAGAGGAATCGGCGGAGACGGGCGTGTCGAGTCGATCCGCATGAGTATAAGTGCTGTCGTTTTGCCGACGCCGCATTGCCTTTTGACGTTCCTGCGGGCAATGCTAGATGCCTAGCGCGACGGTTCGGCGGGGATTGGGGCACGCATGAGGAGCTTGGGACTTGTCTCGGTTCTGGTAGCTGGCCTGCTGCCGGCTGCATTGTGTTTGTCGGTGAGGGCGGAAGGCCCGCCGAGCCCGGACGAATATGTCGCTCACGTTGGCGGGGATGCACAGGTGGTACCCGCTGGTCAGCTGAAGCTCGACAATCGGCGCATGATCTGCGGCCAGCGCCCGACCGTGCTCGACAGTCAGCTCGACGACTATGGCGCCGCCTACCCCGGGTTCCTGATCCTCAACCCGCGCCTGCTCGCCCGCGTTTCAACCCCGGTCAAGCAGTGGATCTTCGCACACGAGTGCGGCCATCAGTTTCGCGGCCCCGACGAGGAGACCGCCGACTGCTTCGCTGTGCAGCGCGGTCGCCGCGAAGGCTGGCTGACGCCGGAGGGTCTTGAGGAGGTGTGCAACTTCATCCGGCCGGCGAAGGGCGACAGCATGCACTTTTCAGGATCGCACCGTTGCGAGTATATGCGCCGGTGCTACGCTGACCCGACCGTCCGTTAGCAGATCGCCGGCGGGCGCTTCCTGTCGAATGAGAGACTTTGGCCGATGCAGAAGTTCACGACTCTGACCGGGGTTGCGGCGCCCTTGCCCATGATCAATGTCGACACCGACATGATCATCCCCAAGCAGTATCTGAAGACCGTGGTGCGGACCGGTCTCGGCAAGGCCCTGTTTGCAGAGATGCGCTACGACGCCGACGGCAAGGAGCGGCCGGATTTCGTGCTCAACAAGCCTGCCTACCGCAAGGCGCAGATCCTGGTTGCGGGCGCCAACTTTGGCTGTGGATCGAGCCGCGAACACGCGCCTTGGGCGCTGCTCGATTTCGGCATTCGCTGCGTGATCGCCCCGTCCTTTGCGGACATTTTCTACAACAACTGCTTCCAGAACGGCATCTTGCCGATTGCGCTGCCGCAGGAAGACGTCGACAAGCTGATGGACGACGCCAACCGTGGCGCCAACGCCACCCTGACCATCGATCTCGAGCGCCAAGAGATTCGCGGGCCCGATGGCGGCCTCATCAGGTTCGAGATTGATCCGTTCCGCAAGCACTGCCTGTTGAACGGCCTCGACCATATCGGCCTCACGCTTGAGAAGAAGCAGGCCATCGAGGTCTTTGAGCGCAAAGCGGCCGCCGAGCGTCCGTGGCTTTAAGGCCCCGGCAGGAGATCGGCGTGGCGCTGACGCGCGTCGCCGCGCTGCCCGTACCGGTGACGTCGCCGGCCCGGGGTCGTGCTCAGAACGTTTTGAACCGGCCGCCGCGATCGCCGGGCAGGTAGCCCGCACAGATCTGCCTAACCCGGTTGTCATGTCCCACCGCGCGGCAGATCTCGGCCTTGATGTTGGGGTTCTGGCGCACCGCCACGTCCGAGACCCGGATGCCATAGCCGCGCGCGACCGCCGCAAGGTAGTTGTCCTCGCAGTACGGCGTTGCCAGCGCCGAGCCCTGCACGATCTGGTAAGGGCCGTCGCAGGCGATGCGCGCCTGCGCGCGTTGCGTCGGCGCCGATATGAATACGAATGTCGAGAGGATTGCGGTTGCGGTCGCGGCCGTAGCGAAGACTTTCATCGAGGCCTCCAGCAAAGCGTCCCCGTGGCATATTTGGCTGGAGCGGGCCCGCACGCAAGGCCCGCACTCGACCGGCCGGCGGGTTTGCGGGCTCATCGCGATCACAAAAATGCGAAGCGCCGCCCAAGCGGAAGGCTTGAGCGGCGCTTTGCCGGTATGAGCAACGTGAAGAGGGGTTCTCGAATGGGACTTTGAGGGGCCTTCGGCCCCTTGGCAGACCTGGCAACGACCTACTCTCCCGCGTCTTGAGACGGAGTACCATCGGCGCTGGGGCGTTTCACGGCCGAGTTCGGAATGGGATCGGGTGCAGCCACCCCGCTATAGTCACCAGGTCGGCGAAGGGGTCGAAGACTTCTGGTCATATCGTTGGCGATCTCACGCCCATCAGAGGCGAGCGCACCGCCGACCGGGCCGAAGGCCCGGGCCCGCAAGTGCGGGCCGGCGCTGGCGCCGCCCTCCCGGAGCGGCCGGCGCGTCAGCGCCGAACAGCCGCGTGAGGGATTAAGATGAGCATTGCATAATGAGAGCGATCGAAGTTCGATCGAGCTATTAGTACCGGTAAGCTCAACGCATTGCTGCGCTTACACACCCGGCCTATCAACGTGGT
>DATLZB010000124.1:0-9458 GCA_035574175.1 Hyphomicrobiaceae bacterium
CGCTGCCCGCCGGTCGCGTTCGGCTCGGCTCAGACCTCTCTCGTGTACGAGCAGCCCTTCGGTGACGATCTCGCCGGCCGTGAGCCGCGGCGACAGCGAGCCGTACGGGTCCTGGAACACGAGCTGCATGTGCCGGCGCAGCGGGCGCAAAGCACCGCGATCGAGCGGCATCAGCGCGCGATCCTCGAAGGATATGCTGCCGGCTGCCGGCACCAGGCGCAGCAGCGAGCGGCCGAGCGTCGACTTGCCCGAGCCCGATTCGCCCACCACACCCACCGTCTCGCCCCGCCGCACTTGGATGTCCACGCCGTCGACCGCATGGATGGCCGGCCCGCCGCTGCCGAGGAGGCCCGAGCGCAGCGAGAAGGTCACGCGCACCTTGCGCGCATCGAGCACCACCGGCGCCGTCGGCTCCGGCGGCACCTTGCGCCCATGGGGCTCGGCCTCGATCAACATGCGCGTGTAGGCGTGGGACGGTGCCGCAAACAGCACGCGGGTCGGCCCGTGCTCCACCGTCGCCCCGGCGCGCATCACCACGGTCCGGTCGGCGAGCCGGCGCACCAGCCCGAGGTCGTGCGTGATGAACATCATGCCGAGTCCGAGCCGCTGCTTGAGGTCGGCGAGCAGCGCCAGGATGCGCGCCTGCACGGTGACGTCGAGCGCGGTGGTCGGCTCGTCTGCGATCAGCAACTCCGGACCGTTGGCGAGCGCCATGGCGATCATCACGCGCTGGCGCTGGCCGCCGGAGAGCTCGTGCGGGTAGGCGTCGACCCGCTCCTGCGGCCGGTCGATGCCAACCTCCGCGAGCAACTCGATCGCCCGTCGCCGCGCCGCGGCGCGCGACAGACCCTGGTGCCGCATGAGTGGTAGTGCGATCTGTCTGCCGACCCTGAACAGCGGATCGAGCGAGGTCATCGGCTCTTGGAAGATCATGCTGAGCCTTAAGCCACGGATGCAGTTCAGGTCGCGGGTGGGAAGTCCCAGGATCTCCTCGCCTTGAAAGCGCACCGATCCGGTCGCGTACCCATTGGCAGCGATCAGCCCCATGATCGCCAGCGCGGCCTGCGTTTTGCCCGATCCCGACTCGCCGACGATCGCCACGGTCTCGCCCTTGGCCACGTCGAGGTCGAGCCCCTTGACTGCGTGCACCTCCCCTCCGCTCACCCGGAACCGGACGTCGAGATTGCGCACCGTGAGCAGCGCCGCCGCCATCGCTCACCGGTCCTTGGGATCGAGGGCATCGCGCAGGCCGTCGCCGATGAAGTTGAGCGCAAACAGCGTCAAGACCAGGAAGGTCGCTGGAAAGATGAGCAGCCACGCCGCGCCCTGGATGTTGCGCGAGCCCTCCGCGATCAGCACGCCCCAGCTCGTCATCGGCTCCTGCACGCCGAGCCCGAGAAAGGAAAGCAGGCTCTCGAGCAGGATGACATTCGGTATCAGCAGCGTCATGTACACGACCACGGGCCCGAGCAGGTTCGGCACCACGTGGCGCGCGAGGATGCCGCCCGCTCCGACGCCCAGCGCCTCGGCCGCCTGTACGTACTCCCGCCGCCGGATTGACAGCGCCTGCCCGCGCACGATGCGCGCCATGTCGAGCCACTCGATGGCCCCGACCGCAATGAACATCAGTACGAAGTTGCGCCCGAACATGACCACCAGGAGGATCACGAAGAAGATGAAGGGCAGCGCATAGAGCACGTCGACGATCCGCATCATCACCATATCGGCGCGCCCGCCGAGATAGCCGGCGATCGCGCCGTAACTGACCCCGATCACCAGCGCGACGAGCGTGGCGAGCACGCCGATGGCGAGCGAAACGCGCCCCGCGATCAGCGTGCGCGTGAGCAGATCGCGCCCGTTCGAGTCGGTGCCGAACAGGAACCGTTGCCGCTCGATCGGCGCCTCGACCACCAGGCGGCGGCCGTCGGCAGAGCGCTCCAGCACGCGCGCCCCGCCGAACAAATCGGAGCGCTCGACATAGGCGAGGAGCCTCTCGTCGATTGCTGCGGACGACGTCGAGACGAGCGTGAAACGCGCTGTCTCGTCGCCGATTTCGACATCCTCGACCTTGCCGCGCATACGCGCACCGAGCCGCTTGAGCGCACTTTCCGCATGGGCCGGCCTCGGATGAGCGACGACAGAGGCTGGCTCGCGCACGTAGTCCTGGTAGACGCGATCGTAAGCGTGTCCTGTGAGCGGCGGCCCGAACACGCACAGCAGGGCAATGGTGCCGAGCAGCGCCAGGCTTGCCACTGCCGCCCGGTTGGCGAGGAGCCGTGCCCTCGCCTCCGCCCACAACGAACGCCCCTCGCCGGCGGATAGGGGAACAACTGCCCCGCTCATGACTCGAACCGCACGCGCGGGTCGAGCGCGGCATAGGCCACGTCGACCAGGAGGTTGAACAGGATGACGAAGCAGGCGACGATCACGACCGTACCCATCACCAATGTGTAGTCGCGGTTGAGCGCGCCTTCCACGAAATAGCGCCCGATGCCGGGCAGGCCGAAGATGGTCTCTACGATCACCGAACCGGTGAGCAGCGCCGCCGCCGCGGGACCGAGATAGGAGACGACGGGAAGAGCCGCCCCGCGCAGCGCATGGAGGAGAACGGTTGGACGCGGCAGCCCGAGCGCATTGAGCGTGCGGATGTGGTCGGCGCGCAGCGTCTCGATCATGGCCGCCCGTGTGAGCCGGGCGATGACCGCGATCTGCGGTAGCGCAAGCACGATGACGGGCAGCACCATGTTGGGCAACGCCCCGTCGTTCCAGCCGCCCACCGGTAGCCAGGCGAGCATTAGCCCGAACACGATCTGCAGCAGCGGCGCCGTGACGAAGGTCGGTACCGTGACGCCGAGGGTGGCGAACCCGGTTACCGCGTGGTCGGTCAATCGGTTCTGCTTGAGCGCCGCGATGACCCCCAGTGCCCCGCCGGCAAGGACCGCAAGCACCAGCGCCGAGCTGCCGAGCCGCACGGAAACCGGCAGTCCCCTCGCGAACAGCTCCGCGACGGTGAAATCACGCTGGTAGAACGAGGGGCCGAAGTCGCCTTTGAGCAGCGCGGTAAGGTAGAGCCAGTACTGCTCGGCGAGCGGCAGGTCGAGGCGGTAGACCTTGCGCAGGTTGGCCATCACCGATGGCTCGAGCGGCTGCTCCAGGTCGAACGGCCCGCCCGGCGCCAGCCGGATCAGGAAGAAGCTCGCCGTGACGATGAGGAACAGCGTGGGGATGGCCCAGGCGAGCCGCCTCAGGATGTAACCGAGCATGGCACTGCCTCAGCAAGGGGTCGCCGGCTGAACCGGCTATGGCCGCAGTCTGAGAAAGCGCGTCGCGTAGGCGCCTCGAGCGTTGGTTTCGAAGCCCTCGAGCTTGTCGGAGACGAGGTTCTTCGTCGAATAGAAGAGCAGCGGGATCCACGGCATGTCCCGCACGAAGATGCTCTCCGCCTGAAACAGGATGTCGGCGCGCCTCTGGAGGTCGGTCTGCGCCGCCGCCTGCCGCATCAGCCGGTCGAACTCCGGGTTCTTGTAGCGCCCGGAGTTGAACCCCGTATTGTCGCTCTCGAGCAGGAACAGGAAGTTCTGCGGGTCGGAGTAGTCGGCGATCCATCCGTAGCGGGCCACGTCGAACTCGCCCCCGTCGCGCAGATAGGCGAAATGCGTCTTGCCGTCGCTGGTGATGAAGGTCGTCTCCACCCCGATCTGCTTCCACTGGTCGGCGATGGCCACCATCGTGCGCCGATTGTTGTCGGTCATGTTGTAGCGCAGCTCCACCTTGAGCGGCTTGCCCGGGCCGAAGCCGGCTTGCGCTAAGAGCCGCTTGGCCTCGTCCTCGCGCTCGATCGGGGACTTGGCGGCGAACGCGGCCTTTGCCGGCGCACGGTAGTTGTTGATGCCGGGCGGGATCATGCCGTAGGCGGGCAACATGGTGCCGCCCCAAATGTCTGTCGCCAGGAACTCCCGGTCGATGGCCATGGCGAGCGCCTGGCGCACCCTCACGTCGTTGAACGGCGGCTTGGACGTCCTGACGATGAGGAACAGCGTGCCGAGGTAGGGCGCGATGTGCACCTGTTTGCCGAGCCTCTGCTTGAGGAACGCCACCTGATCGGTCGGGATGTCGGAGGTGAAATGCAGCTCACCGGCCATGAAACGCCGTGCCGCCGCGGCCTGGTCGGGGTTGGGATAAAAGCGCACCTCGTCGATCTGCACGTTGTTGGCGTCGTGGAAGTGCGGGTTCCTGATGAGCGTGATGCGATCGTTGGGTACGAAGTCCTTGAGCTGGTAGGCCCCGTTCGAAACCATATTGCCCGCCTTCACCCAGTCCTTTCCGTGCTTGTCGATCGAAGCCTTGTGCACGGGCAGGCCCGTGCTGTGCGTGAGAAGCTCCAGGAAGTAGGGGGTGGGGCGTTCCAAAGCAATCTCGAGCGTGCGGGGATCGAGCGCCCTGACCCCGAGGTCCTCCTCCTTGGCGCCGTTGCCCTTGTTGAAGCTCTCCGCGTTGCGGATCGGATAGAGAATGTTGGCGTACTTGGCCGCCGTCTCCGGACGCATGATGCGACGGAACGAGTAAACGAAATCGCTGGCGGTCACCGGATCGCCGTTCGACCACTTGGCATTGTTGCGCAGCTTGAACGTGTAGGTCGTCCCGTCGGGGCTCAGGCTCCAGCTTTCGGCGGCGCCCGCCACCACCTCCCCCTTCATGTTGTGGATGACGAGGCCCTCGTAGAGGTCGCGAAGGATGTGGGCCTCGGCGACCGTCGAGGTCTTGTGCGGATCGAGCGTCTCCGGATCGCCGTCGTTGCCGCGGTGAAACACGACCAGCGCCGTGGCTGGAAGACTCGCTGCAATCGATGCCGCGAGAAGAGCCGCCACGATCAATGCGCCGTGCATCCTGCGGGAGGCCATGGGCATCCTCCTTCCAACCGGGTCGGGAAAGCGGCACTATATCACGTCGGCAACGAGGCGCAGCACGGGCCCTCGGGGACAGGAGGCGGCGATGCGGATCGGCGTGCCGAAAGAGATAAAGAACCACGAGTATCGCGTCGGCATGACCCCGGGGAGCGTCCGCGAGGCGGTGGCGCTGGGGCATGAGGTTATTATCGAGACCAAAGCCGCCGAGCGGCAAGGCATCTCGGATGAGGATTACCTCCGCGCCGGCGCGCGCATCGCCGGCTCGGCCGAGGAGGTGTTTGCCGAGGCCGAGCTGATCGTCAAGGTCAAGGAGCCCCAGGACAAGGAGCTGGCTTGGCTGCGCGAGGGCCAGACGCTTTTTGCCTACCTGCACTTGGCGCCCGATCCCGATCAGGCCAAGGCGCTGATGGCCTCCGGTGTTACCGCCATTGCCTACGAGACGGTAACCGGCGCCCGCACGCGCCTGCCGCTGCTTGCGCCCATGAGCGAGGTCGCCGGGCGTATGGCCGTGCAAGCGGGTGCCCACTGCCTCGAGATGGAGCGCGGCGGGCGCGGCATGCTCTTGGGCGGTGCGGCCGGCGTCGCCCCTGCCAAGGTGGTGGTGCTCGGCGGCGGCGTTGCCGGCGTCAACGCGGTGCGCATGGCGATCGGCCTTGAGGCCTCCGTAACCGTGATCGACATCGATCTGGAACGCCTTTACGTGCTCGACCAGCAGTTCGGCGCCGCCGTCAATACCGTCTTCTCGACGCGGCAGGCCATCGAGGACCACGTCCTGGACGCCGATCTCGTGATCGGTGCCGTGCTGGTGCCCGGCGCTACCGCGCCCAAGCTCGTGTCGGAGGAACTCGTCCGCGGAATGAAGCGCGGCTCCGTGATCGTCGACGTCTCCATCGATCAGGGCGGCTGCGTGGCGACCTCACGGCCGACGACGCACGCCAACCCGACCTACATTGCTCACGGCGTGGTTCACTACTGCGTCACCAACATGCCGGGCGCCGTCGCCCGCACCTCCACCTTCGCCCTCAACAACGCCACGCTTCCCTTCGTGCTGGCACTGGCGCAGAAGGGACCCATGCGGGCGCTGGCTGCTGACCCGCATCTGCTGGCGGGGCTCAACGTCCATCGCGGACACATCACGCACAAGGCTGTGGCCGAGGCGCTCGGCGTGCCCTACGTGCCAGCCAGCGAAGCGATCAGGGCACGCTGAAGGCCGCAGGCCGCTGCGTTGCGCGCGGCGGCCCGACCGGCTACTTGCATTCGATGCTGGAGGCTTCCTCTCCGTCGGCCGGTGCGGCCACGCCGCAGGACATGCCGACTTTGAGGTCACCCCGTTGGCCGTCCTTGCCGGCAACCTTGATCTTGGTGCGAGATCCCGAGACCTTGGCGGTGAACGTCTTGCCGCCATCCAGCTTCAGCACGATTTGGCGCGCATCGTTCGGGAGATCGGCGATGGTGCCCGTGGTCGCGTTCGCCTCGACCTTTGCCGTGCCGCGCTCGCCCTTGTAGACCTGGGCGTCGTTCAACCGATCGATGATCGCTTTGGGTGTTGCCGCAACGCGCTCGATGAGCTCCTGCACCTCATCACCGCCGACCGCGGCGAGCTCCATCTTCGCCTTCTCGACATCGGCGAGGAACTCCTTGTCCTGGATCATATCGTCGAACGCTTTGCGCAGCGCCTTGACGCGGTCTGCCGGCACGCCGGGACCGGCGAGGAACGGTCGTCCGACGACCAGTCGCGCGTCGTTGAGCTCAAGCAGCTGGCGGTCTTCTTTACTCTTGGCGAGTTCGCTCGACAGCGGCACGTTGGGCAGATCCGGGTGCTTCTTGCCGCTGTTCTGAACCAAAACGTTCACCTTCTTCTCCTTGAACCACGCCGCATTGCGCGTGGCGAGGGAGGAGTAGGAGGAGCAGATCCCTTCCACCTCGCCGCGCTCGACCGCCAGCGTCACCGCCGACGAGGACGGATAGCCGGAGATGATCTTGAACTTCGTGCCGATGACGTTGTTGAGGACTGCCGGTGTCTGCTCGGTGTCGTTGGGGCCGCTGCCGCCGACGATCAGCTCGTGCTTCATGGCGTCCTGGATGGTCTTGACCTTGCTCGTATGCCAGGCGACGCAGACGTTGACCTCGTTGTTCATGCTGCCGATCCAGTTGAACTTGGTCGGATCGAACTGCGGCCCGGGCTGTCCCTGGATGGCAACGAAAGGCACGTTGCGCTGCACCTGACCGAGCACCGTGCCGTCTTTGGGCGCCACGTTGTAGATATAGTTTGCCGCCGTGAGACCGCCGCCGCCCGGCATGTTCTGCACGATCATGGTTGGATTGCCGGGAATGAATCTCGGCATATGCTTGGCGAACATGCGCCCGTAGTTGTCGTAGCCTCCACCGGGCTCCGAGCTGACGATCAGACGGATCTGCTTGTCTTTGTAGAATTTCGCGACCGCGTCATTGCCTTGTGCCAAGGCGCCGGGCGCGGCCGCCAGCACCATGACGCCGGCAAGAGCGAATGCCTTTTGAGCTGTCATCCTGAGTCTCTCCCTTTGCGATTCCTTGTCGTCCGCAGGCCGAACCGGCCGCGGCGCCGGCGCATCGCCCTGAGCGGTGGGGCTTGCGTGCGCCGGCTCGAATGTAGACGGCCTGCAGCCGTCCGGCTACCCCGCATTTTCCCGGCCCGATGAACGCGCGAGCCTTCGGGCGCACGCCTCAAGTGCCGTCGCCGCAGAGCTTCGGCAGGCGCCGCACCGAGGCCATCCCGCCTTCGCTCTTCCCGATCCGCTCCACCGCGACCGCCAGCGGCTCGACCGCCACCGCCATATGATGCGCATTGGCATGCACCATCATGAGGCCGTCGACCATGATGCCGACGTGACCGCGCCAGAACACGAGATCGCCGCGCTTAAGTCCCTCGAGCGACGCCGGCACCAGCACCTCGCTGCCGAGCTCGGCCTGCTGCATGTCGGTGTCGCGCGGGCAGCGAATGCCGGCGGCTTCCATGGCGATCTGCACGAGGCCCGAGCAGTCGAGGCCGAGTCGCGTGCGGCCGCCCCACAGGTACGGAGTTCCGATCAGCCTCTCGGCGACGTCGACGAAGTCGCGGGCATACCTGTCGCGCTCGATGATGTGCCGGTTGACGACGAAGCCGCCGCCCGCGAGTCGGCTGAACCGCTCCTGCCGTTCGACAACCGCCACCTGTGCGTTGAGGCTCAAGTGCATGAGCGGAGGCGCCTTGATGTCGGCCGCCGAGTAGATGAAGGTGCCGATCGCGGAAACGCGGTGGGTGGTTGCCGCCACGCCGCGCCGCAGCGCGTCGGCCGGCAGGTAGCCCACATACCTGTCCCGCTCAAGCTGCGCCCACGCCCAGCCGTCGGTGATGTCGTAGACGGTGACCGCTTCCCCGAACAGTGCTTCCGTTTCGATGCTGGCTGTGAACTGCGGCTCCCTACGCAGCGCGATGGCGGGACGGATCACGTGATGGGGTTCGCCCGCCACGTACCGCGGCGCTTCCACTTGCCCGCGCAGGCTCTCGGCGGCCAGGTCCTCGCGCCAGGCGTGCCTGCGAGGATCGGGCCGTGCCGCCGCGCCCGTCACGGGTGGCTGCTCCTCGCTTTGCCCGCGCTGGCGCCGTAGAACTGCTCGAGCACGGCAAGCGCCGTGCGCGCACCCTGCGGCTCTCCCCCTTTTGGCCCGAGTGGTGCGGCCGCGGTTCGCCAGCCGTAGATGTCGAAGTGGGCGAACCGCGTGGCCCGTGTCACGAACCGGCGCAGGAAGAGCGCCGCGATGATGGAGCCTGCCATCGGCGAATCCGAGACGTTGCCCATGTCGGCCACGTCGCTGTCGAGCTGCCTTGCATAGCCCTTCCAGAACGGCATGCGCCATACCGGATCGCCCACGCTGTCTCCGGCCGCGATGATCTGCGCGGCGAACGCATCCTCGTCCGTATAGAGCGCAGGCAGCTCCGCTCCGAGCGCCACACGGGCGGCGCCCGTGAGCGTAGAGAAGGTGAGCAGCGTATCGGGCGCCTCCGCGTCGGCAAGCGTGAGCGCATCGGCCAGCACCAGCCGGCCTTCCGCGTCCGTGTTGCCGACCTCCACGCTGATGCCGGCCCTGGTCTTCAGCACGTCGCGCGGGCGGAAGGCGTTGCCGGCGATGCTGTTTTCTGCGGCCGGGATCAGCACGCGCAACCGCACGTCGAGCTTAAGCCCCATGATCATGGCGGCGAGTGCAAGGGCCGTCGCCGCGCCGGCCATGTCCTTCTTCATCAGCAGCATGGCGCTCGACGGCTTGATGTCGAGCCCGCCGGTGTCGAAGCAGATGCCCTTGCCGACCACCGTCACTTTCGCGGCGTCGGACCGGCCCCAGGTAACGTCGATGAGCCGCGGCGGCCGGCTCGAGGCGCGTCCGACGGCATGGATCATCGGGAAATTGGCCTCGATGAGGGCGTCGCCGATGATCGAGGTCACGCGGGCGCCGTGGCGTGCGCCGATGGCGCGGGCTGCCTCTTCGAGTTCGGCCGGGCCCATGTCGTTGGCGGGGGTATTGATGAGGTCGCGC
>DATLZB010000125.1:0-5964 GCA_035574175.1 Hyphomicrobiaceae bacterium
GCGCTTCATCGCCCGCCACTACGACGACTACTGGCTCAAGACGGAGACCCGTAAGGCGGCCGACCATGCCCGCATGATCCGCCGCGCCGAGTCCGAGAACCGGACGCTGGCGACGGCTGCGAGCTTCAACAGTTTCACGGCCATCACCGAACTCACCATCATGGCCCCCAACCATCCGAGACTGCTGGCGCTGTTCGCGGGGGCATGCGCGTCGGCGGGCGCCAACATCGCCAGCGCCCACATCTCAACCACACGGGACGGGCTTGCTATCGACACCTTCCTGCTGCAACGGGAGTTCCAGGACGATGCGGATGAGCGGCGCCGCGTGGAGCGCATCGGCCATACCATCGAGCGCGTGTTGAAGGGCGAGGTTCGGCTCGCCGCATTGATGAAAAAGCGCTCGCCTTCGGAGCAGCGCATCAGCGCCTTCACCGTCGAGCCCGAGGTCGTGGTCAACAACGTGCTGTCCGACGCGTTCACGGTGATTGAGGTGTCGGGGCTGGACCGCCCGGGCCTGCTCTATGATCTCACCAGCGCGCTCTCGGACTTGAGCCTCGACATCACATCGGCGCATATCGCAACTTATGGCGAGAGGGCGGTCGACGTGTTTTACGTGACCGATCTCACCGGCAAGAAGGTGGTGTCGGAACACCGTCAGGCGAGCATTCGGGAGCGTCTTGCGCAGGTGCTCAGCGCGCCCCCGCCCGCCAAGGCCGACAGCGTCCTGCCGACGCCGGCCGCACGCGCGGACTGAAGCCGGACGCAAGGCATCACGCATCACGACGCCAGCACGGCAAGATCGATGGGACCATCGACACCGGCGACCAAGGCGGCGCGCAGATGGCCGGGCTCACGATCGGCGACAAATCCCTGGGCACGCGCCAGCTCGTAGGTGGTGACCGTGGTCAAGGCGCGGGTGCGGGCCATCTTGTTGTGCTTCTCGAGCTTGGCAGCAAGATTCACGGCTTCGCCGATGACCGTGTACTCTAGCCGGTTGCTGTCGCCCAGGGTGGCAAAAACAACCCGTCCGGCGGCAACGGCGCCGTTGACCTCGAGCCGCGGCACGCTCCCGGCCGCGGCCAGCTCCTGTTGCCAGCGGCTGGCTTCCTCAATGATGGCATGGAGGGCGCGGAGCGCGTCAGCCGCCGCCGTGTTGCAGGGGGCAACGGCTCCGAAGGTTGCCATCACCCCGTCGCCAAGGAACTTGTCGATTACGCCGCCGTGGGCGTGGACGAGCGGGACGATACGCTCGTGGAAGCCGGTCAGCATGCGCACGACCTCGTGCGGCGGGACGGTCGCGGAGAATCTGGTGAAGCCGCGGATGTCCAGCATGACGATCGCTGCATTGCGCTCCACGCCTTGCCCCGCCTCGATCAGCGTCTCGGCGCTGGTTATGGCTTCGGCAACGCCCCGGGAAAGGAAACGGCGGATCTCCCGTCCAGCGGCTTCCTCGCGCACGGCTGTCACCAGCAAGCGTTGGCCGCGTCGCACCGCGATGGTCAGGATCGCAGTGACCATCAGCACCGTGAAGATCTTGTCGAACTCGGCCCCGATCATGATGCTGTTGGAGGTGAGATAGGTGACGAAGTTGCGGGTAATTTCGCTGCCGTCGCCGGAGCGTACCGCCAGGAGCACGACCACGGCCCAGCCGAGAGCCGCGAAGAGGCCGACCGACAGGACGTAGCGATGATCGAAGCGCAGAGCCCGCAGGGCGATGAAAACGAATATGTAGATGAAGGTCGGCACCTTGAGCGAGAAGGCAGCGGGCTGGCCGTACTGTATGTGGAAGGACCAGATCAGGCTCAACAGCAGCGCCGTGTCGGCCAAGATCGAAAGGATGAGCAGCCAGCCGGGCAGTGAAACGCGGTAGGCGAACCACAGCCTGACGCCGGTAAACACCGCGTATCCGGCGAGAGCGAACGGCACCGGCGCAAACATGGCCATCTGTGCATCGGCCGGGCGCGGTGCGATGATGTAGAGCGCGGCAAAGGTGGCGGTCAGCACGAGTTGGGCCCAGCCGATCAGACGCTCGCTTTCGGCCTCGCGCGCGCCGATGAGGGAGCGGACTCGCGCCGGCAAAGCGTTCGCGGCGTAGCCGTTCTCAGCCGGTGAACTAAGCCGCACCGGCAGGGCGGAGCGTAAGGATTGGAGCACGGACATGGTTCAAAGACTCCGAGCGCCGCCGCGACCCTCGATCGCGGCTTCGGGCCATTCTAGCCCTGGCGCATGTTGCCAGACACTGACGGCATCGTGTTCCGCCTTGCGGGCGCACCTCACCGAGGCGTGAGGCAGCGCAGCGCCCGCAAGAGGCAGCGCGGGGTGCCCCGGCCAGCCGGGGCCCTAGGAGTTTGCGAAGCGGCGGATTCGCAGCTATTGGACATGGCCGCGGACGCTTGCCAACACGGAAAAATGGGACGGGGAGGATGGCGCTACCCAAGGAATGAACGCAGAGACCCCGATCTTCCGAACACGGCCGCTCAGTTTCTTGCTCGCCACCCGCGCCGGATCGAACACCGCCAACCAAATGCTGGTGGTGGTGGCCGGCTGGCAGATCTACGAGCTCACCGACAGCGCACTGGCACTCGGAATTATCGGGCTCGTGCAGTTCCTGCCGCCGCTGTTCCTGACACTGCTTGCCGGCCAGCTCGCCGATCAGTTCGATCGCAAGACGATCATGTGGTGGAGCTTTCTGGCGCAGGCGACCGTGGCAGGCTCAATGGCGCTGCTCTCCACCCTCGCGGCACCGCCGCTGGCGCTCATCTATGTGTTGCTGCTCGTGCAAGGGGTGGCCCGCACCTTTGAGGGGCCCTCGGTGCAGGCGCTGCTTCCGGCTCTGGTTGCGCGCGAACAGCTCGGGCGCGCGATCCCGGCATTCTCCTCGGTCAACAAGCTGTCGCAGATCGTGGGACCGGCGCTCGGCGGGCTGCTTTACTCGGTCGGGGAAGGACCGGCGACCTACTTTTCTTGCCTGGCGCTCGCCATAATGGCGGTAGGTTTCGCCAGCATGCTGCCATCGCGGCGCAAGCCTTTCAGCGACGTGCAGCGGAGCTGGAAAACGGTGCTCGCCGGCCTTGACTTCATCTGGAACACGAAGCCGCTGTTTGGGGCCATGTCGCTCGACCTGATGGCCACCTTGTTCGGCGGCGTCACTGCGTTGCTGCCCATTTTCGCGCGCGACATTCTCGAACTCGGGCCGACGGGATTTGGGCTGCTGCGCAGCGCGCCCGCGTTCGGCGGACTGATCGTCGCGGGGGTGCTGTCGCGCTATCCGATCCGGCGCTCGGCGGGGCCGATGATGTTCGTCGGGATGTCGCTCTATGGGGCCGCCACTATCGCGTTCGGCCTGTCGCACAATGTGGCGCTGTCGTTCCTGCTGCTGCTGCTGATCGGCACGGGCGACATGCTGAGCACGGTGATTCGGCAGACCCTTATCCAATTCTCGACGCCGGACGACCGCCGCGGCCGCGTGTTGGCGGTCAATGTACTCTGCAACCAGACGGCGGCGCAGCTCGGCACGTTCGAATCGGGGCTCGTCGCCGAGCTCATCGGCGCCGCGGGATCAGCCGTGTTCGGCGGTGTCGCGGTGTTCGCCATCGTGGCTTTCTGGGCGTGGCGGTTCCCGGCTCTGCGCCGGGTAGACCGGCCGAGCGACGTGCTGCCCGAATAGGGCGGCGTCGCGATTTGCGGTGGCGTCGTTAAGCGGGCGGCGCACGTTGCCTTGCCGCGGGCAACAGCCTCGGCTACTCCCCTCGACCCATGGCACTCTACAGAGCCTTCGCAACGGTGGGCGGACTGACCATGGTCAGCCGCGTGCTGGGCTTCATGCGGGACATCCTGATCGCGGCCGTGCTCGGCAGTGGCGCGGTTGCGGACGCTTTCTTCGTCGCGTTCCGGTTTCCCAACCTGTTCCGGCGCCTGTTCGGCGAGGGCGCGTTCAATGCGGCGTTCGTGCCGCTGTTCGCCAAGCGGCTCGAGGGCGAGGGAGAGGCGGCCGCCAAGAGCTTCGCCGAGGAGGCGCTGGCGGCACTCGCCTTCGTGCTCGTCGGATTCTCCGCGCTCGCCATGCTGGCGATGCCCTGGCTCATGCTGCTGCTCGCGCCGGGGTTTGTCGCGGACCCACAAAAGTACGACCTAGCGGTGCTGCTCACTCAGATCGCGTTTCCGTATCTCCTTTGCATGTCGATCGTGGCGCTGCTGTCCGGCGTGCTCAACTCGCTCAACCGCTTCTGGGCGGCGGCGGCGGCGCCGATCGTGCTCAACTTGGTCCTGATTGCGGCGATCGCGGGGGCAGGATGGTTCGGCCTCTACCAGCAGCCGCAGGCCGGCGTGATGCTTGCGTGGGGCGTGTCCGTGGCGGGTTTCGCTCAGCTTACGCTGATGGGGGTGGCAGTGCGTCGCGCGGGGTTCACGCTGCGGCTCAGGTGGCCGCGGATGACGGAGGGAGTTAGGCGGCTCGTCGCCCTCGGCATACCGGGACTCGTCGCCGGCGGCATCACCCAGATCAACATCGTCATTGGCACCATCATCGCCTCCCTGCAGGCGGGCGCCGTGTCCTATCTCTATTACGCCGATCGCCTCTACCAGCTGCCCCTCGGCATCGTCGGCGTCGCCATCGGCGTCGTGCTGCTTCCCGACCTTGCGCGCAAGCTCAAGGCCGGCGACGAGGCGGCTGCCCTGGACAGCCAAAACCGTTCGCTTGAACTCGGCCTGCTGCTGACCGTGCCCGCGGCGGTGGCGCTTGCCGTCGCGGCCGATCCGATGATTCGCGTGTTGTTCGAGCGCGGCGCGTTCGGCGCGAGCGATACCACGGCGACGGCGGCGGCGCTTGCCGCGTTCGCCGTGGGGCTGCCGTCGTTCGTGTTGATTAAGGTTTTCCAGCCGGCGTACTTCGCACGCGAGGACACGGCGACGCCGATGCGCTTTGCCGCCGTCAACATGGCGGCCAATGCGCTCGGGTCGGGCATGCTGTTTCTACTGTTCCGCGAGATGGGCCTGATGGGACACGTCGGCATCGCGCTCGCCACGTCGCTCGCCGGCTGGCTCAACGCGGCACTGCTGTGGCGGGAACTTTGCCGGCGTGGTCATTTCGAGATGGACGCGCGCTTGAGAAAGGCGGTGCCGCTCATTCTGGTCTCGAGCCTCGTCATGGGGGCGGCGCTCAGCCTTGCCGGTGCCTACCTCGAACCTTGGTTCGGATCCTCGAACCCACTTGCTGTACGCGCGGGTGCCCTCGGCGTGCTGGTCGCTTGCGGGGCCATCGTCTATTTCCTGTTCGCCCACCTCACAGGGGCGGCGCGCCTCAATTCGCTGCGGGAGGCGCTGCGGCGCCAGTGATGGGCCGCGATTACGCCTTGCACTCGCCTGTCGGGCACGCCATAACGCCCGCCGATCGACAGGAGAGCGTCTCGATGGCCCCTTCTCAGCGCGTGTTCTCAGGCATGCAGCCCACGGGCAACCTGCATCTGGGCAATTATCTCGGCGCGCTCGTGCGTTGGGTCGAGATGCAGGCAAGCCACGAGTGCATCTACTGCATCGTCGACATGCATGCGATCACGGTGTGGCAGGATCCAAAGGAGTTGCGCCAGGCGATCCGCGACGTGACGGCGGCCTACATCGCGGCCGGGCTCGACACCAAGAAGAGCATCATCTTCAACCAGAGCCAGGTTCCGGCGCATGCCGAGCTCGGCTGGATCCTGTCCTGCGTGGCGAGGCTCGGCTGGCTCAACCGCATGACGCAGTTCAAGGAGAAGGCGGGTAAGGACCGCGAAAATGCGTCGGTGGGGCTCTATGCCTATCCGACACTGATGGCGGCCGACATCCTGGCCTACCGGGCGACGCACGTGCCGGTGGGCGAGGACCAAAAGCAACACCTCGAACTTGCCCGCGACATCGCCCAAAAGTTCAATAACGACTATCGCGACTCGATCGTCGCGGCGGGGTTCAAGGACGGGGCGTTCTTTCCGC
>DATLZB010000126.1:0-18729 GCA_035574175.1 Hyphomicrobiaceae bacterium
ATCCTCAAGGCCAAGGTCTCCCCCGAGGTCGGCGCCAGTCTCGCCGACCAGAGCATCCGCGACTTGAAGCGGCTGTTGAACTAAAGGCTCCCAGCCTCGATTGCTCCATGGAGGTCATGGGCGGGCTGCTGCCCGGCCATTGATCCTTTGGCCCTCACCCGCGCAGGAACGGCCCGGCGAGACGGTGGAAGGCGTCGGCCGCGTCCCACGGCACCAGGTGCTTGCAACCCGGCACGATGTGCAGGTTGAGCGACGGCATCTGTCGCTTCGCAAGCTCCGCCCGCGCGCCGGCCTGGCCGCGATCCTCGCGGCCGTAGATCAAGAGCATCGGCTGGCGGACTTCGCCGAGGCGCTGCCACAGCGGCTGCCTCTTGCCGCCGTCGACGGCCGCGCGCTTCTCGGCGGCGGCGCGATTGCGAGCAAGGAAGGCGCGGAAGTTCTTGCCGGTGCTCATGCGGTGGCGCAAAGCCAACTCGTCCTCCGTGATCAGATCGTGATTGAAGAGATTGGCCTCGAGCAGCGCCCTGGTGTCGGCCATGGTCGGCTCGGCGTCGCCGCCCTCCTCGCCTTCGGCCGGCCCACGCTTCTTTGCCGGTTGGTCGGGCAGCGGCGGCAACAGGCTGCCGGTTCCCAACACCACGACATGGCTCACCCGATCCGGTTGCGAAAGGGCGAGCTCCACCGCCATGGCGCCCGACTGGGAGTGGCCGACGAGTGCGGCGCGATCGAGGCGCAACGCATCCATGAACCTCAGGATGAAGGCGGTGCGGTAGCCAAGCCCCCATTCCGGCGGATCGTCGGTGAGGCCGAATCCGGGCTGGTCGTAGGCGATGGCGCGCACCCCGTTCGCGGCAAGCGGCGCAAGGTTACGGCGCCAAACGTCGAGCGAGGAGCCGAGGGACGCGCCGTGGATAAGGATGGCGGGCCGGCCGGTGCCGGCTTCGACGTAGCGGGTGTTGAGCCCGTCGACGCTGAGGAAGCGGTCCTCCGCCATGGTCAGTGCCGCTCTCTCACCGCGATCAGGGTGTGGTCGGGGTCGGACATGAAGTACTCGCCCATCGGGCACTGCCGCTTCAAAAGCTCGAGGCGTGCCCCCTGCTCCTTGCCCTTGCCGACCGGAATGGGGTTGAGAATCGGGTTGACGCCGACCGCTTCCTCCACGTCGTCCTTGAACTTGGCGAGGCTCTCGACAGTGAAGCCGATGTGATCCATGCCGGTCGGCAGAATGCTTTGGTTGGCGTAGTTGCCGATGCGCCAGGGCATGATAAGGAGCGTGACCTTGCCATCGGTGAGGTAGTGGTTGGGGTCGCCCGCCTTAGAGTTCTGCTCGGCAAGCTCGAACACGTCCACATAGAACCGCGCCACTTCGTCGGGGCGCATGGTGCGCACGGCGACGTGGCTGATGCAGCGCTCGTGCTGGCGCTCGCTCGCTTCGTTCTCGACGTAGACGCCGGTGCGGTTCTCCATCTCCCTCTGGGAAATGTCGAACACGTTGCCATCGGGATCGTTGGCTGAGATGCCGGCGAAGGGGCGGGTGCCGGGGCGCTTCACCCACTCGGCCGTCGGATACCTGGTCTTCATGCGGTCGAAGACCGTCTCGACGCTCTCCACCTCGATGCCGAAGTGGTCAAGGCCGGCCGGCCGGCCGGCCTTGCGCGGATTGATGTTCAAGCCGACGTAGCCATCGCCGACGGTGACCGCGCGGGTCGGGCGCGACTTGCCGGAGCCCTTCATGCCGAAAACGGCCTCGTAGAACTTGGGCAGAAGCGCGTACTTCTCGCTGACGATGGCGACGTGATTGATCTTGGCGAACATCCTGCGACTCCTCCCCTTCCGCTACTTGGCTTCCTTGGTCATATCCATCGCCTGATTGGCGGCTGCGACAATCTCCTTCGACACCGCGTAAGCATTGCGGATCAGCGCCGCGACCTTCTCGCCGCTCACCTCGTCGATCTCAAGCTTGCTCTTCTTCGCTTCCTCGATGAAGCCCGGATCGTTGATGGCCGCGTGGAAGGCAACGCGGAGGGCGGCGACGCGCTCCGGCGGTACGCCGGGCGGGGCCAGAATGGGCCGGTCGAGCTCCTGGGGGACCAGGATCAGCTCCAGGATCTGCTTGGTGCGCTCGTCCTTGGCAAACTCGATGATGGCGGGAACGTCCGGGAACAGCTTGTTGCGCTCAACAGCAATGGTGATCGGGATGGCGACCTTCTTCTTTGGGAACCAGTCGGGTCGCGTCGAATTGATCGAGGACACCAAGCCGCCGCAACGGCCGTGCACCTCGCCGCGCTCCATGGCGAGGAACACTTCGTTGCCGCCCTTGTAGCCCGAGATGATCTTGATCTTGGTGCCGAACAGCTCGTTGACCATCTTCGGCAGCGTCTCCATGCGGGAACCGGCACCGGTGCCGCCGACGATGAATTCCTTGTCGAACAGGTCCTGCCAGGATTTGATTCCCGACTCGTGCCAGGCCACGCACATCGAGCTCGCCGTGGCCAGACTGCCGATCCAGTTCATCTCGCGCGGATCGAACTGGGCGCCGCCGGTGCCGAACAGCGGTGCGAACGGCACACTCGAATGCACGAGGCCGATGGTGGTGCCGTCCTTGGGCGCTGCCGCATAGAGGTGGTTCATGGCACGGATGCCGCCGCCACCCGGCATGTTCTGGATGACGATGTTGGGCTTGCCCGGGATGTGCGCGCTGAAGTAGGGGGCGAACGCGCGCGCGTAGCTCGAATATCCGCCGCCCTCACCGGCGCTCAAGATCCAATTGATCTGCTTGCCCTTGTAAAACTCGGCGACGTCGTCGGCGCGGGTGACGGCCGGCGCAGCCCCAACCGTCAGGCACGCGGCCGCGGTCAGCGCGCCACGCATGGCTCTGAACATGCATTTCCTCCCGATACGAACCGTTTTCGGCAGCCCTACCAAGACCATTGTGCGCCTGGCGAGCGCAGCTCGGCAATAGCCATCAGCCGGTCGGGGCCGAGCCCGGAAGGGGGGCGCGTGGTAAGCAGGGTCAATCGCGCGGGGCTGGCGGCTGCCAGCGCAGTTTGGGCTCGCGCGCCGCCTTGGTCTCGTCGAGCCTCCGGCGGGGAGCAAGGCGGGGGGCCTGGGTGAAGCGATCGGTTTCGCCGCGTCGGGCGGCCTGAGCCAGTTCGCGCAAGGTAGCGATGAACAGATCGAGCGAGGCCTTCGATTCCGACTCGGTGGGCTCGATCAGCATGGCGCCGTGGACGACCAGGGGGAAGTACATGGTCATCGGGTGATAGCCCTCATCGATCATGGCCTTGGCGAAATCGAGCGTGGTGATGCCCGTGCCCTTGAGAAAGCGGTCGTCGAACAGAACCTCGTGCATGCAGGGCTGGTCGCCGAAGGGTTGGGTGAAGAGATCGCGAAGGCCGGCGCGGACATAGTTGGCGTTGAGGACGGCGTCCTCAGAGGCCTGCCGCATGCCGTCGGCACCGTGCGAGAGCATGTAGGCCAGCGTACGCACGAACATGCCCATCTGGCCATGGAAGGCGGCCAGCCGCCCGAACGGCTTCAGGCCGCGACGCTCGGCCTCGGCCGCATCCTCGACGATGCGGAAGCTCTCACCCTCACGCAACGCGAAGGGCACGGGCGCGTAAGGCGCAAGCGCATCGGACAGCGCCACGGGGCCGGCGCCCGGGCCGCCGCCGCCGTGGGGAGTGGAAAACGTCTTGTGCAGGTTGAGGTGCATGGCGTCGACGCCGAGATCGCCGGGCCTCACCTTGCCGACGATGGCGTTGAAGTTGGCACCGTCGCAGTAGAAATAGGCGCCGGCTGCATGCACCACTTCGGCGATCTCCGCCGCCTCGCGCTCGAACAGCCCGCACGTGTTGGGGTTGGTGAGCATGATGGCGGCGACATCGGGGGAAAGCGCCGCTTTCACCGCGTCCGCCGCCAGCGTGCCGTCGGCTCGGGCCGGCACCGGCTTGACCGTATAGCCGACGAAGGCGGCCGTCGCCGGATTGGTGCCGTGCGCGGAATCGGGCACGAGCACGACGCTCGCCCTCGAACCCTTGGCCTCGTGCGCGGCCTTGATCGCCAACATGCCGCACAGCTCGCCATGGGCACCAGCGCGCGGCGAGAGCGCGATCGCCTTCATGCCGGTCAGCTCCAACAGGTAGCCTGACAAAAGCTGCATGAGCGCGATGGCGCCCTGCACGGTCTGCTGAGGCTGAAGCGGGTGGATGTCGGCGAAGCCTGCAAGCCGCGCCATCTTCTCGTTGAGGCGGGCGTTGTGCTTCATGGTGCACGAACCGAGCGGGTAGGGTCCGCTGTCGATGGCGTAGTTCTGGCGCGACAGCCGCACGTAGTGGCGGACGGCCTCGGGCTCGCTCAATCCAGGAAGACCGATCGGCTGAGTGCGCTGCAAGCCACCAAGGCGGGTTTTCGCCAGCTTGTGCTCCGGCAGGTCGACACCGGAGTTCTCGGCGCTCCCCTGCTCGAACAGCAGCGGCTCCTCATGATCGAGCCCGCGATTGCCGGTGAAGGTTTGAACGGCGCTGGGCGCCGCATCGCCTGGACCGGTCGGCCGTCCCTGCCGGTTCATAGCCATCACAGAACCTCCCCGAGGGCCTCCGCGTAGGCCGCTCGATCCTCCTCGCTGTTGATTTCGGTGGAGGCGACGATGATGAGGTCGTGCAGCTCGCGCCGCTCAGGTTCCAGGCGCGCAACGGGCACGCCGCCGAGCACGCCTTTGCGGGCCAGCGCGTCGATCACGTTGCGCCCGTCGGCCGGAACGCGGACGGTGAACTCGTTGAAGTAGGCGTCCTGCAGCACCTTCACGCCGGGGACCTTCGCAAGTCTGTCGGCCAGGGCCACGGCGTTGGCATGGTTGATGGCAGCGAGCCGGCGCAGCCCCTTCTCGCCGAGCAGGGTCATGTGGATGGTGAAGGCCAGCGCGCACAGGCCGGAGTTGGTGCAGATGTTGCTGGTGGCCTTCTCGCGGCGGATGTGCTGCTCGCGCGTGGAGAGCGTCAGCACGTAGCCACGGCGGCCTTCAACGTCCACCGTCTCGCCGACGAGCCGTCCCGGCATCTGGCGCACGAACTTCTCGCGGGTGGCAAAGAGGCCGACATATGGTCCGCCGAAGTTGAGCGCGTTGCCGATGGATTGACCTTCGGCGGCAACGATGTCGGCACCCATCTCGCCCGGCGACTTGACGGCGCCGAGTGCGACGACCTCGGTCACCACCGCGACCAGCAATGCGCCCTTGGCGTGGGCCGCGGCCGCGATCGGGGAGAGGTCGCGAATGCCGCCATAAACGGCGGGGTACTGCACCACCACGCACGAGGTGCGCTCGTCGATGGCGCCGGCAAGCTCTTCGACCCCGCGGGGGTCGGGGGCCAGCGCCTCGACCTCGAGGCCGCCATACCGCCCCAGCGTCTCGATCGCGGCGCGATAGTGCGGATGCAGGCCGCCGGAGAGGACCGCCCTGCGGCGCCGGGTCACGCGCACGGCCATCAGCACGGCCTCGGCGGCAGCGGTCGAGCCGTCGTACATGGAGGCGTTGGCCACCTCCATACCGGTGAGCATCGCCACCTGGGTCTGGAACTCGAACATGGCCTGCAGCGTGCCCTGCGCGATCTCCGGCTGATAGGGCGTGTAGGAGGTGAGGAACTCGGAGCGCTGGATCAGGTGGTCGACGCTGGCCGGAACGTGGTGGCGGTAGGCCCCGCAACCGACAAAGAAAGGCACGCCGGCCGCCGGTGTGTTGCGCTGGCTCAACGCGGCCAGCTCGCGCTCGACCTCCAACTCACCCTTGGCCTTCGGCAGGTTCACGAGCTCCTTGAGGAGCTTGCCCTTGGGAACGCCGGCAAACAGGTCATCGACGGTGGCAACGCCGATGGCCCTCAGCATGGCCTGGCGGTCGGCGGGCGCAAGCGGCAGATAGCGCATCAGCCGCTCTCCTTGAGGAAAGCCTCGTAGGCGGCGCGATCAATCAGCTTGTCGAGCTCGGACTTGTCGGCGATGCGCACCTTGAAGAACCACGCCTTGCCTTCGGGCTCCTCGTTGACCCACTGAGGGTTCGACGCGAGCGCGCTGTTGGCCTCCACCACCTCCCCGCCGACGGGGGAGAACACGTCGCTTGCCGCTTTCACGCTCTCGACAACGCCGGCCGCTTCACCGGCCTTGAGCTGGCGGCCGGCCTCAGGCACTTCGACGAAAACCACGTCGCCCAATTGCTCGGCGGCGTGGCGCGTGATGCCGACAACGGCGACGTCCCCGTCGATGCGCACGTATTCATGGTCTCTGGTGAAACGCTCCAACGCCATCGACAGCCCTCCTCGCATGGGAAATCACGTTCTGAAGTAGCGGTTCGGCACGAACGGCAGATCGACGATGCGGCCCGTCAGCGGCTTGCCGCGGACGAGCAGCGATACGGCGGCATCGCGCACGGCAAAGGCCGCCGGCACGTAGCCCATGGCGACCGGCCCGTTGACGGTCGGAGCAAAGCCCCCGGAGGTGATGCGGCCGATGGGCTCGCCTGAGGGCGACAGGATATCGGTGCCTTCGCGCGCGGGAGCGCGCCCGTCGGGCCTGATGCCCACGCGCAGCCGCTTTGGTCCTTGCGCCAGCTCGGTCCGAATCCGTTCCCAGCCCGGAAAGCCTCCTTGCTCGCGCCGCCGCTTCTGGATCGACCAGGCGAGGGCCGCCTCCACCGGCGATGTGGTCTCATCGATATCATGGCCATAGAGGCAGAGGCCGGCTTCGAGCCGCAGGCTGTCGCGGGCGCCAAGACCGATCGGCTCGATGCCCTCCTCGGCGAGCAGCAGGCGGGCGAGGGGCGCCGCATCGACGCCAGCAAGGGAGATCTCGAAGCCGTCCTCGCCGGTATAGCCGGAGCGGCTCACCCGGCACGCAAAGGAACGCAGGCTGGTGGTGCAGGCTGCCATGAAGTTGAGGCGAGTCGCATCAGGCGAGAAGCGCGCCATGATTTCCTTTGCCAGCGGTCCCTGGACGGCGATGAGCGCGCGGTCGGGCTCAGGCTCGAGGCGCACACCTTTCGGCAGGTTGGCGGTGATGTGCTCGAAGTCGACCTCCTTGCGGGCCGCATTAACCACCAGATAGAGAACGCCATCGCGCTCCGCCTCGAGCGGGCGGGTGATCATCAGATCGTCGATGATGCCGCCCTCGGCGTTGGTGAGCTGGGAGTAGCGCTGCCGGCCAGGCTTGAGGCCCAGGATGTCCGCCGGCACCAGAGCCTCCATGGCGCGCGCCACCGTCTCGTGGCGCCCATCGTCGGAGACGAGCACGGCCTGGCCCATATGGCTCACGTCGAACAGGCCGGCCTTGGCGCGGGTGTGGAGGTGCTCCTTCAGAACACCGAGAGCGTAGTGCACCGGCATCTCGTAGCCGGCGAACGGCACCATCTTGGCACCGAGCGCAGCGTGCAGGTCATAGAGGGGTGTGCGTTTCAAGGCGGCAGCCGCAGCATCGGCACTGGTCCGGCTCAATCAGGAACGGAGTAGACAGGCTGAGGCAGCGGCGTGTCAATGTGCAGCCGGCAACTTGAACGCGGGGAAGACGAGCCCCGGCGTCTCATCCAGCTCCCGGAATGTTGCGGTCGAAACCGACAAAAAGCTCGAACTCGCCCGGCCGCGTGCCTTCCGGAATGTTGAAGGTGATGGTGCGAACGGCGGAGAAATAGCCGATCGGCCGGTCGATCGACACGGCCGCCTCGATCTTCATCTGCTCGCTCTTGAGCCGCTCCCGCTTGGCGTCGGTGACGAACACGCTAACTGGCAGGCTGACCGTGCCGCTGCGACCCTTGGGCCCGAGCAGGATGCGGCCGGAGAAGCCGTACTTGATGGTGACGCGGCCGGGCTCGATGCGGCATTCGCGCGCGGTCTTGGTGAGCTCGCCGCGGTGCATGACGGCGAGCCCGTCGCCGACACGACCAGGCTCGTAGACGGTCACCGCGTTGTCGCGCGACCACACCGAAAAGCGCGGGCAGCCAGGATCGACGCCGACCAGCCCGCCGCCCATTCCGCCCTCGCCTTTGGCCTCGGAGAGAAGCTGCTCCTCGCTGATCGAGCTGGATGAGGTCTGTGTGTTGGAGGGCCCACCGAAGAGGCCACCGCCGAGCCCGGAGGTGAGGGTGGAAAGGCCGCAGCCGCTGCTTGCGAGGAGCGCAAAGCTCACCGCGCACCAGCGCGCCAATCGGCGGGCGAGGCTTCCAGTCATCGGCACCTGCGCCGTTGCGCGGCCATCCCCTCGTCAGTCACACGCTCTACCCTCGACAGAAGCCAACCAAGCGCGTAGCAACCTGTTATGCAGCCTCAGTGCGGCGAAGCTTGATCCATGTCTGCCATCCGAACGAGCCCAGAGCACGTGCCAGATCGCCGGCCGTTAACCATCCTTCTCGCCAATCCTCGCGGATTCTGCGCCGGAGTGGACCGCGCCATCCAGATCGTCGAGCTTGCGCTCGCCCGATTCGGGCCCCCGGTCTACGTGCGCCATGAGATCGTCCACAACAGGTTCGTGGTCGACTCTCTTCGGGCAAAAGGCGCCATTTTTGTGGACGAACTCGACGAGATCCCGGAAACGGACGCTCCTGTGGTGTTCTCGGCACACGGCGTGCCCAAGGCCGTGCCGGCCGAGGCCAGGCGCCGCAACATGTTCTATCTCGATGCCACCTGCCCGCTGGTCTCCAAGGTGCACAAGGAGGCCGAGCGGCACTTCGGGGCCGGTCGGGAGATCGTGCTCATCGGCCATGCCGGACACCCGGAGGTGGCCGGCACCATGGGCCAGCTCCCCCCCGGCGCCGTCACCCTGATCGAGACGGTGGCGGATGCCCGCGCCTACACGCCGCGCGATCCGGAACGGCTCGCCTATGTCACCCAAACCACTCTTTCCGTCGACGACACCGCCGAAATCATCGCCGCGCTGAAAGCGCGCTTTCCCAACATCGCCTCGCCGCACAAAGAAGACATCTGCTATGCCACCACCAACAGGCAAGCGGCGGTAAAGGCCATCGCGGGTCGTTGCCAGCAGCTCGTCGTGGTCGGCGCGCCGAACAGCTCCAACTCGCGGCGGCTGGTGGAAGTGGCGTTGCGGGCCGGCTGCCCGCAGGCACTGCTCATCGAGCGGGCAAGCGAGCTCGACTGGTCGCGCTTTGAGCATTCGAGCACGGTCGGCATCACGGCGGGCGCTTCGGCGCCGGAGGTACTGGTCGAGGAGGTCATCGACGGCTTCCGGCAGCGCTACGACGTCGCCATCGAGAGCGTGACGACCAGCGAAGAACGCATCGCCTTCAACGTGCCGCGCGAGCTGCGCGCCGCTCAGCCCTGATCGCGTCCCATGGCCGTTTACACCGAGGTCAACGACGAGGACCTCTCCCGCTTCGTCGCGGGTTACGGTCTAGGGGAGCTGCGCTCCTACAAGGGCATCGCGGAAGGAGTGGAGAACACCAACTATGTGGTCGAATGCAGCAAGGGCCGTTTCATCCTCACTCTTTATGAGAAGCGGGTCGATCCCAAGGATCTGCCGTTCTTCCTCGGCCTCATGGAGCATCTCGCCATCTCGGGCATCCGCTGCCCGACCCCGCTGCGCGACCGGCACGGCCAGCACCTGAGCGAGCTTGCCGGCCGGCCGGCGGCGCTGGTGACCTTCCTCGACGGGGTGTTCGTGCGCAGGCCGGAGCCCAAGCACTGCGCCCTCGTCGGCAAGGCGCTTGCGGACTTGCATCACGCCGCCAAGGGTTATGGGCTCACCCGGCCCAACGCGCTTGGGCCCGACGGCTGGCGACCGCTTTATGAGCGGTTCGCCCCGCGCGCCGACGAGGTGCGGCCGGGACTCGCCGACCTGATCGAGAGGGAGCTCGCTCAACTTTTGCCCAACTGGCCGACGCAATTGCCGCAGGGCATCATCCATGCCGACCTTTTTCCCGACAACGTGTTCTTCCTCGGCGGGGAAGTGTCCGGTCTCATCGACTTCTACTTCGCCTGCAACGACTGGCTCGCCTACGATCTTGCCATCTGTCTCAATGCCTGGTGCTTCGAAGCCGACTTCTCCTTCAACGTGACCAAGGGCCAGGCGCTGATCCGCGGCTACGAGAGCGTGCGCCCGCTCGAGGCGGCCGAGCGCGCCGCCCTGCCTCTGCTCGCCCGCGGCGCGGCGCTCCGCTTCCTGCTGACGCGGGCTCATGACTGGCTCAACACGGCGCAAGGGGCACTGGTCGACCCGCACGATCCCTTCGATTACGTGCGGCGACTGAGGTTCCACCAGTCGGTGCGTTCAGCGCGCGAATACGGCGTGGAGGAAAGCGTGTGAGGGCGCACCGCAAGCCGCACGTGGTCGCCTATACCGACGGCGCCTGCTCGGGAAACCCGGGGCCCGGCGGGTGGGGCGCCGTGCTGATCTCGGGCCGGCACCGTAAAGAGCTTTCCGGGCGCGAGGCGCTGAC
The DNA here is from genome assembly GCA_035574175.1 of Hyphomicrobiaceae bacterium. Classification (GTDB taxonomy): domain Bacteria; phylum Pseudomonadota; class Alphaproteobacteria; order Rhizobiales; family Hyphomicrobiaceae; genus DATLZB01. Next base: position 10,430 of record DATLZB010000126.1, read on the forward strand.
CACCAACAACCGCATGGAGCTGCTGGCGGCGATCTCGGCGCTCGAGGCGCTGAAAGGGCCGTCGGTGGTCGAAATCCACACCGACAGCCAATACCTGCGCAACGGGGTCACGCAGTGGATCCACTCCTGGAAGCGCAACGGCTGGCGCACCGCCGACCGAAAGCCGGTCAAGAACGCCGAGCTGTGGCAGCGCCTGGAGGCGGCACAGGCCCGGCACGAGGTGACCTGGCATTGGGTGCGCGGCCATGCCGGTGAAGTGGAGAACGAGCGCGCCGACCAACTCGCACGCGCCGCCATCAAAACCATGCGGGCGTCTGCCCCCGCATCCGAATGAGCGGCTGAACCCGACCCATGATGCCCCTCAGCCAGTCGAAGCTCATCGCTGGTCTGGCCGCCGCCGGCGGCGTTCTGGCGCTGTTATCGCTGGCGCTCGGGCCGGCGCGGCTCGAAGTCGGGACCACGTTCTGGGCGCTGCTCGGCCAGGGCGACCCGATCGACGTGCTGATCGTGCAGCAGCTCAGGCTGCCGCGCACGCTGCTCGCTGCCATGATCGGCGCCGCGCTGGCGCTCGCGGGCGCGGCGCTGCAGGGTCTCATGCGCAACCCGCTGGCGGCGCCCGACGTCCTCGGTGCGCCGGGAGCGGCTGCCTTCGGCGCCGTGCTCGCCATCGCGCTCGGGCTTGCCGATGCGCTGTCGTTTGCGCTGCCGGTCGCCGCCGTATCGATGGCGCTGTTCTCGGTGCTCGCGCTGGTCATGCTGGCCGGTCGCAACGCGAACATGCTCACGATCCTGCTCGCCGGCCTGGCCCTGTCGAGCCTCTCCGGAGCGCTCGTCGCGCTCACCCTCAATCTCGCTCCCAATATGTTCGCAGCGCTCGAGATCGCTTTCTGGCTGCTCGGCTCGCTCGAGGACCGCAGCTTCCGGCACGTGGCGCTGGCTGCACCGTTCATGGTGCTCTCGGCCGCGCTCCTGCTTCACGGCCGTATGGGGCTCACGGCGCTGAGCCTCGGCGAGGACGTCGCCCGCTCGAGCGGCATCGACCTCACCCGCCTGCAGTGGGCGACGCTCGTCGGCGTGGCGGCCGGCGTCGGGGCGAGTGTGGCGGTGGCCGGCGTGATCGGATTCATCGGCCTCGTCACGCCCCACCTTGTCCGTCCGCTCGTCGGTCACGATCCGGCGCGCGTGCATGTTCCCGCCATGCTTGCCGGGGCCTGCCTGCTGCTGGCGGCCGACTGCGCGGCGCGGCTCATCCCCACAACCGGCGAGATACGCATCGGCGTGCTCACCGCCATGATCGGCGTGCCGTTCTTCATCTGGCTGGTGGTGAGCCGGCGGCACAGCGACCTGCTGCAGCAGCCCGGAGGCCCGGCGTGAGCCTCAAGCTCGAGCGCGTGACGATCCGGCTCAAGGGGCGCACCATCCTCAGCGACGTTTCGCTCGCCGCCCATCCCGGTGAGCTCGTCTTCCTCATCGGACCCAACGGTTCGGGCAAGACGACGCTCTTGCGCGCCGTGGCGGGGCTCATCCCTCACGAGGGACGCATCAGTTTCGCCGAGGAGGCGCTGTCGGAGCTGCCGCCCCGGCGCCGCGCCAGGATCGCCGCCTACCTGCCGCAGGGCCATCTCGCCCATTGGCCGATCACGGCTCGCGAGGTGGTGTCCATCGGCCGGGTCCCGCACGTCTCCAGTCTCAATCGGCTCGGCTCCGCGGATTTGGCGGCCGTGACGCGGGCGCTCGATGCGGTCGATGCCGCAACCATTGCCGAGCGTCCGGTTACGGAGCTGTCGGGCGGGGAGCGCGCGCGTGTGATGCTGGCACGCGCGCTCGCTGTCGAGGCACCCCTGCTGCTCGCCGACGAGCCGATCGCCAGCCTCGATCCGGCCCATCAGCTCGCCGTCCTCGCCGTGCTCAAGCAGACGGCGGAGAAGGGAGGGTGTGTGATCGCGGCGCTGCACGATCTGTCGTTGGCGGCCAGGTTCGGCACGCGGGTCGTCGTATTGGACCGGCAGCGCATCCAGGCGGACGGGCCGCCCGCCACGGTGCTGACCCGGGATCTCCTGCGCAGAGTGTTCGCCGTGCGGGCCCTGGAAATCGAGCACGAGCAGGGCAGGATGCTGCTGCCATGGTCGGTCGAGGCGCCGAAGTGACAAAGCGGCCGTTTCGTGGCAAGGGCTGCCCGTTCCTGCAACCCCACGAGCGCGGCGAGGATTTGGAGCCATGAAGATCACCGGCGAGAACCACATCAATGCCCCCCCGGCCGAGGTCTGGCGCGCCCTCAACGACCCCGACGTGCTGCGCCGCGCCATCCCGGGCTGCGAAAGCCTGGAGAAGGTGTCTGATAACCAGTTCAAGGCGACGGTGTCGGCCAAGATTGGACCGGTGCAGGCAAGGTTCAACGGCCAGGTTGAGCTCTCCGATCTTGATCCGCCGCGGGCCTATACGATCTCGGGATCGGGCACGGCGGGACCGGCGGGCAACGCCAAAGGGTCGGCCCGGGTGCGACTCGAACCGGACGGGGAGGGAACCAAGCTCAGCTACGATGTCGATGCCCAGGTCGCCGGCAAACTCGCCCAAATCGGCTCGCGGCTGATTGACAGCGCGGCCAAGATGCTGGCCGGCCAGTTCTTCGACCGCTTCGAGGAGATCGTCGGTGGCCCCGCCAAGCCGACGCAAGCCGCGGCCGAGCGCAGGGCGCCGCCGACGCCGGTGCCGGTGTGGGCGTGGGCGGTGGGTGCGGCCATCCTGGTGGTGCTGGGGCTCTACCTGTTCGCCCGGTGAGAGCGTCAAATCTTGCGCCGCAGCTCGGCGAGCGCCTCGGGGGTGTCGATGTCGGTGAGTACGGCGTCGGAGCCGAGGTCGACCTCCACCACCTGCTCGGCATGCTCCGTGAGCAGCCGCTTGGCGCCTGTATCGCCTTCGAGCCGCCGCATGGAAGCAAAGAAATCAGCACTCCACAGGACCGGATTGCCGCGCCGGCCCGCGCACACCGGCACCACGATCGAGCGGCCTTCCTTAGGCGCGAAGGCGGCGATCAAGCGGTCGAGGTGCTCCGCCTTCACAAGCGGCATGTCGGCGAGCACGACCATGGCCCCGTCGACACTTTCGGGAAGCGCATCGAGGCCTGCCTTGAGCGAGCTGCTGAGGCCCTGAGCAAAACGCGGGTTGCGCACGATCTCCACGCCGAGGTCGGCGAGCGCGGCCTCCACCCGCTCGGCCTCATGGCCGGTGACGACCACCACCGGGCGCGCCCGGCTCGCCAGCGCCGCCTCGACGACGCGGCGCACGATGGGCCGGCCGGCCAGGGTCTCGGTGAGCTTGTTGAGGCTGCCCATGCGGCTCGAAAACCCAGCAGCCAGCACGATGCAGCCGATCTGCGGCTCGCGCCGGGGTGCCGTTGAGCCGCCCTCCGCCTCCCGTGGTTGAGGCCGACTCGCGATTTCCTTGAGGAGGCCGCCGACGCCCATGCGGGAGATCTCTTCGCCGGTGACCTCAAGGCCGGCCAGCCGCCGCTCGAGCACCCAGTCGAAGCCGTTGCGTCTAGGCGAACCGGCGCAGCTCGGAACCCCGATCACGTCCGCTGTCCCGAGGCGGGCCATCAACAGCAGATTGCCGGGATCGACCGGCATGCCGAGATGAACGATGCGGCCACCGGCGGCCTCGACGGCGGCGGGGACAACGTCGCCGCGGTCGACGATTGCCGAGGCGGCGAACACCAGGATGGGGTCGCAACCGCGGTCGCTCAACGCCTCGATCGCCGAACGCACGGCTTCGATTTCGTGGGCCACCACCAGGGTTTCTGCCAGAGCGCTTCCGGCCGCGGCCAGGCGATCGGCCATCACGCGCTCGCGCTTGGCGAGCAGGCCCGACTTGGTGGCGGCGAGCCGGGTCAGTATCAGGCCGGCCCTCTTCGGCGAGAACGGCGCCAGCGAAACGAGGCCGCCCTCGGCCAGGCGGACGGCGCGGGAGAGCGACGTCTCGGAGACGGCGAAGGTGATGACCTTCACCGTCGCCAGCATGTCGCCGGCGGCCACGCGCTCGAAGGCGGGCAGCGTCGCCACCGTCAGAGCCTCGTCGATGCGATTGAGCATGTCGATGCGCTGGGCGTCGATGAGGACCAGCCCGGGGGCCTCGGCAAACACATTGCTCCGCCCGGTGAACGGCTCGGCCACTCTCACGCCGGCGCCCGCGATGGCTCGGGCCACGCGTGCGGCCGCCTCGTCCTCACCGATGTCACCAGGCTCAAGACGTGCCGCCACGATCTCGCGCAGGCCGGCCTCGGCCAGACGCGCGAGCTCATCCGGCCCGAGCTTGCGACCCTTTTTCAGGATGCCGGATCCCGCCTGCACGGAATGGGCGAGGATCGAACCCTCGGCTTCAGAGAGCGGAACGCGACCAAACTTCATCGGCCTTCCCTTCCTGCAACCTCCACGTGAAGCTTGCATCGGCACGCGGCAGCAGCGCACGCCCGATACCGGGCAAGCGCGTCATCCGATAAAATTGACGTCGAATTTGCGTCAATTGCACCGACCTCGTCTCAGAACTAATCCAAATTTGCCAAGCATACTCGCCAATTCCGCACCATGTGGGAAAGGCAATCACCATGTACCCGTCCGCCCGGACCGGAGCCACCCTTGGCGAGCGCTCGCAAGCGTCCTAGCGGGCGGGGCGCGAGGCGCAACACTCTCGGCGGTCGGGCAGCAGTCGGGCCGGACGAGGACTTCGCTCTCCGATGGATACGAGAGCAAATCGGCACGGCCGAGCGACGCCAGGTCACCATACTGCTGTGTGAAGGTGGTCGCACCCTGCCGGTGTTCGGGCGCGACGGCGGGGCCGGGGATGTCTCGCTCTTGGACCACGTGGCGGTCGCGACGCAGCGCTTCGCCGGTCATCTGCTTGTGCCAGCAGGAGGGAGGGCGAGGGCGTGCTGGGGATATCCACGCGCCATCGAAGACGATGCGCGTCTGGCGGTCGGCGCGGCGCTCGAGATCGTTTCGGCGCGGCCGACCGGCGTGGAGGTCCGCTGCGCTCTCGACGCGGGCATCGTCCTCACCTGTGGATCGGCACCGCTCGCGCCCGAGCACGACGGGGAGGAAACGTCGATCGAGCGAGCGGCAGCCGAGATGTTGTCGTCGGCTGCGCCCAACACAGTGCTCGCCAGTGAAGCGGTAAGGAGGCTGTGCGCTGGGTCGTTGGAGTTCGCCCCGTGGCCGGGAACCGGCTCGGACGCAGTCAAGGTGTGGCGCGTGCTCGGTGTTCGGCCGCAGTGGCGACAGGCGAGAGCGACCCCTTTCCCGCTTTTCGGGCGCGAGGCGGAACTCGAAAGTTTGCGGCTTTGCTGGCAGCGGACGCGGGCCGGTGCGAGCCAGATGGCGGTCGTCCTCGGCGAGGCCGGCATCGGCAAATCGGCGCTCCTTGGAGGTTTGCGACAGGAGGTTGTGGGCAGCGGCGGCCGCTGGGCCGAAGGCAGGTGTCTGCCGGAGCGGCGCGACCAGGCGTTGGCGCCGGTGCGGAACTTGATGGAAGACCTGGTGGGGCCAGGTTCGAGCCAGGGCGGTGCGAAGCAAGGCCCCAGCGTCGATGCGCTCGTCGGCGCCCTCGCAACCCGGCCCGGCCCCGTCGCACTCGTCTTCGAAGATGTGCACTGGGCCGATGAGGCAACGCTTGCGTTGATCGCCGAGCTCGGCCGGCGGCTGACGGACCTCGCCGCGGTGCTGGTGGTATGCACGGCACGACCAGGGGCCGTTCGCCTCGGTCTCGGCCCCGCCGCTGTCGAACTGACCCTCGACCGGCTCAGCGGCGGCAACATCATGCGACTGCTCAGCGCGGCCGAATTCGCAGCGGGGCTGCCGGAAGAAGTCCGTCATGCGGTTGCCGAACGGTCGGAGGGCAATCCGGCAGCGGCCCTCGAGCTGGCGCGGTTGTGGCACGAAACCGGCGCGAACCGGTCTTCGAGCGAAGAGATGCTGGCTCGTCCGAGCCGCCTCAAGGCTGGTCTCGCCGCCCGGCTCGATGCCCTCGGCGAACTTAAACCCCTCGCCAAGGCGGCGGCCCTGATCGGCCGCGAATTCGACGCCGCCCTGCTGGCCAGGACGCTCGAAATGGAGACCGCCAGCCTCGCCGAGCGACTCGACCGCCTTGCCGGTGCCGGCATCATCGCCCGCTCGTGGTCCGCGGACGGCTGGCGCTACCGCTTCAACCAAGCGCTCCTACGCGACGCCGCGCTAAGCTCACTGCCCGAGCCGCAGCGACGCGCGTTTCACGCCAAGATCGCCCGTGCGCTGACGACGGCGCCTTCTGAAAGCGCGGCGGCCAAGCCGGCGGCCATTGCCAAACACCTGGCGCGTGCCGGGGATTTCAGGGGCGCGGTCACCTGGTGGCGGCGCGCGGCCGAGGAAGCGGCTCTCACCGCGTCGCTGCACAGCGCGGTCGCCAACTTGGAGCGCGCACTGGCGGCCAGCAGTCAGCGGCGTGAGGCGTGCACCGAGCTTGAGCAGATCGAAATCCTCAGGCAGCTCGGGGTGCACCTGACCCAGCTCAAGGGCGGCGCAGCGCCGGAGACACTCGCCACGTACGCGCGGGCTCTCGATCTGATGGCGGCTGTGCCCGAGGCGCGTGCGCAGCTTCGCTTCGACCTGACCTGGGGGCTTTATGCCTGTCACTTGGTGCACGGCAACATGGCGCGGGCGCTGGCGATGGGCGAGGCATTGGTTACGGCGAAAGCGGGACAGGTCTCGAGCGAACAGGCCATGCTTGCCCAGCGCATGCACGGCGTTGCCAAGCTCCTTTCAGGCTCCATCGGCGAGGCAATCGATCTCTATGGCATGGCGCTGCAGAACTACGATCAGGCCCAGCACGGCGCCCTGCGCTTCAGCTACGTGTCGGACCAAGGCGCGGTGGCACACGCTCACCTGTCGTGGGCGCTGGCCATCGCGGGACAACCGGACCGGGCTCGCGCACATTTGCGCGCGGCACTGCAGCTCGCCGGCCACTTCGACCATGCTCATACCAGCGCCCACGTCGTGTGCGTGCTGGCGACCGCGGCGCAAATCCTCGGCGATGCGGGCCTTGCCGCGGCGCTTGCCACCGCAGGGAGGGCCCTCGCCAACCATCATAACTTCGCGTACTGGTCGGCGTGGGCCGGACTGGTTCTCGGCTGGACCCAGGCCCGCATTGCGGCCGAGAGCGGTGCTCGTGCCATTACCGAAGCGATCGCTGCCTATCGTGCGACGGGTGCCGAGCAGGCCCTTCCGTACGGCTTCCTGCTGCTCGGGGAGACCCTGCTCGCCGCGGGCCGCAGAGACGCGGCGGCAGAGGCGCTCGAGCGAGCGTGGACGCTCAGCGGGCAGCACCGGATCAACCTGTACGCAGCGGAGATTCTTCGGCTGAGGGCACTCGCCGAGTCCGCTCTCGGTCGCCCGCGCGTGCGCGTCATGAGCCTTCTCGAACAGGCACTCGACCTCGCCCGGACCCAGGGAGCGCTGGCGTTCCTCCGGCGCATAGAGCGCACGGCAGGGGAGCTGCTGGCGGGGCGCGACCAAACGCTGATCGCCGGACACGGCGCAGTTCCCCCCGCCGGCTTGCGATCGTTCCCAGAGCCGCAGGTGTGGGAGGAGGCCCGGCCGGCGCCGACGCCCGAAACTCATATCGCCATCGCTGCACGGGCAGCCCGCACACCACCGGTGAGCCAAAACCGATTCGCTGGATAGCCGAGTTCGCGCTCTGCCCAAAAGCAGGGCAGGGTAGGCCAGGCCCGCCTGCGGCCCGGCCGTTCCACTGGTGAGGGGCCGGGCGGAGCTCGGCCGGCAGGCGATGCCCTGACATTGCCCCCTGCGCCGCTGCATGCGACGATCTTGCCGCCGCAAGAGGATGCTCCCCTGCATGAACTGCTCGGTAGAATAGCAACTTGCGGCAGATCGGCGCTCGCGCGGGCGATCGCTCGTGCTCACCTGCCGTTCATGCCGGGAGCGTACTTTTGCCGGAGGTATGACCGAGACTTGCGGGTTCGTCCTCCCGCAGTGCAACTGAGGACAGAGACATATCGGCAACGCCGGCAGCGCACGACTGCGGTTATGATGAGAAAGGCGTATTGGCTGAAGAGGTGCCGCAAATCAGCGGCCTATTGCCTGGCGAGAGACGCGAGCCCACCTAATGTCGTGCTGAAATTTGAACGTGGCGCGAGGACGAGTTGGGAATGCGAGCAACGGGTGCAAGCATGACTTCGGCAGACGAGATCTTCAAGCTCTACGTCCAGAGCTACGATCGCAACAAGCAGACGGAGTTCTCGCTGAGGCAATATCTCG
>DATLZB010000127.1:0-27476 GCA_035574175.1 Hyphomicrobiaceae bacterium
GATGCGCGTCTCCGCATTGTCGATCTTGCGGGCATAGGTTGCGCCTTCGCCCGGCTGCGGGGTGCAAACGAGACTGCCACGCTCCAAGGCGGAGAGCGCACGCAGCATGAGGCCGGCACCGCGGCGTGCCAGGTCGGCGGCAAGCTCGCCCGCCGTCGCGTCCGGGCCAATGGCAAGGCGCTCCTCAAGGCACACCGGACCGCTGTCGAGGCCGGCAGTCATGCGTATGACCGTCACCGCGGTTTCGGTGTCGCCGGCCATGATGGCGCGCTCGATCGGGGCCGCCCCGCGCCAGCGGGGCAGGGCGGAGGCGTGCAGGTTGAGGCAGCCCAAAGGCGGAGCGGCAAGGATCGGCTCAGGCAGGATCAGGCCATAAGCGACGACGACGCCGACGTCAGCGGCGTGGGCGCGGAACGTCTCGATTGATGCGCGCTCTCTGAGCGAGCCGGGAGTCAACACGCGAAGATGCGCGTCGTCAGCGAAGGCGTGGACCGGGGACTTGCGCTCGGCCATGCCGCGCCCGGCGCGCCGGGGAGGCTGAGTGTAGACGGCCACAACCTCATGGCCGGCGCCCACCACCTCGGCAAGGGTGGGGACGGCGAACTCGGGCGTGCCCATGAAGACGATGCGCAGCGGCATGGCAGGCTTTCGGCAGTTGTCTCAGGTATCGCGGCCGGATATCCCGGCCGCAACACATGCCGCCGGCCGTCAGCCCGCGGCCTCGGTCTTGGCCAGCTTCTTAAACTTGCGAATGATGATGTCGCGTTTCAGCTTGGACAGGAAGTCAATGATGAGCTTGCCGTCGAGGTGGTCGATCTCGTGCTGGATGGCGGTGGCGAGCAGCCCCTCGGCCTTGAGCTGCCGCGGCTTGCCGTCGCGATCAAGGTAGCGGACGGTCACGGTCGACGGCCGTTCGATCTCGACGCGCACGTCGGGGATCGACAGGCAGCCCTCCTCGTGCAGGCGCATTTCGGGCCCGAGCGCCACGATCTCGGGATTGACCATGAAAATCGGCTGGCGGCCCTCCTTCTCCTCGTCGGCAACGTCGAGTACGACAAGCCGCTTCGGCACGCCGACCTGGACGGCGGCGAGCCCCACGCCAGGGGCCGCGTACATGGTCTCGAGCATGTCATCCATCAGCTTACGGACGGAATCGTCGACCGTCTCGACGGGCGTCGATTTTCGCCGCAGGGCGGGATCGGGCAGCATGATGATGGGAAGCTTCGCCATGGCCGTCAGATAAGCGAGGGCGCCAGGGCGGTCAATCCGGCGCAAGGTCGCGCGGCGAGCCACTTTGCATGTGCACGAGGCAACGGCAATTGCACGGCGGGGGCAACTGCGCTAACCCGATTTTAACAGGCCATGACGGGGGTCGTCAGGACGGCAAACGGGAGCTTCGATGGCAGAGGCCACGACGCCCTTTATCATCGGTTGGGAAGAGTGGGTGGCGCTGCCGGAGCTCGGACTGCCCGCGATCAAGGCGAAGGTCGACACCGGCGCCAAGACCTCGGCGCTCCATGCCTTCCTGATCGAGCCGTTCGGCACGCCCGAGCAACCCATGGTGCGGTTCGGAATCCATCCCATCCCCGGACGTAACGATATCGAAATCTACTGCTCGGCGCCGGTCGTCGACCGCAGGGAGGTGACGAGCTCCAACGGCGAAAAGGAAAAGCGCCTCGTCATCCGCACGCCGATCGCCATGGGCGGGCGGGAATGGAAGATCGAGGTCACGCTGACCAATCGGGAGAGCATGACCTACCGCATGCTGATCGGCCGTCAGGCAATCCGCGCCGACATGTACGTAGACCCGGCAGCTTCCTTCCGACAGCCCAAGCTGTCCTACCGGCTCTACCGCCACCTGCCGCGGCACGACCCGGTGCGCCGGCCGCTCAGGATCGCGGTGCTGACGCGAGAGGGCGATCGGCCCTCGAACCGCATGATCGTGCTGGCGGCCAAGGCGCGCGGGCACGTGCCGGAGCTGCTCGATGCCAGTGAGCTGTCCCTGGTGTTCGACCGCCCGACGCCGGGTCTCGCAGCGGGCGGCATCGAATTGGCCCACTACGACGCGGTGATCCCCCGCCTCGGCAGCGAGGACGGGCGATTCGGCGCGGCCATCGTGCGGCAGTTCGAGATGATGGGAAGCTACGCCGTCAACAGCGGGGACGCGCTCGACCGACTCGCCAATCCGCTGGCGGTGGCACAGGCGCTGGCCCATCACGGGATCGCGCTCGACGTGCGCGCCCTTACGGCCAAGGACGTCGAGGTGGGGAACCTGGCGCGGCGGAAACGGGCCGTGCATCGCCGCTTTCTGGTCGTCGGCGGCCGGACGGTGGCCAAACTCGAACGGCGCCAGGGCAGGGATGTGGCGCTGGCCGAGCGCGCCGCCCTGGCGGAGCAGGCCATTGCGGAGCGCGCAGCTGCCGCGCTCGAACTCGGCCTTGCCAGTATTCATGTGGGAGAGCAGGCGGGCGCGCACTGCGTGCTCAAGGTGTCGGCGGCGCCCGCGCTCGCGCAGTTCGAGCGCGTGACCGGCGCGCCTGCGGCCGAGGCGGTGATCGCCGCCATCGAGGGCAACGTGCGGTCGTTCGTGCGCCACGTCGAGCTGCTGCCGGCGGGGCCGGCGCCAACGGCAGGCAGCCAGGCCGAGGATCAGGGCTGAAGGTCTTGGCCCTCCCGCATCCAGCGGACAAGCCCTTCCTCGGCGGTTTGAAGCGGGCGCCAGCCGGTCCTTTCCAGGGCAGAGGTGTCAACGAGGAGGTCGCCGGTCAGTCGCTCCCACGTCGCGGAGCGGCCGGTCAGCCGCATGATGGTGCGCAGCGGCCCCAAGGGGATGGTGAACACGCCGGGGCTGCGCCCAAGTCCGCGCCGCAGGGCGGCGACGATCTGGGGCGGGGTGAGTGGCCCAGGCTCGGCAACAAGAAAGGTTGCGCGGGTGGCAGCGGGGCTGGTGAGCGCATGGAGAATAGCAGAGGCAAGGCTTATCAGGCCGAGCAGCGACCGCCGCCCGCTCAAGGCTCCGATCGGCAGGGGGAGGGGCCGGCGCGCCAGCCGCTCCAACGTGCGCATGTTGCCCTTCACGCCGGGTCCGTAGAGGAGCACCGGACGAAGCACGACCCAGTCAGTCGGGCCGTCGCTGAGGGTCTCGGCAAGCCATTGCTCGCCGAGCAGCTTGGTGCGGCCGTAGAGATCGATGGGGTGCGGGGGAATGTGCTCGTTAAGGACGCCCACCGCCGAGGGGCCAGACTGGGCCCGCACCGAGGAGAGGAGCACCACACGCCGGACGCCCACGTCGCGGGCAGCGGCGGCGAGGCGACGCACGGCGGCGGCGTTGACGTCGTGGTAGGCGCGCTCGGGGACTTGGGCAGCGGCATGGGCGATGGCGGCGAGGTGTACGACGTGGCTCACGCCGTCAACCAGCGGTCGCCAGTCGAGCAAACTCGCAAGGTCCGGGATGGCTACGGGCGAAATGTCCTCGTCCGCGGGAATGGTCTCGATGCTGCGGGCGGCAGCACGCACGCGCCAGCCGGCGCCGGCAAGGTAAGGGACAAGATAGCGGCCGACGAACCCGCTGGCGCCGGTAACAAGCACGGTGCCGGTCATGAGCGGCCCCGCTCGAAGCGGTTGAGGGTGGCCGCGGTGACAGCGGCGGCTGCAATTAGCGCCAGGACGCCGACCGGAGCAGAGTCGAGCCACACCGTCGCCAGCGCCAACGCGGCAAGGATCAGGTTCAGTCGGAACACGATGGTGGTCACCTCGGGCACCGAAAAACCTCGCCCCAGTGCGAGTTGATAGAAGTGCGTGCGGTGCGCTTCGGACAGCCGCTCACCGCGCCGCCAGCGCCGGTAAAGGGTGGAGGTGGCGTCGGCGAGGTAGTAGAGGGGGAGAATGAGGGCAGCGGCCAAGTGACCGTCGGCGGAGAGCAAGATCAGCAGCCAGCCGAGCGCAGCACCAATGGGCAGGCTGCCGACGTCGCCCAGAAACAGGCGGGCCACGTGGCGGTTGAACGGCGCAAATCCCAGCACCGCGCCGAGGAGGGTAACCGTCACGGGCAACGTCAACGACACCGCGGGAGAGTTGGCGAAGAGGCCGATGACAACGATGGCGGTCAGCACCGGCACTGCCTCGACGACGGTCATCCAGTCGATGCCATCCATGAAGTTGGTGAGATTGATGAACCACACCAAGCCGACGATGAGCAGCACCCGTTCGACGGGCGTCGGGAGCCAAGGCAGCGCGCGCATGTCGCCGGGCAACGTCAACACCAGCGCGGCGGCGGCGGCGAACTGCAGCACGAGCCGGGGCAGAACCGGAAGCGGCCGAACGTCGTCGAGCGCGCCGGTGGCGGCAAGGACGAGCAGGGCCACCACAAGGCCGAAAGCCCAGGGATCGCGGAAGCCCGCAATACCGGCGGCCATCGCCGCCAGCACCACGGCAAGCACGCTCGCCACGATGGCGACGCCGCCCCCCTGCGGCGTCGGGATCGTATGACTTGAGCGGGCGCCGGGCCGCGCCAGCGCGTAGCGGGCGAGAAGGGGCTTCAAGAGCATGATGAGCGCGGCGGAGAGGAGCGCCGACACGGCGATCAGCAGGAGATGGAGGAGGGGGTGGGGGGCGACAGCCACGGCCGGTCTCATTGCGGCAAGGCGCTGGGGCCATGGGACATGTCAGTGGAGCGTTCTGGTGGCGGGCACGTAGCGCGGCGGCGGGGGCGCTTCACTTGCTTGGGCCTCGGGACGGTAGCCCTCCACCGTGCGCTGAAGCACGGCGTGCAAAGCGTCCGAGTCGCGGCTCGTCATGGCCGATTGGAGCAGCGCAAGCTCCCGCTCGAGCGCTTCCAGCGCCAAGTGTGGCTCGCTCGAGCGGCGGATGCGGGGGTGCTCGGTCGCCGTCGTGTCGTCGCCGAGGAGCAACTCCTCATAAAGCTTCTCGCCCGGGCGCAGGCCGGTGTAGACGATGGCAATGTCGCCGTCGGGGTTGGCCTCGTCGCGCACGTCAAGACCCATGAGGCGGACCATCGAGCGGGCCAGGTCGTCGATCTTCACCGGCTCTCCCATGTCGAGCACGAACACCTCGCCGCCGGTGGCCATGGCTCCGGCCTGCAGCACGAGGGTGGCGGCTTCCGGGATCGACATGAAGTAGCGGATAACCTCCGGGTGCGTGACGGTCACGGGGCCACCGGCCTGAATCTGTTTGCGAAAGCGGCGCACGACCGAGCCTGAGCTGTCGAGCACGTTGCCGAACCTCACCATGGTGAACACGGTGCGGCAGGAGGGGTCGGCGGCGTGGGCCTGGAGGATCAGCTCGGCAAGGCGCTTGGAGCCGCCCATGATGCTCGACGGGCGTACGGCCTTGTCGGTGGAGATCAACACCATGCGCTCGACTGCGAGCTCACGGGCGGCCTCCGCCACGACGCGCGTGCCGAAGGTGTTGTTGGCAAGGCCTGCCGCCGGGTTCTGCTCGACGATGGGCACATGCTTGTAGGCGGCGGCATGGTAGATGGTGGCAATGCGTTGCTCGCTGATGGCACGGCGCACGAGAGCCTCGTCCAGCACGGAGCCCAGCACGCTCACGACGATGGGCTTCGGCCCTCCCGGCGGTAGCGCGGCAATCAGTTCGGCAGCCTCCATGTCGATCTCGTAGAGGGCCGCTTCGGACAACTCAAGCAGCACAATCCGGCTCGGGCCCTGGCGGATGATCTGGCGCACCAACTCGCTGCCGATCGAACCGCCAGCACCGGTCACCATGACGGCCTTGCCGCGGATGTTGCGGGAAAGCAGTTCGGGGTCCGGCGGCACAGGCTCGCGGCCGAGCAGGTCTTCTACGTCGACGGGCCGCAGATCGCTCACGGTGGCTCGGCCGGTGGCGAAGTCCTCAATGGCGGGCAGCGTCTTCACACGCACCGGCAGGTGCTCGATCTCCTTCAACACGCGTTGGCGCTCGCGCCGCTGCGACTCCGGAAGGGCAAGCACGACCTCGCGCACGTTCTCGCGCTCGATGAGGCGAGTGAGCTTCTCCGGCGGGTAGATCTTCACGCCGCGCGCATACTGCCCCCACAGAGTGGGTGAGGGGTCGAGCAGGCCGGCTACGCGCGCCTCGCCGGAACGCTGGAGAGCTTCGAGCAGCTGCACGCCGGTGGTGCCGGCGCCGTAGATCACCACGGCCTTGATGTCGCGTCCGGTGACGGGCAACGCAACGCCAGCGCCTCTCAGCAGGGCGGCGGCAGCCTGGCGGCTGGCATAGACCACGGCGGCGGCCAGGAAGGGGTAGAGGAACGCGACCACGGTGCGTGGCACCCAGGTGGCGCCGACGAGCAGCACCAGCATTGCCCACACCAAGACCGAGAGGCAAATGCAGAGCAGGAGCTGGGAAGTGCCTCGACTGCCGATGTAACGGGTCACCAGCCGGTAGAGACCGAACCAGCCGAGCGTGGCGACGCCGATCGCCGGGGCGGCGAGCAGGACGAGAAAGCCGAAGGCGTCCGGCGGCACGAACAACTCGTTGTAGCGAAGCGAGAGAGCCGCCCACAGCGCCAGCGACAGGAGCATGAAGTCATTGAGGACGAGGACCGTGCGCTTGGCCGCGCGCGGCAGGCCGACCAGCCAACGGCGCAAGCTCACGAGCTGTGCAGAAACCCACGGGTTCATGACGGCCCACGTCCTCCGCGCGGGTTCGCGCGGCCCCTGTCGTGCGGGACTATAGTGGAAAGCGGCCCGGCAACAAGGCGGTAACCGTCCGCGCCACGGGTGTTGGCCTACACCTTGCGCCGGGCCTTGATGGCGGCCGATAGCGTGCCCTCATCGAGAAAGTCGAGTTCGCCTCCGACCGGAACGCCCTTGGCAAGCTCGGAGACGGCAACATCGGTGCCGGCCAACGCATCGCGCAGGTAATGCACCGTCGATTGGCCTTCGACCGTGGCACCCAGCGCCAGCAAGACCTCCTTCACGGCCGGATCGCGGGCCCGCTCGATCAGCCCCGAGATGTTAAGGCGCTCGGGGCCGATGCCGTCGAGGGGGGAGAGGTGGCCGCCCAATACGTGATAGCGCGCGTTGGTCACGCCAGCCCGCTCCAGCGCCCAGAGGTCGCCAACCTCCTCCACGACCACGATCAGCGAAGGGTCGCGTCGCTGGTCCTGGCAGATGGTGCAGGGGCTCACCGTATCGATGTTGCCGCAACGGGGGCACTCCGTGAGCCGCTCGGCAGCCTCTGTGAGTGCAGCGGCAAGCGGCAGCATCAGGTCGTTGCGCTTCTTGATGAGCGCTAACGCAGCCTTGCGGGCGGAGCGGTGACCGAGGCCCGGCAAGCGGGAGAGGAGCTGGATCAGTCGCTCAATCTCGGGACCGGCAATGGACTTGGGCACGGGACATCGTCTTGGTTGGATGATCAAAGGGGAGGGGTTGTTCCCTCCACGTTCCTGAAGGAGGCCTTCTCATCGGGCCTGGTGGTCCAGCAGAAGACCCCAGTCGCTTTCCGGGAAGGCGCCCTTCAGTATCCAGAATATAGCGGGGCGGGCCGATCCGTCCCAGCCGGTCAGGGGCCGACGCGTGGTTGAAAAAGGCGCATGGCGTCGGCGATGATTTTGCGGTGGTCGAAGGCGAGCTCTGTCCGGCGCCAGTCGCCGACCCATTGGGCGGCAAGGGCATCGTCGGCGGCGCTGACCTTGGTGCTTCGCGCCCGCGCGAGGAAGGCGACGGAGCAGGTGTGGCCGCGCGGGTCGCGGTCGGGTCGGGAGTAGACCCCGACGAGCGTCAGTCTGCCAACCCTGAGGCCGGTCTCCTCAAAAAGCTCGCGCCGACACGCGTCTTCTACCGTCTCGCCGATGTCGACGAAACCGCCGGGGAGGGCGAGGCAGCCTTGAAAGGGCGGATGGCGCCGGCGAATCAGGAGCACGCGCTTGGCGCGATCGACGACGACGCAGTCGACGGTCAGTGCGGGTGTCGCCGGGAACGGCACGCTCCTCACGTTCCCCTAGCCAAGCGCTCGATGGCCTCAGCGAGCTTGACGTCACGCTCAGTGAGGCCACCGGCATCGTGGGTGGACAGCGTGATGTCCACCCGATTCCAGACGTTCGACCACTCGGGATGATGGTTCATCTGTTCGGCAATCAGCGCAACACGAGTCATGAACCCGAACGCTGCATTGAAATCCTTGAACTTGAAGGATTTGGAGATGGCATCGCGGCCGGCAACCGTGCTCCAGCCGGGAAGCCTGGCGGCAAGCGTCTGGCGCGCAGCGTCATCGAGCTTGTTGGCCATCACGCTCCTCCCGGTGTCGACCAGTCCTCCTCATCGGCGGGGTAGGACGCGCCGATGAGCGGAAATGCGGCTTCGACGACATATGGCCCCCCACCGACCTTGGGTTTGGACGAAAACAGCACGAAACGCTCCACGGCAAAAGGCTCGGATCGAAAACTGCCGTTGCGCCCCAGGTAGCGGGCGACGAGGTCGACCGGCGTGCGGCGCAGTCGGGCCAGAGTGACGTGCGGCTTGAAGTTGCGCGGCTCAGGCGGCAGACCCGCGCTGCGTGCCGCCCGCTCGACGGCACGGGCCAGCTCCGCGAGCCCTGAGCCGGCTTTCGCACCCGCCCAGATGGTGCGCGGATCGTTACCGCCAAACGCGCCGAGACCGCTGAGCTGCAGCTCGAACGTGCCCGACTCGATGCGGGAGAGCAGCTCCGTGAACTCGCGCGCGGTGCCGTTGTCAATATCGCCGGCAAAGCGCAGCGAGAGGTGGTAGTTCTCGGGCTCCACCCAGCTCGCGCCCGGCAGCGGCTGGCGCAGCCGAGCGAGCGACCGGCACACGTGTTCGGGGATCTCCAGTCCAGCGAATAGTCTGGGCATCTCGGCTCGATCGTACCTGCTGTCGATGTTTTCCACCAGCGTAGCCGGGACGAAAGCCAATCGTCAGCTTACGGCAAATTGCCGGGCTGACCGACTAGCGGCCGGCGGCTCTCCTTCCCGCCTCGATCTCGGCGATGAGCTTCTCGACCGAGGGCAGGATGCCTGCAACAATTCTCGCCACGCCTTTGGCGTTGGGGTGCAGACCATCATCGAGGATCAGCGCAGGGTCGAGCGCCACGCCCTCCAGGAAGAACGGATACAGCACAAGGCGGTGCTTATCGGCGAGCTCGGGATAGATGGCCTCGAACTTTTTAACGTACTCACTGCCCCAGTTGCGCGGAGCCTTCATGCCGGCGAGCAGGATCTTGGCGCCCTTGGCCTCGATCCGTTCGATGATGGCCTCAAGGTTGCGGCGCGTGACGGCAGGGTCGATGCCGCGCAGCGCGTCGTTGGCGCCAAGCTCGAGGATGACGGCATCGGCGCTGTCGGCGAGCGCCCAGTCAATGCGCGCAAGCCCGGCTCCAGTGGTGTCGCCCGAAACGCCGGAGGCCACCACCTCGACCGGATAACCCTTGTTCTGCAGTGCTTTCTGAAGCTGGGCGGGAAATGCCTCGCCATTGGGCAACCGGTAGCCGGCAACTAAGCTGTCGCCGAAGGCGATGATCCGGATCGGCCTTTCCGCCACGGCGCTTGCCGGCGCGAGCAGGGCCGCCGCGAGGACGAGCTGACCGACGGCCACGGCGAGCCGCAAGCGGACGGCCGCCAAAGGTCGCACGGCGTGAAAAATCATGATCTCGCCTTACCTGTCATGAATAGCCTGCCGGTGAGGTAGAAACCGGACGGCAGGAAAGCAAGCGCGGAGCGGGAGCGTGCGCCAAACAAATCCATTGGTGAAACTGGAGGGCGTCGGCCTGACGCTCAGAAGCCGTGCAGGTCCGGTCCAAATCCTCCGCGATATCAACCTCACAGTGGCGGCGGGCGAATCGGTCGCCATCGTCGGTCCGTCCGGATCGGGCAAGACGTCGCTGCTGATGGTGATCGCCGGACTCGAGCGCGCGACAACCGGTCGGGTGCAGGTGGCGGATCACGATTTCTTGGGGCTTGATGAGGATGCCCTCGCCCGCGTGAGGGGCGCGGAGATCGGCATCGTGTTCCAATCCTTTCACCTCGTCCCGACCATGACTGCGCTCGAGAACGTGGCGCTGCCGCTCGAGTTTGCCGGCCGCGCCGATGCCGAGCGCAGGGCGCGCGAGCTGCTCGATGAAGTGGGGCTCACGCCCCGTGTCGAGCATTTCCCGGCCGAGCTGTCCGGCGGCGAGCAGCAGCGCGTCGCCATCGCCCGGGCGATGGCGCCAGGGCCGAAGCTGCTGCTCGCCGACGAGCCCACCGGCAATCTCGACGGAAAGACCGGAGCGCAGGTGATCGAGCTCCTGTTCGGCCTGCAGGCGCGCCGACAGGCGACGCTGCTGCTCGTCACCCACGATCCGGCCCTTGCCACGCGCTGTGCGCGCACGGTGCGCATGGCCGACGGGCGTATCCTCTCCGGGGCAGAGGAGCGCACGGCGGCATGAGCAGCATCGAGGCTCCGGCTGCCGCCCAGCCAGCCGCCGGGTTCCGGCTGCCCTTGGTGCTGCGCTTTGCGCTGCGCGAAATGCGTACCGGACTCAAGGGCTTCGGTGTTTTCGTTGCATGCGTCGCGCTGGGTGTCGGTGCGATCACAGGCGTGGGTGCCCTCTCTGATGCGCTCAACGCCGGCTTCGAGGCGCAGGGCGAGGTCATTCTCGGCGGGGACATCACGCTGTCGCGAATGCATCGGCGGGCGAGCGCGGAGGAGCGCAACCGGTTGGAGCAGTGGGGCCGCGTGAGCGAGACCGCCACCATGCGGGCTTCGGCGCGCACGCTGGATGAAAGCGAGCAAGCGCTGATCGAGCTCAAGGCGGTGGATGGCGCCTATCCGCTGGTCGGTGCCGTCGAGCTTGAGGGCGGCCGCTCGTTGGATGCGCTGACGCGGGCGGGCGGCGCCGCCGTGCATCCGATCCTGCTCGAGCGGCTCGGTGTTGCCGTCGGCGACAGCTTCAGGCTCGGGTCGGCGACGGTGCCCATCCTCGGCATCGTGGCGCGCGAGCCCGATACCATTTCCGACCGCGTAACCTACGGTGCACGCGTGTTCGTGTCGCTGGCGACGCTCGAGACAACCGGGCTGGTGCAGCCCGGCAGCCTGGTCCGCTGGCGGTATGCACTGTCAATCGCCGACCGCAGCACGGCAGGCCTTGCCGCTGTGCGCGAGCTGGCCCAGCGGGCCTTGGCGGAGGCGGGATTCATCATCGCAGACCGGCGCGATCCCTCCCCGCAGGTGACGCGAACGCTGGAGCGGTTGCGCCGGTTCCTGACGCTGGTCGGCCTCACCGCGCTGCTGGTTGGCGGCGTCGGCGTCGCCAATGCGGTGGCCACCTTCATCGACCGGCGGCGCAAGGTGATCGCCACCTACAAGAGCGTTGGTGCCAACGGTCGTACGATCTTCGCCATCTTTCTGACCCAGGTGCTGCTGATAGCGGCTATCGGGATTGTGCTGGGCTTGGCGCTCGGCCTGCTGGTACCGTTCGTTCTCGACACCCTCTACGGCGAGGCCCTGCCGATCCGCGCCGTCATCACAGTCAGCCCGTGGAGCCTGCTGATCGCCACGGTCTACGGCATCCTGGTGTCGCTGCTCTTTGCGCTGTGGCCGCTGGGCCGGGCCGAGACGGTGCGGGCCGGCGTGCTCTTCCGCGAGGAGGTGGCGGACGAGCGGCAGTGGCCAAAGCGGCGGATCGTGGCGCTCACCATTCTCGCCGGCGTGGCGCTGGTCGCCTTCGCCATCCTCTCGTCCGGCTCGACGCTGACCGCGATCTACTTCACGGCGGCCGTGGTCGTGGTGTTTGCCGTCTTCATCGCGTTCGGTACGCTGGTGACGATGCTGGCGCGGCGGATGCCGCGGCCCAAGCCGGCAGAAGTAGCGCTTGCCGTCGGCAACATCGGCGCACCAGGCGGGCTCACCCGCTCCGTGGTGCTGTCGCTCGGGGCCGGGTTGTCGCTGCTGGTTGCGGTGGCGCTCACCGATGCCTCCCTGCTCGAGGAACTTTCCACGCGGTTGCCCCAGCAGAGCCCCAACTACTTCGTGCTCGACATCCCCAAGGGCGAACGGGAAGCGTTCGGGGCCGTGGTCCACCGGGAGGCGCCGGAGGCCGTGATCGACGACGCGCCGATGCTGCGCGGCCGCATCGTGCGCGTCAACGGCACGCCGGCGGAGGAAATCAAGGCCTCCGGCGATGCGGAGTGGGTGCTGCGCGGGGATCGCGGCCTGACGTTTTCTGACACGTTGCCCAAGGGCTCGCGCGTGGTGGCCGGCGCATGGTGGCCCGCTGACCACGAGGGCGAGGCTCTCGTCTCCTTCGAGGACGAACTCGCCGCCCGCTTGGGACTCGGTGTCGGCGATACCGTGACGGTCAACGTGCTCGGCCGCAATCTCACCGCACGCATCGCCAACCTGCGCGAAGTCAAGTGGGAGAACATGACCATCAATTTCGTCATGGTGTTCTCACCCAACACGCTGAAGGCAGCACCCTACAATTTGCTCGCCACCATCACCCTGCCGAAGGAAGCGACGCTCGCTCAGGAAGCGCAGCTCGCCCGGGCGCTCGCCAAAGCCTTTCCCTCGGTCACCACGATCCGGGTGAAGGACGCGGTCAACGCTTTCGAGGCCGTGTTCGCCAAAGTCATGGTTGCCGTCAGGGTAGCGGGCAGCGTTACACTGGCCGCCGGTGGGCTGGTTCTTGCCGGTGCGCTCGCCACCGCCCAGCGGCGGCGCATCAAGCAGGCCGTGATCCTCAAGACGATCGGCGCAACCCGACGGCGCATACTCGTCTCGCATTTCGTCGAATACCTGCTACTCGCCTGCCTGACGGCAGCGCTCGCAACGCTGTTGGGTTCGATCGCCGCCTGGATTGCAGTGACCCAGGTAATGGAGCTCGAATTTTCCTTCTCCGGCTTGGCCGTGGTGGAGGCGCTGGCGATCGCGATCGGGCTGGTTGCAGCGCTGGGCGGGCTCGGCACCTGGCAAGTGCTGCGGGCGCCCGCCGTGCCCTACCTCAGGTCCGAATAGGTGGGTAACGGCCCCGGCGTCGCCCGGCGTCCAACAGCTTGAACGGGTGCGGAGAATACTTACGTACAAGTCCGAGGGCAGTCCGGAATCGGTCGGTTCGCCTTGAAAGCGGCCGGCGGGTCGGTCATATTCCATGGGCGGGCCGACTTGGCCCGAGTTGCAAGGGATCATGGGATCAAAGCACATGGCTCAGTACGACAACAGGTATGCGCAACCCGGCACGGCGCGCACCGGCGTCGCTACCGTCGACGAGGGTCTGCGCGCCTACATGCTCACGGTCTACAACTATATGGCCGGCGGCCTGGGGCTGACGGGCGTTGTAGCCTACCTGACCTACCAGATGGCGCTGAGCTCGGCGGAGTTCGCTCAGCTGATCTATGGCTCGCCGCTGCGCTGGGTGATCATGCTGGCCCCGCTCGCGTTCGTGATCTTCCTGTCGATGCGGGTGCAGTCGATGAGTATCGGCGCGGCGCAGATATCTTTCTGGCTGTTCGCAGCGGTCATGGGCGTGTCGCTGTCGTCGATCTTCCTGGTGTTCACGGGGCAGTCGATCACGCAGGTGTTCTTCATCACGGCGGCAGCGTTCGCGGGCTTGAGCGTCTACGGCTACACCACAAGGCAGGATCTTTCCGGGTGGGGCTCGTTCCTCATCATGGGCGTGATCGGCATTATCATCGCGGCGCTGGTCAACATCTTCCTGCAGTCGAGCGCACTGCAGTTCGCCATCTCGGTGATCGGCGTGTTGGTGTTCGCGGGGCTGACCGCCTACGACACCCAGCGCATCAAGGATACCTACTATACGCTCGCGGGTGATGCGGCCATGGCCGCCAAGACGGCGATCATGGGTGCGCTCAGCCTGTACCTCGACTTCATCAACATGTTCATCTCGCTGCTGCAGCTGTTCGGCAGCCGCAACGAGTAGGCTGAAGTCTGAGCGTGGGTGCTATCTATGCTGGGGCCCCGCCAAGCTCGGCGGGGCCCTTGGTTTGTCGACGGGGCGCGCAGAGGGATACCTGCATGGCCAACGTGGTGGTCCGGCCGGCAACGAGGGCGGACATCGCAGCGGTAACGGCAATCTACCGACCTGCTGTACTGTACGGTTCAGCGAGCTTCGAGATCGTGCCGCCAGACGAGGCTGAGATGCTACGGCGCTATGAGACGCTGGTGGCCGACGGCTTCCCCTATCTCGTAGCCGAGGCCGGCGGCCGCATCGTCGGTTATGCCTACGCGGGCCCTTACAAGGCGCGGCCCGGGTACCGGTTCAGCGTCGAGGATTCGGTATACGTGGCCGACGGTGACCAAGGCAAAGGCGTGGGGCGGGCGCTGCTCGGCGAGTTGATCTCCATCTGCGAGAGCAAGGGCTTTCGTCAGATGATTGCGGTGATCGGTAACTCCGCAAATTTCGCGTCCATCGCACTGCACCGTTCGCTCGGATTCGTTTTTGCCGGGATCATCCACTCGGTGGGGTTCAAGCACGGCCGTTGGCTCGACAGCGTCATCATGCAGCGTGCGCTCGGCAAGGGCGACACCGAGCCGCCTGTCGAGCGCTAAGGGGCCTGAAAACGCGGCTCAAGGGCTGATGACGCGCAGGCGCGTGTCGAGCACGCCCAATACGCGGCGCAGGTCAGAGCCGCGCTTGAGGATCAGGCCGGTCGCCGCCACCACGGCGTAGCCCGCTTGTTTGCGCATCAGCCTGGGGTTCTTCTCGATGCGATAGAGCGGAAACTCGCTCGCACGACGAAACACGGAAAACACGGCCTTGTCGCGACCGTCGTCGATGGCGTAGTCCCGCCATTCTCCGGATGCCACCTTGCGTCCGTAGACCGCCAATATTTCGGCGAGTTCGCGGCGATTGAAGAAGGTCTTGGTGGCGGGTTGGGGAAGTTTGCCGATGGTGGTGGTGTTTGCCGCGTCGCGCTGGCTATCGGCAACCTGCGCGCGCGCTGAAGTTATTGTCGGATCGGTTTCACTCAATGGCGCCTCCTCTTGTTATCGAATGCAAGATAGTCGCGCGCGCGATGCAAATTCAAGGCCGCTGCGCGCGGCCATGCTGCCGTGGCGAGCGGCGCCTTTGTCGGCGGTGCGGCCGTGCAGGCGACGGCCTACGGCAAATGCCCAAATTGAACCGCGATCGGACCCTGAAACCGCCAAAAACGTTTGCGAGAGTGCGACAGTTGCCTCTTGGCCCGGTTCCAGACGTGAAGTCCTGGATTACCTAGCCCCCCAGCCCCCCGGGGCTTCAAGGTCTGACCGGGCCACTTTCGCAACCGAATGCCTACGTTGCCTCTCCAAGAAGGGCCGGCTCTCCCCTGCCGGCTCTTCATCATTCGAGGGGTTCGATCGCGGAGGGAGGCGACGTCAGCGCGGGGACATCCAAGCAGCAGCGACAATGTGGCCGCTCGTCTCGACCTGCAGCCAAACGGCGCAGCGCTCGCCAGCGCGCAGTATTTCGACGTGAGGCAGTTCGAGCCGTACGGGTTTGCCGGACCACATGCCGACGGGGGTCAGCTCGCGCACGACATTGAAATAACTGAGCTTGCGTCCGCGATTCTCGCCGCGCTCAATGTCGACGTCGACCCTGGGACGGACCGCTGCCAGCCACACCGTGCCGGAAAGGCCGAGGGCCGGGCCCGCACCGATCTCGATGGTCAGCGTGCGGCCATCGGAGACAAGTGCCAGCGGTACCGACGCGGCTTGAAGACGGGCGCTGGTTCTTTCAATGGCCAGGTCGATTTCGGCGGCGTGGCTGCCAATCACGTGCTCGGCTCCGTTGATCACGACCTGCGGGGTGTAGGGTTGGCCACCGAAGGCCTTGGCATAGTGGCGCTGGCGCTTGGTGTACTTGGGGCTCGCCAGCGTGTCCTTCCAGCCGAGGTAGTCCCAGTAGTCCACGTTAAGCGTCAGCGCCACGACGTCCGGGCGGTCGGCGTACGTCTTGAGCAGCGCGTCCGCCGGCGGACATGAGGAACAGCCCTGGCTCGTAAACAGCTCCACCACGGACATGCGGCGCGCCTCCGGCCCCGCCGCAGCCGGCAACAAAGCCGTCATGAGCGCAAATCCGGCCAGCAGTGCGCGCCGCCAAGGCATGGTGATCTGCGTTAGGGGATCCGCCGGGCCGGATATTCGCATGGGAACGCTCAATTGCGAGTCACGAATGCTTGAGAGCGCCCGCAACGCCAGCGCCAACGGAAGACGCAGCAACGCAGGGGCGTTGCTGCGAAGCAGGGCTCGTGCAGTCCCGGTCAGGCGGCTGCTGCCAGGTTGCGCAGCACGTAAGGCAGGATGCCGCCGTGCCGGTAGTACTCCAGTTCGTCCAGGGTATCGATCCGGCACAGGATCGGCACCTCGCGCCGCGTGCCGTCGCCCGCAGTGATCTCGGCGACCATCTTCTGGCGGGGCTTGACACTGGCAAGGCCGCGAATGGTGACCGTCTCGTCGCCCTTGAGCCCGAGCGACTGCCACGACGTGCCTTCTTCAAGCACGAAGGGAACGACACCCATGCCAACAAGGTTGGAGCGATGAATGCGCTCGAACGACTGGGCGATGACCGCCCGCACCCCGAGAAGCCGAGTGCCCTTGGCCGCCCAGTCGCGCGAGGAGCCGTTGCCGTACTCGACGCCGGCGAACACGACGAGGGGTACCCCTTCCGCCTTATAGCGCATGGCCGCGTCGAAAATCGGCAGCGTCTCGCCCGAGGGATAGTGGACGGTGAAGCCGCCTTCCTTCACGTTGCCGGCCGCGTCCTTGACCATATGGTTCTTAATGCGAATGTTGGCGAACGTGCCGCGAACCATCACCTCGTGGTTGCCGCGGCGGGTGCCGTACTGATTGAAGTCCGCCGGGCGGACCTGACGTTCGATCAGGTAGGCGCCGGCCGGACTGGAGCGGGCAATGTTGCCGGCAGGCGAGATGTGGTCGGTGGTAATCTTGTCGCCGAGGAGCGCCAGGATGCGCGCGCCGACCACGTCGGTAATGGGCTGCGGCGTCTTGGTGATGCCCTCAAAGTAGGGCGGGTTCTGCACATACGTGCTGCCACTGCTCCAGTTGTAGGTGAGGCCCGTGCTGGTCTTGATCTTGCGCCAGTTCTCGTCGCCCTTGAACACGTCGGCGTACTTGGCGCGGAACATGTCGCGGGTGACGTTGGCAGCGATGAACTCGGCGATCTCCTTGCTGGTCGGCCAGATGTCTTTGAGAAACACGTCGCGGCCGTTGTGGTCCTTGCCCAGCGGCTCGGTAGCCAGGTTCTTCTGCACGGAACCCGCGAGCGCATAGGCGACGACGAGCGGCGGGGAGGCCAGATAGTTGGCCTGCACGTCCGGGCTAACACGGCCCTCGAAGTTGCGGTTGCCCGACAGCACCGCCGCCGCAATAATGCCGTTCTCGTTGATGGCATTGGAGATCGGCTCCTCGAGAGGCCCGGAATTGCCAATGCAGGTCGTGCAGCCGAAGCCGACGAGGTTGAAGCCGAGCTGGTCGAGGTAAGGCTGCAGACCAGCCTTCTCGAGGTAGGCGGCGACGACCTGCGAGCCCGGCGCCAGCGAGGTCTTCACCCACGGCTTCCGGGTCAGCCCTTTCTCAACCGCATTGCGGGCCAGAAGACCCGCTCCGATCAGCACGTTGGGATTGGACGTGTTGGTGCAGCTGGTGATCGCTGCGATGACGACATCGCCGTGGCCGAGGTCGAAGTCCTTGCCCGCAACCTTGTAGCGCTTGTTGAGCTCGCCCGAGCGGCGATACTCGGTCTCAAGCGCCTTGGCGAAGCCGGTGCTCACATCGCTCAGCGAGATGCGGCCCTCGGGACGCTTCGGGCCGGCCATCGACGGAACCACGTCGCCAAGGTCGAGGCTCAGCGTTTCAGTGAAGACGGGTTCCGGGGAATGGGCGTCGCGGAACAGGCCCTGCGCCTTGGCATAGGCCTCAACCAGCGCGATGCGTGCGTCCTCCCGGCCCGTCATGCGAAGGTAGGCCAAGGTCTCCTGGTCGATCGGGAAGAAGCCGCAGGTTGCACCGTATTCCGGCGACATGTTGCCGATGGTGGCGCGGTCGGCGAGCGTCATGCCGTCGAGCCCAGGTCCATAGAACTCGACGAACTTGTTGACCACGCCCTTCCTGCGCAGCATCTGCGTAACGGTCAGCACGAGGTCGGTCGCGGTCACACCTTCCTTAAGCCGACCGGTGAGCTTGAAGCCGACCACCTCCGGAATCAACATGGAGAGCGGCTGGCCAAGCATGCAGGCTTCCGCCTCGATGCCGCCCACGCCCCAGCCAAGCACGGCAAGGCCATTGATCATGGTGGTGTGGCTGTCGGTACCTACCACGGTGTCGGGGTAGGCGAGGGTGGAGCCGTCAGCCTGCTTTGCGATCCATACGGTCTGGCCCAGGTACTCAAGGTTTACCTGGTGGCAGATGCCGGTGCCGGGCGGCACAACGCGGAAGTTGGAAAAGGCACCCTGGCCCCATTTAAGGAAGTTATAGCGCTCGCCGTTGCGGGCGTACTCGAGCTCCACATTGCGGGCGAAGGCGGAGGGGTTGCCGAAGCTGTCAACGATGACCGAGTGGTCGATGACGAGATCTACCGGCACCAGCGGATTGATGCGCCTGGGGTCGCCGCCAAGCAGCGTCATGCCGTCCCGCATGGCGGCCAGATCGACCACGGCCGGCACGCCCGTGAAGTCCTGCATCAGCACGCGCGCGGGCCTAAACCCGATCTCCCTCTCCACCTTCCCCTTGTTGTCAAGCCACGCGGCGATGGCGAGGATGTCGTCTTTGGTCACCGAACGGCCATCCTCGAACCGCAGCAGGTTCTCAAGCAGCACCTTGAGGCTGTAGGGGAGGCGCGAGATGCCAGGTAGGCCGTTCTTCTCGGCGAGCGAAAGCGAGTAGTAGACGTATTTCCTGCCGCCGACGTCCAGCGTGGTGCGGCACTTGAAGCTGTCGAGCGAAACGGGTGCTTGCGCGGTCACGTTCAGGTCCTCCTCAACGGTGTTTAAGCCGCGCCGCCGGAGCGCCGGCGGAAGGGATCTTGCTCTCTCCTCCGGCCGGCCCGCGACCGGCATTCGGCAGGAGCGCCCCGTTTTTGCGCTAGCGTCACAAAGAGCGTGCTTCTTATATAGCGTTGCGCGCGGAGGACCAATGGCGTTCGCGTGGGCCGGCCGGCGCGCACTCGCCGCCCGCCGGTTCCGCCCTTTCCGCACCGTCATGCAACTGATCGCCGAAAATGTGAGCATCGGGCGCGGCGAGCGAATGCTGTTCGGGCCCTGCTCCTTCCGCGTGGAAGCCGGTAGGGCGCTGGAGGTTACCGGTCCCAATGGTTCGGGCAAATCCACACTGCTCAAGACGCTCGTAGGATTCGTGGCGCCGCTCGGCGGCAGGATCAGGCTCGAGGGCGCCAGCACAGCACACCCAATCGCGGAGCAATGCCACTATCTCGGGCACCGCGATGCGGTGAGGGGAACGCTGACGGTCGGCGAAAACGTGCGCTTCTGGTGCCGCTTTCTCGGAGGTTCGGATGGGGCCCACGAGGCGGCGGTCGAGCGCTTCGGGCTGTCGGGCCTTGCTCACGTGCCCGCGGCCTACCTCTCGGCCGGGCAGCGCCGACGGCTGGCCCTGACGCGACTGCTTGCTGCCGAACGGCCCCTATGGCTGCTCGACGAACCCGCCGCGTCGCTCGATGCGGCGGGAACGGAAGTGCTGAGGCAGGTGATGGCGGCTCACTTGGCCAAGGGAGGGCTGCTCATCGCGGCCACCCACGTGACGCTTGCGCTGCCCGCCGCCATCGAGCTGCGGCTCGGCGACGGCGCGGGGACGGCATGACGACATTCCTCGTTCTCCTGCGACGCGATCTCAGAATCGCCCTGCGCGAAGGCAGTGCCGCGGGCACCGCGCTCGGCTTCTATCTCGTCATCGTCACCCTGCTGCCATTGGGTCTCGGGCCCGATCTCAACCTGCTGTCGCGCATCGCCCCGGGCGTGCTGTGGATCGGCTTCCTGCTCGCGGCGCTGCTGTCGCTGCCGCGCATGTTCGAAGCCGACCATGAGGACGGCGCGCTCGAGGTCATGGCCACCGGACCGCTGCCGCTCGAGCTGGTGGCGGCGGCTAAGAGCCTTGCACACTGGCTGTCCACAGGTGTGCCGCTGATGCTGCTGGCGCCCGGACTGGGATTGCTGCTCAACCTCGAGCTTGCCGCTTATCCGGCAATGGCCCTCACTTTC
This sequence comes from Hyphomicrobiaceae bacterium, assembly GCA_035574175.1. Taxonomy (GTDB): domain Bacteria; phylum Pseudomonadota; class Alphaproteobacteria; order Rhizobiales; family Hyphomicrobiaceae; genus DATLZB01. Next base: position 20,186 of record DATLZB010000127.1, read on the forward strand.
ATGGCCGGAACGCCGGCGATCAGCTTTCTCGGGGCGATCGGAGCGGCGCTGACCCTCGGCGCGCGCCGCGGCGGGCTGCTGATCGCACTGCTGGTACTGCCGCTCTACGTGCCAACACTGATCTTCGGCATTTCCGCCGTGGCGGCAGTGCTGGCTCCCCCGGGCAGCTTGGTGGCGCCGCTCCTGCTGCTTGTTGCCGTCTCGCTGGCGTCTGCCGTGGTCGGTCCCATTGCCGCCGCGGCTGCCCTGCGTGCGCAGCTCCAATAGCCTGGCTACGACGCCATTCTCTCCTACGCCCTTCAGGTATGAAATTCTCCCCTGCCCAAAGTTCTGAAATGGTATTCTATTTTTATTTGCGCAGCGGCCTTCATCAGGCAATCTGCTTCCAATATCTTCGCGAACGCGGAGACCCACATGACCCCTATCGAAGTGCAGGCCCTCGACCGCCGGCTGGCGGCGATCGTTGAGCTTGAGGATCGAATCGCGGCCATTGCAGCCAGCATCGAAGGCAGGCTCACCTTTTCGACGAGCCTCGGACTGGAGGACCAAGCCATTCTCCATGCGATCGCCTCGTCGGGGGCGGCCGTCGATGTGTTCACCCTCGACACCGGCCGGCATTTTCCCGAGACGCTCGAGACCCTCAATGAGAGCGAGCTCCGTTATGGACTCAGGATTCGCGTGGTCGCGCCGGATGCGAGCGAAGTCGAAGAGCTGGTCGCGCGCGATGGCATCATGGGGTTCCGCGTGTCGATCGAGAACCGCAAAGCGTGCTGCGAGGTGCGAAAGGTGCGCCCGCTGGAGCGCGCACTCGACGGCGCGGCCGGCTGGATCACCGGCTTGAGGCGGGAACAGTCGGCGGGCCGTTCGTCCGTGGCGCTTGCCGAATGGGACAAAGCGCGCGGTCTCGTCAAGCTCAACCCGCTCGCCGACTGGTCGGGCGAACGCCTCGCCAGCTACATCACGTCGAACGCCGTCCCGGTGAACCCGCTGCATGCCAAGGGCTTCCCTTCCATAGGTTGCCAGCCGTGCACCCGGGCAATTCGTCCGGGCGAAGACATCAGGGCCGGGCGCTGGTGGTGGGAGAAGGAGGACGGCAAGGAGTGCGGGCTGCACACCGCGCGCAGGCAGGGTGCTGCAGCATGACCGTCACCCTTTCGCATCTCGATCTGCTTGAGGCAGAGAGCATCCATATCTTCCGCGAGGCGGCAGCGCAGTTCCGGCGACCGGTTCTGCTCTACTCGATCGGCAAGGATTCAACCGTCCTGCTCCACCTTGCGCGCAAAGCGTTCTGGCCGCAAAAGCCGCCGTTCCCGCTGCTCCACGTGGATACGACGTGGAAATTCCGCGACATGATCGCGTTCCGCGATCGCACCGTGCGCGAGCACGGCCTCGAACTCATCGTTCACGTCAATGAGGAGGGGCTTAAGCGCGGCATCAATCCGTTCGACTACGCCCCCTCCGTCTACACCGACATCATGAAGACCCAGCCGTTGAAGCAGGCGCTCGACGTTCATGGTTTCGATGCGGCTTTCGGCGGGGCGCGACGCGACGAGGAGGCCTCGCGGGCAAAGGAGCGCATCTTTTCGTTCCGCTCGGAAGGCCACCGCTGGGATCCGCGCCGCCAGCGCCCGGAAATGTGGTGGCTGCTCAACGGCCGGCTCGGGCCCGGCGAAACGGCCCGCATCTTTCCCTTGTCGAATTGGACCGAGAAGGACGTGTGGCGCTACATCGCACGAGAAGGACTCGAAGTGGTGCCGCTCTACTTCGCGGCGGAGCGGCCGACGGTGGAGCGCAACGGACAGCTCATCGTGCGCGACGACGACCGTATGCCGCTGCGTCCCGGCGAACGGCCGGTGATGCGGCGGGTGCGATTTCGCACGCTCGGCTGTTGGCCGCTCACCGCCGCCGTGCCGTCGAATGCCGTCGACATCGCCAGCGTCGTCGCTGAGACGCTCGCCGCCCGCACATCCGAGCGCCAGGGGCGCCTCATCGACCACGATCAGACAGGCGCAATGGAGCGCAAGAAACAGGAAGGCTACTTCTGATGACGGCGCTCACCTCGATGGCAAACGCAGAGCGGGTGCCGGCCTACGCGCGGGACCTCAACGGCATCGTGCGGCTGTTGACCTGCGGCTCGGTCGACGACGGCAAATCGACGTTGATCGGCAGGCTGCTGTGGGACGCCTCCGACCTCTACGAGGATCACCGCGAGAGCCTGAAACTGTCGGCCCGTTCGGCCGGAATCAACGGCCATCTCGACTACAGCCAGCTTGTTGACGGATTAGTGGCGGAGCGCGAACAGGGCATCACCATCGACATCGCCTGGCGTTACTTCGATACGGCGAGGCGCCGCTTCGTGGTAATCGACTCGCCTGGCCACGAGCAGTACACGCGCAACATGGCGAGCGGCGCCTCCCACGCCGACGTCGCGGTGATGCTGGTCGATGCTCGTCACGGCGTGAAGCGCCAAACCCGGCGACATGCAGCGATCCTCGATATCGTCGGTATCAGGAGCGTGGTGCTGGCGGTCAATAAGATGGATCTGGTTGCCTGGAGCGAGGAACGCTTCCGGAGCATCGAGGCCGACTTTGCGGCTCTCGTCGGGCGGTTCGGCTTCACCGAGGCGATTGCCATTCCCGTGTGCGCGCTGTCCGGCGAAAACGTTGCAATGCGCTCGACCGCCACGCCCTGGTACTCGGGACCGACGCTCATCGAGCATCTTGAGGGAATGGAGCCGGCTACGGCGCGGGCTGACCTTCCATTTCGGATGCCGGTGCAGATGGTGCTCCGCGACGGCCGCGATTTCCGGGGGCTCGCCGGCACGGTGAGCGCGGGCACGGTGCGGGTCGGCGAGGAGGTCGTCGATGTGCTGAGCGGCAGGCATGCACGGGTCGTGCGCATCGCCACGATGAACCGGGACCTCGAGAGGGCTGTGCATGGCCAAGCGGTCGTCGTGCAGCTCGATGCCGATATCGACGTCGCACGCGGTGCTGTGCTGGCCTCACCGCAGTCGCCCCCGACGGCCGCGACGAGGTTGGAGACGCAGCTCGTGTGGCTGTCCGACAAGGGCTTCGACGGCGATACGGGCTACCTGCTGCGCACGGCGACTGATCTCGTTCCGGTCGCCGCGCTCGAGATTCAATCCGTGCTCGATCTCGAGACTCTCGGCCGCACGTCGGCCTCGCACTGCTTTGCCAACGACATCGCGCTCGCGCGCATCGAGCTCAGCCGAGCGGCGGCGCTCGACACGTTCGCGGCCAATCCCGGAACCGGCACATTCATGCTCGTCGATGCGGTGAGCGGAGCGAGCGTGGCGGGCGGCGCCTTGCTCGAGGTACAAGCAGCGGCGCGGCCCGGCAAGGCACAAACCTTCGTGCTGACACACGCCATGCTGGAACGGGGCCTGTGCAAGGACCTCGGAACCAGCGCACGAGACCGGCAGGAGTTCCGCCGCCGAGCGAACGAAGTCGCGCTGCTGCTTGCGGCAGCGGGCGTGCCGGTGGAACTCGAAGTCGACGATCAGTGTTCGCGGCGGTGAGCGCGGCGGTTCGACGGGCGCCGGCATCTCGAGCTATCCTCTTTCAAACTCCAAAGTCTCAAGCGACCTTATGTGGGACGACATACTGCTGTTCGTGGCCGTAGGTTTTGCCGCCCAGATCATCGACGGCGCGATCGGCATGGCCTACGGCGTCACCTCGACCTCGGTGCTGTTGAGCTTCGGTGTGCCGCCGGCCACGGCAAGCGCTTGCGTTCACGCGGCGGAGACGTTCACGACCGGCGCTTCGGGCGCGGCGCACTGGCGGCTCGGCAACATCGACCGCCAGCTCGTGTGGCGCATCGCGGTGCCCGGCATGATCGGCGGCGCCCTCGGAGCCTATGTGCTCACCACTTTACCGGGCGATACGATCCGGCCCTACATCAATGCCTACCTCCTGCTGCTTGGTGTTCTGATCCTTTGGAAGGCGCTGAAGCACAAGCCGGCGCCGGGGCTGCCGCTGCGCGCTGTGCCACCGCTCGGATTCGCGGGCGGGCTTCTCGACTCGATCGGTGGTGGGGGCTGGGGACCGATCGTGACCTCGACCCTGCTCGGGCAGGGGGCGACGCCCCGCTACGCGATCGGCTCGGTGAACCTCGCCGAGTTCTTCGTCACGGCAACCATCTCGGCTACCTTCTTGCTGACCATCGGGCTCGAGCTGTGGCCGATCATCGCCGGGCTCGTCATCGGAGGGGTGCTCGCCGCACCGTTCGCTGCTCTCGCTACCAAGCACCTACCCGACAGAGTGCTGATGGTGCTGGTCGGCTCAGTGGTGGTCATCTTGAGCGCACGCGGCATCGCCATGGCAGTGGGGTAGCGGGCGGCCGGACCGGGTGGCTCGCCACAGGCATCAGACCCTACGCATTGCTGCGGGCCGCCGGCTCCGGTACTTTGGGCCGTGTCGTCGTGGCTTCCGGGCGGGGAGACGACCGTTCGATGGGTCATTGGCCTCGAGGGGGCGATGGCCGGTAATCCGAGGGGGGCCATGCGCCCGATCTTCAGGTGGTTGCGGGTCAGAAAGTGGCTACTGCTGGCGGGCGTCGGGCTCCTCGTGGCGGCGGGCCTTGGCGCGCGCGCGGGTGCCAGCTGGTGGAGCGAGCGGCGCTATGAGGCGGCGGCGAGGGAGATCGTCGGCCTGATCGCACTGCCACCGGCGGCCGATTTCCACACGAAGGTCGATGCCGTTCGAGCATTCGTCAACGATCACAGCCGCCATGTGGCGGACGCCGAATTCTATGCCGACTGGCGCACGCCCTATGTGATGGCCGAGAAGGTCGTTGCTCATGCGCGCGGCCTGCGCGCCAGACCGGCCCACATGGAATGCAGCACGAGGACCGCGCTCGTATCGGCCGTTCTCAGGGCCATGGGCTTTGCAACGCGGCGCATCGATATCTATGACGCGGCTACCCTCAATTCACATTCGTTTCTTGAGGTGCGCAACCCCGACACGGGCTCATGGGAGGCCCAGGATCCAGACTACGACATTTTTTGGCGCCGGACGTCCTCGGCCGAACGTATTTCGATCCTGGAGGTTGCCGGTCGCCTCGACGATGCCGTGCCGTGCGGCCGCACGGGCTGCGGCTGGTCGATTTCGAGCCGCGAAGGGATACAAGCCAAGCACGTGCCCGTCTATCTCGATTTCATCGTGGTGCGTGAGCGCGCCCCTTCCCGACGCTATACCGTGTACACGGAGCAGACCGATCCGGCCAAGGTCTACACCCACCGGGCGAGGACGGGGACGTTCTGCGAGGTGCTCGCCAAGAACTGCCGCGACGGCTTCTTTCCCATCGGGGCCAAAGGTCTCGCGGAAGCGCTATGAGCGGGATCGGCCGGCAAGCACGATATCCTCATGGAAGCGGTTGCCAGCAGTAGTGGGTGCGACGTAGCCGGCGCGAATGACGAAGTCTCCGAAGCGCTCGCCTTTTCGCCTCGACTTGGCATAGTCCATCAGTATCGGTTCGAGCAGCGCCACGATCCCGGCCTGATCGAGATCGTGAGCGACGAGCTTGTTGAGCCGCGAGCCGTCGAAGGCGGCGCCGAGATAGACATTGTAGAGACCGGGGCTGCGACCGACCAGGCCGATCTCGGCGAGGTAGGGCCGGGCGCAGCCGTTCGGGCAGCCGGTCATGCGAATGACAATGTCGTCATCGCGCAGCCCGGCCTTGTCGAGCACGTCCTCCAGTGCGGTGACGAGGCCCGGCAGCAGCCGCTCGCTCTCAGCAAGCGCCAGACCGCAGGTCGGCAGCGCCACGCAGGCCATGCTGTTGCGACGCAGGCCGGATGAGGTGGCGATATCGATGCCGTGCTCGGCGAGGATGGCCTCGATCCTGCGCCGCGCTGCAGCCGTGACCTGGGCAATGATCAAATTCTGGTTGGAGGTCAGCACGAGTTTGCCGGTGTGGATCGCGGCAATCTCGCGCAGAGCGGTGCGCAGGCTATGCCCGGGCCGGTCCTTGACGCGACCATTCTCAACGAACAGCGTCAAGTGCCACTTGCGGTCGGCGCCCTGCCGCCAGCCGATCCGGTCGCCGGTCGAGTCGAAATGGAACGTCCGCGGGGCTGCGAGCCGATAACCGAGGCGCGCCTCCAGCTCGGCCTTGAAGGCTGCGAGCCCGCGATCCTCGATCGTGTACTTGAGGCGGGCCCGCTTGCGGTTCTCGCGATTGCCCCAGTCGCGCTGGATGGTCACCACCTTCTCGGCAACGTCGACAGCCTGCTCGGGCAGACAGAAGCCGAGCACGTCCGCCGTGCGCGGAAAGGTGTCGGGCTCGCCATGAGTCATCCCCATGCCGCCGCCGACGGTGACGTTATAGCCCGCAACCTTGCCGTTCTCGACGATGGCGATGAAGCCCAGGTCCTGCGCGAACACGTCCACGTCGTTCGATGGCGGCACCGCCACCACGGTCTTGAACTTGCGCGGCAGGTAGTGGGCGCCGTAGATGGGTTCCTCGTTCGCACCGGCCGGTCCGCTCTTGTCCTCCACCTTCTCGCCGTCGAGCCAGATCTCGTGATAGGCGCCGGTGCGCGGCAGCAAGTGGGCGCTGATGGCGCGGGCGAGGTCCCAAGCCTCGGCGTGGGCCTTCGACAGGAACGGGTTGGCAACCGCCATCACGTTGCGATTGACGTCGCCACAGGCGGCCAGGGTGTCGAGCAGGGCGGCGTTGATCGCCTGCATGGTGCGCTTCAGGTTCGACTTAATGACGCCGTGGAACTGGAAGGCTTGGCGGGTGGTGAGCCGCAGGGTGCCGTTGGCGTAGTCGCTGGCGATCCGGTCGAGGGCCAGCCACTGGGCGGGGGTGACGACGCCACCCGGTACGCGCACGCGAACCATGAAGCTGTAGGCCTTCTCGAGCTTCTTCTTTGCCCGCTCGGCCCGGACGTCACGATCATCCTGGAGGTAGGTGCCGTGGAATTTGGTGAGCTGGGCGTCGTCCTCGGAGATGGCGCCGGTCACTACCTGGCCGAGACCCTCGGCAATGGTGCCCCGCAGGTAGCGGCTCCGCTCCTTGATCAGTTCGTTCTTCGAGCGCTTGTCGGTCATGCGGATCGGCGCGACTCAACGCGCCTTTAAGCTCAGTAAACGTCCCGCTGATAGCGGCCAGTGCGGCGCAACTCCTCGAGCCGAACGCGGCCAGCCTCCTGGTCGCCGCCGGCCTGCTCCGCGAGGATGCGTGCGAGTGCGGCCTCCACGTCGCGGCCCATGCCCTTTTCGTCACCGCAGACGTAAAGATGGGCTCCTTCATCCAGCCATCGCAG
>DATLZB010000128.1:0-3487 GCA_035574175.1 Hyphomicrobiaceae bacterium
CGCATCGAGCGCTGCTTCAACAAGTTGAAGCATTTTCGACGCCTCGCCACTCGCTACGACCGCCGCGCCTGTCACTTCCTCGCCTTCCTATGCCTCGCCGGAGCCATGCTATGGATGCGCTGAATGTCGATTCAGCCTAGCGTAACGGGGAGAGCGTCATGGCACTCGGGCGGAGTTTCACGCGAGAGGGAAACGGTACCGAAACACGGCAGGCGCCGGCGGCCACACCATCGCGCCCGGTGGCGCCAGGAGCGCCGCTCACGACATCGGTGATCAGCAACGATCTGTGCATTCTGGGCACGCAGGTCACGATCATTACGAAGGGCGCGCTTCAGGTCGATGGCGAACTGCAAGCGGACCTGCACGGCATCGAAATCGTGATCGGCAAGAACGGCAAGGTGGAGGGAACCGTCGTCGGCCAAAAGGTGTCCATTGAGGGGGAGGTTGTCGGGGTGGTCCGCGGTCTCGATGTCGAGCTCAAGAATACGGCTCGGGTCGACGGCGAAATTTACCATCAGAGCCTCGCCATAGCGGCCGGCTCCTATTTCGAGGGCAAGGCGCGGCGGCCCAAGGACACGCAGGAGCTGATGCCGATCCTCGATCGGGCCGCGCACGACGCCAAAAGATCGGCGGCCTGAGGCGGCAGCAGTTAGTCGATGGGGTGTGTCCTGCAGCGGTTGCTGAGGCGCGCGCGAATATGCTAACGCGCCAGTCGGCATCCGAGGAGGAAGCGTGCCCATTCGCCCATTCCTTGCTGCGCTGCTGTTGACCGGCATCATGCTGCCGTCGAGTGCCGCTGCCGGCCCGGCGCTGCTCTTTGATGCGCAAAGCGGACGGGTGCTCTACGCGGAGGATCAAGACGACCTCTGGCACCCAGCGTCGCTGACCAAGATCATGACCGCCTATGTGGTGTTCGAGGCGCTGCGGTCCGGCCATCTGACCCTGGAAACCAAGGCCAAGTACAGCGAGGCCGCCCATGCCCAGCCGCCGAGCAAGGTCGGCCTGCCCGTCGGGGCCGAGATGTCGATCGACACGGCAATCAAGGCGCTGATCATCAAATCTGCCAACGATGTTGCCGTTCTGCTCGCCGAGGCGGTGAGCGGAAGCGAGGCGCGGTTCGTCGACAGGATGAACGAGACGGCGGCCCGGCTCGGAATGACGCGGACGAGATTCGTCAACGCCAGCGGGCTGCCGGCCGCCGACCAGGTCACTACCGCCCGCGATCTCGCCCGCCTGGCACGGGCGGTGGTGCGCGATTTCCCCGAGTACAATCACTACTGGGCCATGCCCGACATGAGGCTCGGCAAGGTGCGCATGGGCACGCACAACCAGCTTCTCAAAACGTTCGAGGGCAGCGACGGCATGAAGACCGGGTTCATTTGCGATTCTGGCTTCAATCTCGTCGCCAGCGCCACGCGCGAGGGCGTCCGTCTGATGGCGGTCGTGCTCGGTGAGCGCACCGGGGCCGAGCGCACGCTCCGCGCCCAGAGCCTGCTCGAGCATGGGTTCAATACTCACGCCTGGGCGGCGCTGTTCGGCGCTCCCACGGTGGACAGTCCGGTCACATCGGAGGTGGCGAAAGACGTCGTCAGCGTGCGCAACCTGTTACGGTCCAGCGAATGCGGCAGCCGGGTGCGCAGGGTCATCGAGGCCAAGCAGAAAGCCAAGCAGCAGCGGGCGAAGACGGCAGCGGCGGCGAAAACGGCAGAGCCGGTGGAAGCGGCCGGTCAGGCGGAGGGGAGCGTCGCGGCCAAGAACGGGTCGGCAGACAGGAAAGCAGGTACAGCCGACAGCACGCCAGCAGGTGGCGCCGCCAAGACTCCGGCACGGCCCAAGCCCAATCCAAAGCAGGGTGCCGCCGCGGCGTCATCGACTGCCACCAAATCCCAGTAGCAGGCTGTGAGACCGCACCATTCTGGTACGCGTGCCGGCCTCCGGCAAAAGCCCTGCGCCAAATTGCGACTTCATTGCAAGCGGGCAAAGCCGTCTGCATGATCCGACGCCGCCCGCCGCGCAGGCCGGGTTGGCGCCGATCTTGCAAGCGGGAGGGGGAGGATCGGATCAAACGCGAGGGATGGTCGTGCGCTCGCACTCTGATGAAGACGTCACACCGACACCGCGCGAGGTCGCGCAGATGGCCGTAGCGCTGGAAGGACGGCACGGGGCTCTGGCGGAGGGCATCGCGGATTTTCTCGCCGATCTCAACGAGCGCCGCGGAGATGCCGTGCGGGCATGGGCGTGGACGGCGGTCGGCGAGCACATCCGTCAGAGGGCAAGTGCACGGACCGGCGCGCACTGAGCATTTGGCCGCTGTTCATGCACCGGCTGCTCCGAAGTAGCGCTTGAGAACCATCGCGTAGATCTCGGTCATGCGCTCGAGGTCGCGGACCGGCGTATTCTCGTCGACCTGATGGATCGTCTTGTTGACGAGGCCGAGCTCCACGACCGGGCAGTAGCTGTGGATGAAGCGGGCATCGGAGGTGCCGCCGCCGGTGCTGAGCCTCGGCGCGGTGCCGGTCACAGCCGCCACAGCCTCGATCACGGTCGAAACGAGCGGTCCGCCTTTCGACAGGAATACATCCCCCGTGCTCTCGAAACTCAGGGCGTAACGGGCGCCGACCTCGCGCGCAGCCTCGGCGCAAACCTCGCGCACGCGCGCCTCAACGCGGTCCCGCGTCCAGAGGTCGTTGTAGCGGATGTTGATCTTGGCACGCGCTTCCGACGGGATCACGTTAGAAGCCCGGTTCGGCACCGAAATGACGGTCGCCTCAATGCTCGAAGGTTCGAAGTGGGCGGAACCGGCATCGAGGCGCGTGGTCGACAGGCGGTCGATGAGCCGGGCGAGCTTGGGGATCGGATTTTCGGCGAGATGCGCATAGGCCGAATGGCCCTGCTTACCCGAAACGAGCAGGTCGATGTTGAGGCTGCCGCGGCGGCCGATCTTGAGTTCGTCACCGACCCGCTCGACGCTGGTCGGCTCGCCGAGAATGGCGGCGTCGAGCCGCTCTCCTCGCGCGGCGAGCCATTTCAGAACCTTGGCAGTGCCATTGATCGAGGGGCCCTCCTCGTCGCCGGTAATGAGGAACGAGATCGAGCCCGGGGCACTCCGCCCGCGCTCCTTCAGATGGCCGAGGGCGGCGGCCGTGAAGCAGGCGATCGCCCCCTTCATGTCGACGGCGCCCCGACCGTAGAGAATGCCATCGACGATGTCGCCCGCGAACGGTGGATGGGACCAGGCGGCATCGTCGCCGGGCGGAACAACGTCACTATGGCCGGCAAAGCAGAGGTGGGGGCTGCCGCTGCCGAAGCGGGCGTAGAGGTTCTCCACGTCCGGCGTTCCTGCCTCCGAGAATTTGAGCCGATGGCAGGCAAAGCCCGCCGCCTCCAGCACGGACTGCATCAGGGTCAGCGCGCCGCCTTCCTCGGGCGTCACGCTCGGGCAGCGGATTAGGTCCTGGGCAAGGGCGACGGGGTCGGGCGTCGTCAT
>DATLZB010000129.1:0-2158 GCA_035574175.1 Hyphomicrobiaceae bacterium
GCAGAGTGGGCCAGCCCTTGGTCAGGATGATGTCCTTGATCGTGGTCGGGACGCCGTCGACCGGGCCGAGCGGCTTCTTCTTCGCCCAGCGTTTCTCGGACGCCCGCGCCGCGGCGAGCGCCGCCCGCTCGTCGACGAGGACGAAGGCGTTGAGCGCCGGGTTGTGCTTGGCGATGCGCGCGAGCGCGGCCTTGGCCGCCTCGACGGGCGAGGCCTTCCTGCTCTTGTAGAGGCGCACGAGCTCGGTGGCGGAAGCGAGCGCCAGATCGGTTGCGGTCATTGATGCAGGCCCTGAACGATGGCGACGTAGTCGGGGTCGTCAGGGCCGAGAATGCCGTGACGGACCAGGAAGTCGATGATGACGAGATTGCAGTTGAACTTGAACTCCTCGGTGTCGCGCACGATGGCCGCGACCTCCTCGATCGGCATCAGCGCGAAGCTTTCGAGCTCGCCGTCGCGGCAGGCCGGCCGAAATTCGCGCGGCAGCTCGAGGTCGTAGCAGAAGAGAACGTCGGGCCGGAGGCCCTCCGTCGTTTCGGCGCAATAGGTAATGGCGCCGACCGCCGGGGCGCGAGCCGCCCATTCTTCGGGAATGCCCGCCTCCTCTGCGCACTCCTTTATCAGGCAGTTCCGGGCCGTCATTCCATAAGGCAGCCCGCCGGCCACGGTATTATCGAGGAGCCCGGGATAGGTGGGTTTGTTCCGAGAGCGCCGTCCAATCCACATGAAAAGACGGTCACCCTCACGTACATAGCCATTTAAGTGTACGCCGTACGCACGTATGCCAAACAGGGGGATAGCCGCACGTTCCATGGCGAACATTGCGCGGGCGCCGAAAGCAGGCGTGACCGCGTACGGCTCGTTGCGCCAGGGAGACATTATTCCGCTATCGGATAAAGCCTTTAAGACCCGCTCCACGGCCGCCGTACGCTGGTCGAAGCTGCGGAGCTCTGGGTTCAGTACGACTGCTTTTTCCGACACGTGGAAGGTGTTCGCGTACGGCCGTACGGCCTCCGCCATATCCTGCCGCACAAAGCCGATATGTACGCCATCGACGTGGAACGGCCGGTAATGGGATAGGTCGCGCCGATTACAGGCGCGGATGCGATCGAGGAAACTCATCGGGCGGGCTGAGCCGGATACCGGATCATCATCGGGTCGCATAGCCCATGGTCTGCGGCAGCCATAGGGCGATGTCGGGCGCCAGCATCAAAACCAAGATCGCCATGGCGAGCATCAGCATGTAGGGGACCGCGGCCTTGTTGATCTCGGCCAGCGGCGCCTTGGTGATGGACTTGATCACCACCAGGTTCATGGCGACCGGCGGCGAGATCAGCGCCAGCTCAAGGTTGATGGTGAGCAGCACGCCGTACCAGACCTTGTCGATGCCGAGGGTGTTCAGAACGGGCAGCAGCACCGGCGTCGTGATCAGGATGATCGAGATCGACTCGAGCACGAGCCCGAGCACGAACAGCAGCGCCATGACCGCGAGCAGGAACTCGAGCTTGCTGAGCTTGTACTCGACGACGAGCTTCACGAGCTGGTCCGGCACGCGCAGCTTCGTGAGCACGTCGCCGAACAGGGCCGCGCCGATGATGATGAGGAACAGCACGGCCGAGGTGCGCGCGGCCTCGGCGGCGCCGTCCCAGATGTCGCGGAGGCTGAGCGTGCGATAGATCACGAACGCGATCAGCAGCGCCCAGAGCGCGCCGCTGCCGGCCGCTTCGGTGGCCGTGAAAATGCCGAAATACATCCCGAACAGAACGAAGGGCGGCAGCGTCAGCGCCCAGAACGACGAGCGGACGGCGCGCAGCATCTCGCGCGCACTTGCGCGCGGCGGGCGCAGGTGCCGCCGGCCGAGCCGCTTTTCGCGCCGCCATTCGGTGGCCATGCAATAGAGTGCGAAGACCAGCGCCAGCATGAGCCCGGGCAGCACGCCGGCCATGAACAGCGCGCCGATGGACGCCTCGGCCACGACCGCGTAGAGGACCATCGGCGCCGAGGGCGGGATCAGAATGCCGAGCGTGCCGCCGCCAGCGACCGCGCCGTAGGCGCTCTTCGGGTCGTAGCCGTATTTCAGCATCTGCGGGATCGCGGCGGTCCCGATCGTGAGCGCGGTTGCGACCGAGGACCCGGAAATGGCCGCGAACACGGTGCA
>DATLZB010000130.1:0-11625 GCA_035574175.1 Hyphomicrobiaceae bacterium
CGCGACCCGCCGACGGCGCTCGCCCTGATTTCGGTCGCAGTCGAGAACGCGCCTGCATCCGAGCGGGTGTGGATCGAGGATATCTACCAAGACATCTTCTGCAGTGCCTCCGAATCGATCCGGCGCCAGGCTCAGGCCCGCGTGTCGGAGTGGGGAAACAAGTATCGCCGTGCGGCAAGCACGGGCGGGCGCTGGATGGTCGAAGGCGTGCGCGGCATCAGGACCTGTGCGGATGATCGGCCGCTCGTGCTGATAGGCGGGGGCCAGCCGGCCACTGCCCCGGCGCAACCAGCCGCGCAACCGGAACAGGCCGGCGTGATGGGTATTGCGCTGAAGGATGCCAGTGTTGCCAACACGGCGCCGGGGCGCTGAGCAGGAAATGCTGCAAGCGGATTACCCGGGCGGTGTGCGCATGCGGGCGGTCGGGCTCCGTCTGCATCAATCTCGCATCATCGGGTGGTAGCAGCCTGCTCCATGGGGTCAGGAACGGGGCTTGTCCGAGCGCGCCTCCGCGCTGCGTTTCTTCAGCTCGGAAAGCACCTCCTCCAGAACCGCGATTGCTTCCGAGCTGACCTGCTTGGTGAGGTCGACCAGCACGCGCAGTCCCTCCCGCTCTTGCAGCACGACCTTGCCCTCATCGACCAGTTCCTTGTAAGTGCCGAGCAGCTTGTAGGTCTTGATCAGCCGCAGGAAGCCCTTGACCGTCATCGGCGGGTATTCCTCGGTCAACACGATGTCTTGAACGAGCGCGTTGGTCTCGTGGGATAGAAGAATGCCGCCCGGCTCGGCAGCGGATTGGAGACGCGCGGCCAGGTTCACCTCGTTGCCAATGATGGTGTAGTCCATGCGGTCGCGACTGCCGAAGTTGCCGACCGTGCAGAATCCCGTGGTAATTCCTATCCGTATGCGGAACGGCTGTTGCAGCCCGCGTCCTCGCCACTCATGCTCCAGCTCGCGCATGCGGCGCTGCATGGCGATCGCCATCATCACGCAGGCCTTGGCGTCCTCCTTCACCCCCCTCGACTCGGGATCGCCAAAGAACAGCAGCATGGCGTCGCCGACGTACTTGTCGATGGTGGCGCCATACTGAAGGGCGATTGTCGACATTTCGGTTAGGTAGTGGTTGAGAACGTCGGTCAGCTCCTCCGACTCCAGGTTGTCGGTGATCTCGGTGAAGCCGGCGATATCGGAGAAGAAGATGGTGAGCTTCTTGCGTTTGGCCGAGATCTCCACGGTCTGGCTGCCGCTGAAGATCGACTGATAGATCTGGGGTGAGAGGTACTTCGACAGCTTGGAGGCTAGGCCCTCGAGAACCATATTCTGCTCGGTGACGCGCGCGTTGGCCTCCTCGGTCTGTCGCTTGGCCTCGAGAAGCTCCCGCTCGGCCTTTTTCTGCTCGGTGATGTCGGTCATCACGGTGACGGTGCCGCCGCCGGAAGCGCGGCGGCGGCGGATGCGGTAAACGCGCCCGTCGGGGGTGCGGTCCTCGAAGCTCTTGCCGGCCGGATTGCGCAGGCTTTCGACGCGCTGGGCGACCAGCGTCTCGACATCGCCCTCCCCGTAGTATCCGTGCTGGGCCAGATAGCGCAGGAGGTCGGCGTAGGGGCGGCCGGGCTGCAGCAGCTCGGGCGGCACCCGGTACATCTCGCGGAAGCGGTCGTTGCAGAAGACGAAATTCAGGTTCTCGTCCGTATACGCGAGAGCGCCCGGCATGTTGTCGAGCGCCACCTTGAGTTGCGCCTCCTTGCGCGCCAGGTTCTGCTCGGCCTTTTTCTGCTCGGTGATATCGGTGATTACGGTGACAGTGCCGCCGCCGGAAGCGCGGCGGCGGCGGACGCGGTAAACGCGCCCGTCGGGGGTGCGGTCCTCGAGGCTTTGGCCGGTCGGATTGCGCAGGCTCTCGACGCGCTGGGCGACCAGCGTCTCGACATCGCCCTCGCCATAGTAGCCGTTGTTGGCGAGATGGCGCAAAAGGCCGGCGTAGGGCCGGCCAGGCTCGAGCAGCTCGGGCGGCACCCGGTACATCTCGCGGAAGCGGTCGTTGCAGAAGACGAAGTTTAAATTGTCGTCGGTGTAGGCGAGGGCGCCCGGCATGTTGTCGAGCGCCACCTTGAGCTGCGCCTCCGCGCCCGCCGATTGAGCGCTGTTTCCGATGAGCTTGCCCAGGCGAACCACGACAACCCTCGCCCCCGCATACGGCACAGCGGCTGGCCGCCGGTCGCCACCATCCGGGAGCACACAGATAGCACTAAGAATGGAATTAAACGACTCCGGCTCAATGCCGATCGGTGTGTCGCTCGCCAGCGGGTCCCATGCGATCGGACGGGGCAGGGCGCGGCTAAGGGCCAAGGTCGAGATCGATCCACACCGGTGCGTGGTCGGACGGCTTCTCCCACCCTCGCGTGGCGCGGTCGACGTGGGCCATCCTCAGGCGGTCGGCGGCCTCTGGCGAGAGCAGGATGTGGTCGATGCGGATACCGTGGTCTTTCTGCCAGGCGCCGGCCTGGTAATCCCAAAATGTGTAGGGGCCGGGCCCCGGATGGCAGGCGCGCAAGGCATCGGTCAGGCCGAGATTGATGCAGCGTCGCCAGGCGGCGCGCGACTCGGGCTGGTAGAGGGCGTCGGTGATCCAGTCCTCAGGCTTCTTGGCGTCGAGGGGCTCGGGGATCACGTTGTAGTCGCCGGCCAGCACGAGCGGTTCCTCGGTACCGAGAAGGTCCAGCATGCGGCGCTCGAGCCGCTGCATCCAGCGTAGCTTGTAGGCGAACTTGTCGCTGCCGATGGGATTGCCGTTGGGCAGGTAGATGGAGGCGATGCGCAGGACGCCGCTCTTGAACGAGACCACCGCCTCCACGTAGCGGGCATGGGTGTCGGTGTCGTCCCCCGGCAGGTTGCGCACCACCTCCTCGAGGCGGAACCGCGACAGAATGGCGACCCCGTTGAAACCCTTCTGGCCACACACCGCTACGCTATAGCCACGCCCATTGAACTCCAACGTTGGGAATGCGTCATCCGCGCACTTGATTTCCTGCAGGCAGACGAGGTCGGGCTGCGCCGCGTCGAGCCACCTCGTCAACTGGTCGAGCCGCGCCTTGACGCCGTTGATGTTCCAGGTCGCGATCTTCATGGGATGGCGCCCGCCGCAAGCGCCGCGTGGGTCGATCAGATCGAGAAACTCGTACCGCAGCCGCAGGAGGCGGTAGCGTTGGGGTTCTTGACGCGAAAGGAGGCACCGATCAGGTCGTCGACGAAGTCGATCTCCGAGCCGCCCAGATAGGCGAGCGAGACGGGATCGATGACCACCTTGGCGCCTGCGTGCTCCACGACGACGTCGTCTGCGGCCGGTGCGTTGGCCAGGTCGAACTTGTACTGGAAGCCTGAGCAGCCGCCGCCTTCGACGCTCACGCGCAACATGATCGGCTCTCCGGCGGCAAGCTCGAGGATGCGGCGGGCGGCGCGCTCGGTAACGGTCACGGGCGTCTCGGTCATGGTCTCTTCCGGCGCTCCAGGGTCACAGCCAGGGCGCGTTGCGCCCTGCATGGGTTTGCGCGATTAGAGCCATAGGAAGATAGTGGCTGAGGGGCCGATAGCCAATTGGTTGACGGTGAGGCGCATGCCGCTGCAACCTGAACACGATTCTCCGCGGGAAGCGGGCTATGGTGCGGAACTTGCGCCGGGGGAGCGTTCGCTCGGCCCCTATGCGGCCAGCCGCACGCCGAGCCGGGGGCGGCTTTATCCGGAACCGCCTTGTCCGACCCGCAGTCCTTTCCAGCGCGACCGGGACCGCATCCTGCATTCGACCGCCTTCCGGCGGCTCAGCTACAAGACGCAGATGTTCCTCTTCCACGAGGGAGACCACTACCGCACGCGGCTCACCCACAGTCTGGAAGTGGCGCAGATCAGCCGTACCATCGCGCGCCAGCTCCGGCTGGACGAGGATCTCGCCGAAGCCCTGGCACTCGCCCACGATCTCGGCCATCCGCCGTTCGGCCATGCCGGAGAACGGGCGCTCAACGAGGTCATGCACCGCTGGGGCGGGTTCGACCATAACGTGCAGAGCTTTCGCATCGTCACCCGGCTCGAGCGCCGCTATCGAAGCTTCGACGGGCTCAACCTCAGCTGGGAAAGCCTCGAAGGGCTGGTCAAGCACAACGGTCCGCCCGCACTGGGACGGTCCGCGGGCGACCGTGCGCTCCTAGCGGCGCTCGCCGACTTCGACGGCAGCATGGACCTGGCGCTCGATCGCTTCGCGTCGGCGGAGGCGCAGGTCGCTGCGCTTGCCGACGACATCGCCTGGCACACGCACGACATCGACGACGGTCTCAGAGCAGGCCTAATCTCGGCGGAAGACCTGGTCGAGGTGCCGCTGCTCCAGGCGCTGCTCGCGGCGCGGGACCTCGAGGGTGAGGATGATCGGGCCCGGCGCATCTATGAGCTGGTACGACGGCTCATCACGCAGCTCGTCGCCGACGCCGTCGCCCAGTCGCGGACGCGCCTTGCCCGGCTTGCCCCCCGGCACGCGGACGACATCCGCTCAGCGGGGGCGCCGGTCGTTGCCTTCTCGAGCGAAATGGCGGCCGCACTCGACCAACTGCGCACGTTCCTGTACGCCCGGCTCTACCGTCACGTCCGCGTAATGCGGGTGATGGAGGGCGCGGAGGCCGTGGTGCGCGATCTTGTTGGCCGCTATCTCGCCGATCCGACGGCGATGCCTGCACCCTGGCAGGATGAGGCGCGAGGGCTCGACGAGGTGCATCGCGCACGCTTGGTGGCTGATTACGTTGCGGGAATGACCGATCGCTATGCGCTCGCCGAACACCGGAGGCTGTTTGACGATACACCGGAATTGCGTTAGCCCCGGCCTATGAACGTCCACGCCCACGCGCGCTCCCAGATCATCGACGCCTTGCAAGCCCTTCAAGCCGAGGGCGCTCTTCCCTCGGACCTCGACCTCTCCAACGTCGAGGTCACGGCGCCGCGCGAGGCGGCGCATGGCGACCTCGCCAGCAATGCTGCGCTGGCGCTGGCCAAGGCGGCACAGATGAAGCCGCGCGACCTTGCCGAGCGGCTTGCCCACAAGCTCAAGGCGCGGGGCGACATCGAAAGCGCGGCAGTGGCGGGGGCGGGCTTTCTCAACCTGCGCTTTGCGCCACGCCTGTGGCATTCCGTCGTGGCAGCGATTGTCAAGGCGCCTGATGCCTACGGCCGCGTCGATATCGGCCGCGGCGATCGCGTCAACGTAGAGTACGTGTCCGCCAATCCGACCGGGCCCATGCATGTCGGCCACTGCCGCGGCGCTGTGTTCGGCGATGCGCTGGCCAACCTGCTCGCCTTTGTCGGCTTTGCCGTGACACGCGAGTACTACATCAACGATGCCGGGGCGCAGGTCGATATCCTCGCTCGCTCGGCATATCTGCGCTATCGCGAGGCCCTCGGCGAGGCCATCGGCGAAATCCCGCAAGGCCTCTATCCGGGCGACTACCTGAAGCCGGTCGGCGCCACGCTCGCGCGCGATCACGGCCCTGCCCTCCGCAACCTGCCGGAGGAGCGCTGGTTGCCGCTGGTGCGCGATGCGGCGATCGCTGCCATGATGGCGATGATCAAGGACGACCTCGCCGCGCTCAACGTCAAGCACGACGTGTTCTTCTCCGAACGCTCGCTGACCAGCGGCGGGGACGAGGTCAAAGCCACCATCGAGGAGCTGCGCAGGAAGGGCCTCGTTTATCAGGGGCGTCTGGACAAGCCAAAGGGCCACGACGACGGCGAGTGGGAGGACCGCGAGCAGACTTTATTCCGCTCGACCGCCTTCGGCGACGACGTTGATCGGGCGCTCGTGAAGTCGGACGGCAGCTACACCTATTTTGCCGCCGACATAGCCTATCACCACAACAAGCTTGCGCGCGGATTCAGGCACCTTATCAACGTGTTCGGTGCCGATCACGCAGGCTATCTGAAGCGCGTCAAGGCCGCCGTGGCGGCGCTTTCGGACGGCAAGGCCGACCTCGATATCAAGGTCTGCCAGCTCGTGCGCCTGTTCCGGGCCGGCGAGCCGGTGCGCATGTCGAAGCGCGCCGGAACCTTCGTCACTTTGCGCGAGGTGGTCGAAGAGGTCGGCCGCGACCCTGTCCGCTTCATGATGCTCTACCGCAAGAACGATGCGGCGCTCGACTTCGACCTCGCCAAGGTTCTCGAGCAGTCGAAGGACAATCCCGTGTTCTATGTGCAGTACGCCCACGCGCGCGCCGCTTCCGTATTCCGCAACGCGCGACAGGTGTTTCCCAACGTGAGCGAACAGGCGCCCGAGGTCGTTGGCGCCGACCTCACCAGGCTCACGGACGGGGGCGAGATCGAGCTGATTAAGAAGCTGGCGGCTTATCCGGTCATCATCGAGGGCGCAGCTCGGACGCACGAGCCGCACCGGCTTGCCTTCTATCTCTATGATCTAGCTTCGGCTTTTCACGCCCAGTGGACGCGCGGCAACGATTCGCCACATTTGCGCTTTATCCAGCCCGACGATGCTGGGCTGACGGGGGCTCGTCTGGCGCTGATCGCCGCGACCAAACGCGTGATATTCTCTGGACTGACGTTGCTCGGGGTGCAGGCTCCGGATGAGATGCGGTAGAGTGCTGATTCGCGAACGCGGGGCAAGCTGCGAAGGGATGAGCTGATGTCTCGGTCTCATGGTCCGGTGCCCCATACGGGGGGGCAACATCCGCAATGGGGTAGGCGGAGTGAACAGGCTCAACCCGCTCCCGCCCCGAGAGGCGCGCGCCAGCCGACACCCTTGTGGCCGGGCCACGTGCAGACGGCCGCTGCCGCCCATGCCGCGGCGCAGCCAGGCTATCAAATGCCCCAACCGGGCGGGCAGCCCTATCCCCATCAGCAGCCTTCGCCCTACGAGGCCTCCAACCAGCACCAGCCAGCGCAATCATACGACCCGCATCCGCCGCTTCATCCGGCGCATGGACGTGCGGGCTTGGCGCCGGCATACCATCACGATCCAAGCCCTAACGCGCACTATGGCGCGCGACAGGATCCGCAAGGCTATAACCAAGACTTCGGACAGTGGGGCGCGCCGCAGGAGGCCGTGGACTACGATCTCGGAGACTATGGCGTACCGGCAAGCGGCGATCCGCGCGGCCCGTTCGGGACACATCCCGGTCATCGCTATTCCGCTCCGCCACTGGCCCCCGGTCTCGATCCCGGGCCCTACGGAAATGACGAGGCGCCCGACTACGAGGACGAGGAGCCCCCGCGCAGCGGTCGGCGCTGGTTGATCGCGGCGGCGCTGATCGGCTCGATCGGTATCGGGGGCGGCATCGCCTACGCGTACAAGTCGTATTTCATGCCGAGGGGAACCGAAACGCCGCCGGTGGTTCGGGCATCCAAGGATGCGACGAGAACGGCGCCCGAGAACCCGGGGGGCAAGCGGTTTGCGAACGCCGACAGCAGGCTCATGGGCCGGCTCGAGTCCGATGAGAGCGCAGCTCCGGCGGCTGCAGTTGCTCCGGCTGAAGTGAACGGGGTGCGAAGAGTCTCGACGGTGGCCGTCGGGCGCGATGGGTCGTTGATGCCGCCGGAAGCCAGCGCACCACCGATGCGGCCCACCGTCTCGGTGCCCGGGCTCACCATCGTCGACGGCTTCGGACGGGGCCTCGCGCCGCCGCCCGCCCCGCCGCCGGCCGCCGTTGCTGCCGAGCATCCGGCTCAATCCTCCAGTGCGCCTGCGCGCCCGGCCACCACCCCGGAGCCTACGGTGATCGCCAAGGCTTCGCAGCCGGCTCTGTCGGCGCCGCCGCCGCGTCCGGTGGCGGCCGAGCAGCCCGCGATTCCCCCGCCGCAGGCAGTACGCCCGCCCGCGCCCGAGAAATCGGCGCCGACCAGGTCGGCTGCCGCTTCACCGCCGGCCGAGGCAGCACAGGCCCCGGCCAACGGCTACGTTGCCGTGCTCGCGTCGCACAAGAGCCGCATCGAGGCGCTGACGCGCTTTGCTGACCTGCAGCAGAAGTATGACGTGCTGAAGGGCAAGATTCCCGATGTGCTGGAAGCAGACCTGAGCGCTCGCGGGCTCGGAACCATGTACCGTCTCGTGGTGGGTCCGCCGGGATCGCGGGAGGCGGCCTCCGCATTTTGCGGGCAGATCAAGTCGGCTGGACATCCGGACTGCTGGGTGACCGCATATTAACCGCTCCCGGCGCGAGAAGAGGGCTATCGATCCTGCGGTATGCTCGCGCGGGCGTTCTTTGTGATGCGCGCTGCCCTGATCATCGGTGTTGGCGGAGAAGCGCTTACGGCTGCGGAGCGGTCGTTTCTGGCTGACGCGCGGCCGGCCGGGATCATCCTCTTTGCGCGCAACTGCAGCAGCAAAGCGCAGGTGCGCCGGCTGGTCGAAGAGGCCAAGTCTGCGGTCGGCGCCCCTCTGCTCGTGCTCATCGATCAGGAGGGCGGCCGCGTGCGGCGTCTGCGGCCGCCCGAGTGGCGCGATCTGCCGGCGGCCGCCGCCTACGGCCGAGTTTTCGCCAGAGAACCAGCGCTGGCGCTGCGCAGGGCGTGGCTCGTGGCCCGGCTCACGGCCGAGGATCTGCGCGAGATCGGCGTCAACGCCAACTGCGCGCCGGTGCTTGATGTGCCGCAGCGGCAGGCGCACCCCATTATCGGCGACCGCGCCTATGCCGACGCCCCGGCGACGGTTGCCGCGCTTGGTCGTGCGGTGGCCGAGGGCCTGCTCGCTGGCGGTGTGCTGCCGATCATCAAGCACATGCCGGGACATGGCCGGGCGCGGGTGGACAGTCACCTAGAGCTGCCGGTGGTTGAGACGGCGCGCGCCGAGCTCGAGGCGTCGGACTTCGTGCCTTTCAAGGCGCTTTCCGGCATGCCGGCGGCGATGACCGCGCACGTGGTCTACACGGCCATCGATCCAACGGCGCCCGCAAGCACTTCTCCAGACGTGACGCGGGACGTTATCCGCGGGGCGATCGGCTTCCACGGCCTGTTGATGAGCGACGATATCGGCATGGGAGCGTTGTCGGGCGATTTTAGAAGCCGCGCGGAAGCCGTGGTCAACGCCGGCAGTGACATTGCGTTGCATTGCAGCGGCAACGTGATAGAGGCCCAATTGGCAGCATCAGGGGCAGGGAGGCTTGCAGGCGAGGCGCTGGAGCGCTACCTGCGGGCTGTTGCGGTGCAGGAACGGACCGGCCCGTTCGATGCGGCCGAGGCCGTCGTGGCGCTCGGCGAGATGCTGCAGGCTATGGCCTGAATCAGTGTAAGCTTCCACAGGTTTTCCACAGCGTGGCCGGCGTTAAGCGAGACCGCCCTGAAAACAGGTAACGCATGAGCAGGCTTGAAACCGATCAGGGCTGGGATGCCGCGCCAGAGGCCGAACGGCTGCGGGCGGGCCAGGGGCTCAGGGTCGACATCGACGGCTTCGAGGGGCCGCTTGACCTCTTGCTGGCGCTGGCTCGCACGCACAAGATCGATCTTGCCAAGATCTCGATGCTGGCACTGGCCGATCAATATCTGGCCTTCGTGGCCGAGGCGCGGCGGCTCAACCTCGAACTCGCCGCCGACTATCTGGTGATGGCGGCGTGGCTGGCCTTTCTCAAGTCGCGCCTGCTGCTGCCGCGGGACGGCGACAAACCGGAGGAGCCTTCGGGCGAGGAGTTGGCGGCGCGTCTTGCCTTCCGTTTGAGGCGGCTCGAGGCCATGCGCAACGCCGTTGCCGCGTTGATGACGCGCAAGCTTCTCGGGCGGGACGTCTTCCCCCGGGGCATGCCCGAGGCGATGCGCACGATCCGCGAAACCACTTACACGGCGCAGATCTACGACTTGCTCAAGGCCTACGCCGAGCAGCGTCAACGCACGGCCAAGCGCGTGCACGTGGTCGAGGCGCGCAAGGCGTACTCAATCAAGGAGGCGCGCGAGCGGCTCGAGGCAATGCTTGGAGAGCGGCCGGGCGAATGGCAGGAGTTGGACCTTCTCATCGAGAAGTTCCTCAACGGCGTGGACATGGTCCGCAGCGTGCTCGCAAGCTCGTTCGGTGCCAGCCTCGAGATGGCGCGCGAGGGGCTCATCGAGCTGCGCCAAGAAGGGCCGTTTGCGCCGATCTACATGCGGCGCAAGGTGGCCGGGGCTGCCTGGGAGCGGGTGAGCTGAGACGCCGCCATAAACTTGGGCTGGGAATTCGAAGAGGACCAAGACATGGTATACCCGCGGTTGACGGTCGTGCAGAGCGAGGCGCCGCAACGCGAAGGAGCGGCGCAGCCGGGTGAGCCCACGGCGCCGGCGTCCGCGCCCCAGCACGGTTTGCCTGCCAACATCGCGGCGTTGCCCTCGGCGGACCGGCGCGAGCGGCTGCGCATGCTGGAGGCGCTGCTGTTTGCCGCACCCGAGCCGGTCGATGAGCGTACGCTCGCCGCGCAATTGAAATCGGTGGAGGACCTCACGCCGCTGCTTGAGGAGCTCAAAGGCTTCTATGCCGGCCGCGGTGTCAATCTGGTGCGGGTTGCCGGAAAGTGGTCGTTCCGCACGGCGGAGGATCTCGCGTTCTTGCTCGAGCGGCACGCCAAGGAGGAGCGCCGCCTGTCTAAGGCGGCGCTCGAAACGCTCGCCATCGTTGCTTATCACCAACCGGTCACGCGGGCTGAGATCGAGGAGATCCGCGGAGTGTCGACGTCAAAGGGATCTCTCGATGTGCTGATGGAGGCCGGCTGGGTGCGCCCCCGCGGCCGCCGCCGGGCCCCGGGCAGGCCGGTCACCTACGGGACGACGGAAGCGTTCTTGAGCCATTTCGGGCTCGACAGCATCAAAGACTTGCCAGGGCTCGACGAACTCAAAGGGGCGGGGCTGCTCGATGCCACCCTGCCACCCGACTTCAAGGTGCCGGAGCCTCACGACGCGGCGACGTTGGCGGCGGACGAGCTGCCGCTCGAAGATGGCCCGGAAGGGGAGGAGGCCGGGTATGCCGAGGAGTGGGCCGAAGGGCCCGACGGCGAATCGCAAGAGCGCGGCAGGTGAGGTGGAACGGGGGGCTCGCCTTGTCTGGCAGATAGTGTCGGGTCGCCTATCGCTGGTTGGCCGCAAGGTGCGCGCAGGTGTCAAAAGTCGTGCGCTCCCGGTATCGGACACCACGTTTCCGCGACGCGGGCGGGCGGGCGCGGCGTTTGCCGCCGACCTCGCGTTCGAGAACGTCGAGCGTCGCTACGGGCAGACGCTGGCGCTCAGCAGTGTGACGCTGAAGGTCGATGCCGGCGAGGTAGTCTGTCTGCTTGGTCCCTCTGGTTGCGGTAAGACGACCCTGCTGCGCGTTGCTTCCGGTATCGAGAAGCCGTCCGCCGGCCGGGTGCTGATTAACGGGTTCGAGGTGGCGGGCCCCACCCGCTTCGTGCCACCCGAGAAGCGCAATGTCGGGCTGATGTTCCAGGACTTCGCGCTGTTCCCGCACCTCACCATCCTTGGCAACGTCGCCTTCGGTCTCAACGCGTTGCCGCCGGAGGAGGCGGCGCGCGAGGCGCTGGCCGTGCTCGCCCGCGTCGGCCTCGAGCGGCTCGCCAACGAGTACCCGCACATCCTCTCCGGCGGGCAGCAGCAGCGCGTGGCGCTGGCGCGCGCGATCGTGCCGCGCCC
>DATLZB010000131.1:0-22922 GCA_035574175.1 Hyphomicrobiaceae bacterium
ATCGAGCTGGCGCAGAGAGCCGGCGGCGAAATTGCGCGGATTGGCGAACACCTTGGCTCCGGCCGCCGCCTGTGCCGCGTTGAGCTTCCTGAAGTCGTCGATGCGCATGTAGATCTCGCCGCGTACGTCGATGGTGGCGGGCACGTCGCGGCCGTGAAGGCGATGCGGTATATCGGAAATGGTCCGAACGTTCGCGGTGACGTTCTCGCCCTCGGTGCCGTCGCCCCTGGTCGCCGCTTCGGTGAGTCGGCCGTCGTCATAGCGGATTGAAATCGACAGGCCGTCGATCTTGGGTTCGGCGGTGAAGGCGAGGTCGGCGCCGGGACCGAGCTTCAAAAAGCGGCGGACGCGCTCGACGAAATCGGCGACCTCCTCCTCGGAAAAGGCGTTGGAGAGCGACAACATCGGCACGCGATGACGCAGCTTGGCAAAGCCCTCGGCGGGGGCGGCGCCGACTCGGTGCGAGGGGCTGTCGGGGCGAACGAGGTCGGGGAAGCGTGCCTCGATTGCGGCGTTGCGCCGGACGAGTTCGTCGTACTCGGCATCAGAGATCTCGGGGGCATCCTGCCGGTAGTACAGCTCGTCGTGGTGGGCGATGAGGCGTGCAAGCTCGGCGAGTTCGGCGCGCGCCTCGTTGGCGCTCAAGGCCTCGACGGGCTTACGGGCAGCGTGCTTGGCGGGCATCGGCATCGGCAGTTCAATCGATGCCGCCATTTGGCCCGGAGGGAGGAGGGCAATCAAGCCCGCAGGAGCCTGCTAAGGCCCGCAGGCATGAAAGAGGCGGGTGGGTGCCTCACTGGCCGCTCAATGACAGCTTCGGCAGCTTGACGTTGGCCCACGCCTTGCTCAACCAGGAACCGGTGTCCTCGCGCGGAGCAAGCCCGTCGGACTGTAGCAAGACGTAGGCGTCCTTATACCACGGGGAGCTCGGGAAGTTGTGGCCGAGCACAGCGGCGGCGGTCTGAGCCTCGTGCTTGATGCCGAGCGCCATGTAGGCCTCGGTGAGCCGCATCAGCGCTTCCTCCACGTGCCGCGTCGTCTGGTACTCGGTCACCACCGTCCTGAACCGGTTGATGGCGGCGACATAGTTCTTCCGCTTGAGGTAATAGCGGGCCACCTCCATCTCGGCGGCAGCAAGGGAGTCCTCACAGATGCGAATGCGGTTGTCGGCGTCCTTGGCGTACTGGCTGTCGGGATAGCGCGCCTTGAGAATCTTGTACTCGGCGAGCGCCTTGCGCGTGTTCGACTGATCGCGGTTGGGGCCGCTCATGTCGTCGAAGTAGGCAGAAGCGATGATGTGATGTGCGAGCGGCGCCTCCTTGGTGCCCGGGTGCATGGTGGTGTAGCGGCGCGCGGTGGCAATAGCCTCGGGATACTTCAACGCCTTGTAGTAGGCGTAGGCCGCCAGCACGATGGCGCGGCGCGCCTCGGGCGAATAGGGATGATCGCGGTCGAGATCCTCGAACTTGCGCGCCGCCTCCTCGTACTTGCCGCGCGACAGGAAGCTGTCGGCAATGGCGAACATCTTGTCGGGCGGGTCGGGGTTCAGCAGCTTGTCGGCCTCGTTGGAGGAGCTGCAAGCGCCGAGCAACGCGGAGGCCGCCGCGAGCAGGCCGCAGGCAAGCCTCGGCAGGCGAGGGCTGGAGGGCGGATTTCCGGCGCGATGCATGAGTCTAATCGTGTCCCCTCCCAAAACCGCGGGCGGCTTGCTCAAGCCGCGTGGCTCTCCGCCCATAGCGCGACCGCGAGCGGGCGAAGTCAACCGAAAACGCGAGCGGTACAAGGGCCACAAACAATCTGAAAATGTGTTGCGTTTGAGGCGATTCGTTATGCGCCTTCCCATCCTGGCCCGGGCGTGGCAGAGAGGCCCGCTTCGGCGGCGCGCCGTGCAACTGCGGGACCTGCTGTGGAACCCTATTCTCCCGCTGCCAGGGCGTAACCCGCGTGGCGCGTGATGGGCTCGCGCAGGCGGGGTGCCTGGACCAGCGTCCAGGCGCTCGAATCGGCAAACATGGCCTTGAGCACGTGGACGTTCAGGCGATGGCCGCCACGCACGGAGCGGTAGGCGCCGAGCAGTTGATGGCCGGCGAGAGCCAAGTCGCCAACGGCGTCCAGCATCTTGTGACGGACGAACTCCTGCGGATGGCGCAAGCCCTCAGGGTTCAGAATACGATCGTCACCGATGGCCACCGTGTTGTCGAGCGCCGCGCCAAGCGCGAGCCCGGCCTTCCAGAGCTTCTCCACGTCACGCATGAAGCCGAACGTGCGGGCGCAGGCGATCTCGTTGCGGAACACGCCGGGTGTCATCTCCAAGCTCAACCGCTGGCGGCCGATCACCGGCGTGTCAAAGTCGATCTCGACGTCGAGGTGGAAGCCCGAGTGCGGGGAAATCTCGCCCCAGCACTCACCTTCCTCCACCCGAACGGTCTTGAGGACCTTGATGTAGCTGCGCGTCTTGGTCAGTTCGCGAATGCCAGCCTCATCGATGGCCGCGACAAAGGCCGCGGAGCTGCCGTCCATGATCGGCACCTCCTTGCTGTCCACCTCGATGTAGCAGTTGTCGACGCCAAGACCGCGGAGAGCGGCAAGCAGGTGCTCGACCGTGCTGATTGACACCCCCGACT
Organism: Hyphomicrobiaceae bacterium; assembly: GCA_035574175.1. Classification (GTDB taxonomy): domain Bacteria; phylum Pseudomonadota; class Alphaproteobacteria; order Rhizobiales; family Hyphomicrobiaceae; genus DATLZB01. Next base: position 2,625 of record DATLZB010000131.1, read on the forward strand.
CATCGCCCAGTACCGTGCACAGAGTCAGGTTCCTGACGTTGTCAACGCTGGCCGGAATGTCGGCGATGAAACGCCCCCGCCTTGAAACGAGAAAGCGGTGGCCGACATCCGCTTCGGCGGGGTGGAGCACCAGCGCTACCGGTGCCCCACTGTGCACCCCCTTGCCTTCCAATTCGATTTCACGGGCTATCGTCGTTTGCCGTGCGGCAAATACCCATTTCGGCATTGTGTGCCGTCCCTCGCCCCAAATTGGCAGCCGCCGCACAAGGCAGCGCTGCTTCTCCCCCTGTCCGCCGTCCGCGTGCCGACTCCCAACCCGGTTCCCTGTACCCGGCACGTGGGCAGCGACGGTCGTACCACTCCAATGCGAGAACGATATCTGCGCCGCCCGTACGGGGACAAATCACGGTTCCTTACATTGTGTTACTCGAAGGCTGGCCGCGAGCAGCGCCATCCTGCGCTTCACCCGCGGCGTTCCTGATCAAAGAACACGGGCAGCTCCACATCATCGTCGGCCGGGTTGACGCGATTGGCAGGCTGCATGGGCGGTTCCGAGTCGGCGGGCGCGTCCGTGCGCCGTGCGCGATCCCCCGAGGCCGCCGCCCTGTGCTGCGCTGCGGCCGAGCCGGCGCGGCCCTCGGCAGTCCTCTGGCGCACTCCCATCAGCCGCTCGATGAGACTGGCCTTCCTCGGGGCCGCCCCGTCCGACCCGCCGGCGGCCGCAAGCTTGGCCTGATACTCCCGCTGTCCGACCGGCGGGAAATCCTCGATGGCGGGCATGCGCCGCGGCCCGCGCCTCCGCTCGACGGGAGGGGCAGGCTCAAAGCCCGTCGAGCGCGGCGCGCTCGTGGGCGCCGGCGGCTCCGCCGGCTGACCAAAGTCGGGCGGCGCCTCCTCAAACTCCGCGCCGTCCGCAGCACGCCAGCGCTCGCCAGGCTCAAGGCGCTCAGTGGACGCCCCATGCCTCGTCTGATGCATCGCCTCGGAGAGGGCGCGCGTCAGCTCGTCCTCGCCGGCGGGCCAAGCCTGGCGCTCGCGGGGCGACGGCCGCAGCGGCGGAGGCCCGCCCGTCTTGCGCTGCCTGCCCTTCAACCCGCCAAGCCCGGTTGCCTGCAGCAATCCGCCAAGACGGGCACCGACGGCACCTTCACCGTCGGTCCGGTCCATGCCGGAGGCAACGATCGAGACACGGATGCGGCCGCTGAGACTCTCGTCGAACGTCGCGCCGACGATGATGTTGGCGTCGGGATCAACCTCGCGGCGCACGCGCGAAGCGGCCTCGTCGACCTCATACAGGGTCAGGTCCTTGCCGCCGGTGATCGACAGCAGAAGGCCCTTGGCCCCCTTGAGCGAGACATTGTCGAGCAGCGGATTGGCGATCGCCTCCTCCGCCGCGATGGTGGCGCGGTTCTCGCCGCTCGCCTCCCCGGTGCCCATCATCGAGGTGCCCATGCCGGTCAGGATGGTGCGCACGTCGGCCAGGTCGAGATTGATGAGGCCATCCTTGACGATCAAATCGACGATGCAGGCGACAGCGGAATAGAGCACCTGGTCGGCCAGCACGAAGGCCTCGGCAAAGGTCGTCCTTTCGGTGGCGACGAGAAACAGGTTCTGGTTCGGGATGACGATCAACGTGTCGACGTATTTGCGCAGCTCGGCGATGCCGGCCTCGGCCACGCGCATGCGCCGCGAGCCCTCGAAGTGGAACGGTTTCGTGACGACGCCGATGGTCAGAATGCCGAGCTCTTTGGCCACCCGCGCGATGACGGCGGCCGCACCGGTGCCGGTGCCGCCGCCCATGCCGGCGGCAATGAACACCATGTGCGAGCCGGAAACCTGATTGCGGATTTCGTCAACGGCCTCTTCGGCTGCGGCCTGCCCGATCTCGGGACGGGAGCCCGCCCCGAGCCCTTCGGTCAGGGTCACGCCGAGCTGGAGACGGTGCTCGGCACTGGACGCAGCAAGCGCCTGGGCGTCGGTATTGGCGACTACGAAGGTGACGCCGTCGAGCCCGGAAGCGATCATGTTGTTGACGGCGTTGCCACCAGCCCCGCCCACCCCGATCACGGTAATGCGGGGCTTCAGGTCGGTGAGCTTGGGAAGCTGCAGGGTGATGTTCATGGGGATCTCCGCCGCGGCCCACCCGGCACGCGCACTGCGCAGGAGAAACCCGCCTCTCGTGACGCGCCCTCAAGCAAGATTCCGTGCTTCATTTCGGCGGTCGTGCTCCTCTAGAAACTGTCGCGGAGCCAGCGTCCGACGCGGCCGAGGTAGCTGCGGGGGAGGGGAGCGGACTCGTGCTCCACGGCGAGCCCATACTCGGAAGATGCGGCAGCCAGAGCGAGCCCGGCGACGGCAGCAAACGAAGGGCCTGTGCCGCGATCCGGCATGCCCGCGAAGGGGTGAGGGCCCCCGACACGCACGGAGCGACGCAGCGCGGCCGCCAGGTAGCCGGCGAGGCCAAGGAGCTGGCTCGTGCCTCCGGTAATGACGATCGGATCGCTGGCGCAACCCGGAAGGCCGCTTCGATCGAGCCGTTCGCGCACGAGCTGCAAGAGACTATCAATCCTCTGTCGCACGATGGGGCTGAGCGCCGCCCGCGTCGTGTGATGGATCGCGGGCTCAGCTTCGCCCGCGAGTGGATATGCAATCACCTCGTTCTGGTCAGACGCAGCGCCCGCCAGGGTTGCGTACAGGGTCTTGATTCGCTCAGCTTCCGCAAGGGGGGTCCTCAGCGAACGCGCAATGTCGAGGGTAATCTGCTTGCCGCCCATCGGCACCACGTCGGCGAAAACGAAGTGGCCATGCCGGAAGGCGGCAATGGTTGTAGCGCCGCCCCCGATATCGAGGCAAACCACGCCCTGGCGGCGCTCGTCCTCGCTCGTGGCGGCAAGGGCGCTGGCCAACGGCACGGGTGTTAGGCCATCGACCGCGAGGTGGCAACGCTCGACCAAGAGCAACAGGTTGCGTAACGGAGTCTCGTCGACCGTGACGGCGTGGTAGCTGCCCGTCAGCCGGCCGCCCGTCATGCCGCGCGGATCGCGAATCGCGCCCGTGCCGTCGAGACCGTAGCCGATGCGGTTCATGGCAACGAGCAGGCGACCTCCGCGCTCGGCGAAGGCGCGGGCGCCGCAGTCGAGGCTTAAAAGATGGCGGCGATGCACAAGGCCGTCGTCAAGCTCGACGTGACCCTTGAAGGTGACCGAGCCGAGCCTCCCACCGGCCACACCGACATGGATGCCGGCGAGCGTAACTGCGGCCATGCGTTCTGCTTCGTCGACGGCGGCGCGCACGACCTGCTCGGCGTCGTCGAGATCGACGATGACGCCGGCCTTGATGCCACGCGAACGGTGCAGGCCGAAGCCCAGCGCGCGATCGCCGGCGAGGATCAGGCAGCATACCTTGCTCGAGCCAACGTCGAGAAAGCCGTAAGCCTCGCCGCTCCCCACCCTCCTTTTATTACCAAATCCCGACACAGGCCGGCACTCCTCGCTCTTTGCATTCCGTCAGTGGCGCGGCGCAGCGGCACCGGTGGGCCCTGCCGGATCGCGCCGGACAATGATCCGGTCCTCGGCCCGCAAGTCGACAAGGGCCAGGTCGCGATCGATGAGGCGGCCGCCGGGGCGCGGCGCCATCAGGCGCACGAGCGCTGCGGCCTCGTTGCCCGCCGGCAGATGGATGCGCATGCCACGCTCGAGGGTGAGCGTCCAGCGCCGATCGGCAACACGCTCGGCCTCGACAAGCCTGCTTCGCAGCTCGGGATAAGACGCGAGGTTGCGGAAAAGAATATGGGCGAGGAGAGCAGCGCCCTCGCCGGCAATCACAGGTAGAGCGCCGGCATGGGAGCCATAAGCGGGACCGAGTTCGCGACCTTCCTTGTCGATCAGGACGTCGCCGCCCGGTTTGCGCCAGACGGCATAGGGCGCGCGCTCGGTCAGCGTGACGGTGATCTCGTCGGGAAAGATGCGCTCGATGGTGGCCGTTTCAACCCACGGCAGCCGCTCGATGCGCCGGCGCGCGGCAACGACGTCGAAACGCAGGAGCGAGGCCGCAGGGGAAAGCTCGAGAGCATCGAAAACGGAAGCGTCGGGCGTCATACGGTGTCCGGTCACGTTGATCTGCCTCAACCCGAAGCCGGCCATGGTAGCGATGTCGTCGATCTGTTCGCCGAGAGAGCGGACCGATCGCGTGGCGCGCCCGCCTTCGGTGAGGACGGCGAAGATGCACGCTCCGGTCAGAATCGCGGCGAACACAGCCAAACGCCGCGCACGGCTGCGGGCAGGCGTGCGCCGCTCAAACGGCGCCGGGCCCGGCACCTTGGAGAGGTCAGCCGCCCGGCGGTCGTGGCGCGGTCCGGACCGCCGGCCGGACAATGACAGCGGCAACAGCCTCATCCCACGACACGGCGCGCACGGTGCAAATCCCATGGAGCCACACCCGGTGCAGCCCCTCGTGGGCGAGCATGAGAGCAGTTCGGTAAATGCCCCGTTAACCGCTGTCCGCCGGCAGACGCCTGATCACCGGTCGAGGGAAGCGTCCTCGACCATCCAGGTGACAAGATCGGGAAAGCTCAGCCCCATGTGCCGGGCGAGCTCGGGCACCAGAGAGGTGGCGGTCATGCCAGGCTGGGTATTGACCTCGAGGCAGACCAGATCGGCCGATCCGCCGGGCGTGTCGTCATAGCGAAAGTCGGCACGGGAGACGCCGCGGCAACCGAGCGCACGGTGCGCGGCAAGCGTGAAACGCTGGACGGCGGCGGTGACGCCGTCGGGAATCCGGGCCGGTAGGATATGGCGCGATCCGCCGGGCGCGTACTTGGCCTCATAGTCATAGAATTCGAGATTTTCGGCGGGCACGATGTCGATGACGCCGGTGGCGCGGCCGTCGATGACGCCGCAGGTCAGCTCGCGGCCGGCGATGAAGCGCTCGACCATGATGAGGTTGTCGAGCGCCGGGATGGCGCCGATCGCTTCCGGCGGCCGGTTGGCGCCCGCGCGGACAATGACCACTCCGACGCTCGAGCCTTCGGCGATCGGCTTGGCGACGTAGGGCGGCTCCATGGCGTGGCGCGCGAGCGCAGCCTCGCGCGAGACGACCTTTCCCTCGGCCACCGGCACACCGGCGGCCTGCAGTACACGCTTGGCCTGCTCCTTGTGCATGGCGAGGGCGGATGCCAGCACGCCCGAATGGGTATACGGAATGCCCAGGCACTCGAGGATACCCTGCATGCAGCCATCCTCGCCCCAGCGCCCATGCAGGGCATTGAAGCAGACGTCGGGCGCGAGCTCGCGCAGGCGCTCAGCGATGTCGCGGCCGACATCGATGCGGCTGACGGTATAGCCGGCCTCTTCCAGCGCATCGGCGCAGGCCGCGCCGGAGCGCAAGCTTACCTCGCGCTCCGCCGACCAGCCGCCCATGAGAACGGCGACATGCCGGTACCTCTTCGGGCCGCGGGCGGCGGTCATGCGGGCACCGCCAGGGCAAGCGCCTCGCCCACCGGGCGGCCGGCGAGCGGATTGCCGAGGCGCACGATTTCCCACTCGAGGCTCACGCCAAAGGCCGCCTTGACGCGAGCGCGTACCGTCTCGCCGAGCCGCTCGATGTCCTCCGCGGTCGCTCCCTGGTCGTTGATCAGGAAGTTGCAATGCATCGCGGAGACCATGGCACCGCCAACGCGCAGGCCGCGACAGCCGACCTCGTCGATCAGCCGCCAGGCGCTGTGTCCGGGCGGGTTCTTGAACGTGGAGCCCCCGGTGCGCTCCTTGATCGGCTGGTTGGCCTCCCGGTATTCGGCGACCGCTTCCATCTCTTTCAAGATCTCGGCCGGGTCGCCCGGCTCGCAGCGAAACAGCGCCTCGGTGAAAATCCAGTCGGCCGGCACGCCACAATGGCGGTAGGCGTAGTTCATGTCGGCGAGGCTCAGCACATGGAGGCGGCCCTGGCGATCCACGGCACGGGCAGAGATCAGCACGTCCTTCGTCTCGCGCCCGTGCGCGCCGGCGTTCATTCTGAGCGCACCACCGATGTTGCCGGGAATGCCGCGGTAGAAGGCGAGGCCCGAGAGGCCGGCGTCGGCGGCCGCGCGCGCAAGCTTCACATCGGGCACGGCGGCGCCGGCCCGGATCGTGTGGTCCGGACCGAGGTTCGTCTCGCCGAAGCCGCGGCCCAACCTGATGACGATGCCGGGGATGCCGCCGTCCCGCACCAGCAGATTGGAGCCAAGACCAATCACAGTGATCGGCAGCTCGGGCGGCAGATGCTCAAGGAAGTAGGCGAGGTCGCCTTCATCGGCCGGCGAGTAGAAGACCTGCGCCGGGCCGCCGACGCGGAACCAGGTGACGGCGGCGAGCGGCTGGTTGGCGACAAGCCTACCACGCAGCGCAGGCATCGCCTCAACGAGGTCGGGGACGATATCCGGAAACGTCATGGGCGCATCTTTCGCGACATCCTCAACACTGCCCGCTCAACCTGCCGCGCCCAAGCGCTTGGACTCGCCGGCGAGCAGCGCCGGAAGCTCGTGGGCCCACTCGGTGGAATTGCCGGCGCCGAGCACGATCACGGTGTCGCCGGGGCGGGCGTGGCGCCGCAGCAAGGCGGCAAGGGCATTCGGACCGTCGACAGTGACGACGGAAGAGTGGCCAGCGCGGCGGATGCCGTTGGCGAGCGTCTCACTGTCGATGCCCTCGATCGGCCTCTCGCCGGCGCTGTAGAGCGGCGCCACCATGACGCTGTCGGCATCTCGCAGACAGGCGCAGAAGTCGGCATAAAGGTCGCGCACACGCGAGTAGCGATGCGGCTCGAGCACGGCGATGACGCGGCCGCGGGTGCCGGCGCGAGCGGCTTGGATGACGGCGGCAATCTCGACGGGGTGGTGCGCATAGTCGTCGAACACGGCGATCCCGTTCCAGGTGCCGGTGAGCTGGAAGCGCCGCCTGACACCGGAGAAGCTCTCGATCGCGCTGCGGATGACGTCGTCTGGAATGCGCGCCTCGGCGGCGACGGCGATGGCAGCCAACGCATTGAGCGCATTATGCCGGCCCGGAATGGGCACGCACCAGTCCTTAATGGTGCGCGCCCCGCCGGCGACACGGACACCGAGCTCGGCAGTGAAAAGGACGCTGTAGCCTTCCTGCCGTGCCCCGGTCAGCCGTAGGTCGGCGCCCGCTGCGAAGCCGTAGGTGAGCAGGCGGCGGCCGTCGCGGCGAAGCCCCAAGCGCTCGATCATGGCAGCCACCACCGGGTGGTCGATGCAGGCGACGCCAGCGCCGTAGAAGGGGATGTTGCAGAAGAAAGTCTCGTACTCCCGATGCATGTTCTTGACGCTGCCGAAGTAGTCAAGATGCTCGGGGTCGATGTTGGTGACGACACCGATCTGGCTCGGGATCCTGATGAAGGTGCCGTCCGACTCGTCAGCCTCGACCACCATCCAGGGGCTGTTGCCGAGCCGGGCGTTGGAGCCCCAGTCGTTGATGATGCCGCCGGTGATGACGGTCGGATCGAGCCCGGCGCAGGCGAATACGTGGGCGATGAGCGAGGTGGTGGTGGTCTTGCCGTGGGTGCCGGTCACTGCCACGGTGGAATAGAGCCGCATCAGCTCGGCCAGCATCTCGGCGCGCCGGATGATCGGCAGTCCCCGCGCGCGAGCCGCATCGAGCTCCGGGTTGCCGGGCTTGACCGCGGTCGAGATCACGACATAGCGGGCACCGACCAGGTTCACGGGATCGTGGCCGACGAAAACGCGGATGCCCCTGGCACGCAGGCGCCGGACATTGGCGCTCTCCTTCTGGTCGCTGCCTTGCACGGTGAAGCCCTTGGCGTGCAGAATCTCGGCGATGGCGCTCATGCCTATGCCGCCGACGCCCACAATGTGGATGGTGCCGATGTCCCGGGGCAGTTCCATGCTGCTCGATCCCTCGTTATCGCCTCTTCATACGCCGGCGCGAGCCGGCCGCATACTGGGCGACCGCATCAGTTCCTCGACAAGGTCGGCGAGCCGGACCACGGCATCCGGCCGACCCTGCTCCCGCACAGCGGCCGCCGCGCGGGCGAGCCGCTCGGGGTCGGACGCCAGCCGTTCGATCTCGTCAGCGAGGCGCTCAGGCGTGAACTCGGCTTGAGGAATGCACCAAGCGCCGCCCGTCCTTTCGAGCGTTGTCGCGTTGCGCAACTGATCGTTGTCAAGAGCATGGGGCAGCGGCACGAGAATGGCAGGGCGGCCGATGACGGCGAGCTCGGCCACGGTGGACGCACCGGAGCGCGAGACGACAAGATGGGCGGCGGCCATCCGTTGCGGCAGATCCGAGAAAAACGTTGCAAGCTCGGCATCGATTCCGGCCTCGATGTAGGCGGCCCTGACCCGGTCCAGGTCCTCGGGCCGGCACTGCTGTACCACCTTCAGGAGACGCCTCCTGTCGGCCGTGAGCCGGGCCAGCGCGGCTGGCACCACGTCAGCAAAGACGCGGGCCCCCTGACTGCCGCCGAATACAAGGATCGTCAGGGGCTCGTCAGGCAGCGGCGCATGGTAGGGCGAGCCTGCGCAATCGAGAACTGCGCTGCGCACCGGATTGCCGGTGAGGCAAGCCTTGGCCGCGGCCGAGCCTTCCAACAGCCTCACTTCGCGAAAGGACGTGGCAATGCGGGCGACCATCCTGACAAGGACACGATTGGCGCGGCCCAATACCGCGTTCTGTTCGTGAAGGACCGCCGGCACACCGCGCAGACGCGCAGCAACGAGCGGGGGAAAGCTCGGATAGCCGCCGAACCCGACCACGGCAGCAGGACGGACCTTGCCCAACAGCCGGAACGCCTCGCCGATGCCGCGCAGCAGGGTCACGGCCGCTGCCAGTGCCTTCAGCGGAGAGCCGACGGCGGGGGTCGCGGCGCGGATGCGGAAGATGCTGCGTGCAGGAAAATCGGCACCGTAGCGGTCGCCGCGCATATCGGTGACGAGATCGACCGGGATGCCCCGCCGGGCGAGCTCCTCGGCGAGCGCCAGAGCGGGAAACAGGTGGCCACCGGTGCCGCCGGCAGCCAGTATCACGGAACCTCGGTTCAAGGCGCCCCCGTCCCGTATGATCTCAATCGGCGAGCTTTGACAGTCAATCCGGGCATTTGCAGGCGCTCGGGGTCGGGCCGGCGGCGGGTGAGAGCAAGCAGCATGCCGCAGGCGATGCACATGGCGAGGTGGGACGAGCCACCGGCGGATATGAACGGCAAGGTGATGCCCTTGGCCGGAACGAGACCGACATTGACGGCCATGTTCATGACTGCCTGCAGACCGAGGAGCAGTGCCAGCGCGGTTACCCCATGGCGCGTGAAAGGATCGGGCTCGCCGAAGGTGCGGGCGAGGGCGCGCAATACAACGTAGGCGAAAATGGCAACGAGGATCAGGCAGGCCAGCACCCCATACTCCTCGGCAACGACCGCGAAGATGAAGTCGGTGCGGGCGTCGGGCAGGATGTTCTTGATGGTACCCTCGCCGGGGCCGCGGCCGAAGAGGCCGCCTTCGAGGAACGACTGAAAGGCGCGGTCGGTCTGCGAGGTTTCTCCCGTCGGAGGAACCAGGAAGCGGTCGATGCGCTGGCGCACGTGTGGGAGCACATGGTAGGCGCCGGCGAGCAGACCGGCGCCGGCGGCAAAGAGGCCGACAGACCAAGCAATGGATCGGCCCGACAGGAACAGCAGTGCGCCCCAGAGCGCGGTGATGAGCAACACCTGACCGACGTCCGGCTGCAGCATGAGCAGAGCCGCGAAGGCCACGTAGAAGGCGATGGCGAGGGCGAGGGCCGGCATGTCGGTGCGCCGCGCGCTTTCGGCGAAGGCCCAGGCGGAAAGAACGGCAAACCCCGGCTTGGCGAGTTCGGAGGGTTGCAGCGACAGGCCCGCAAAGCGCAGCCAGCGCCTGGCCCCGTTGATCTCCTCTCCGGTCAACAGCACTAAGATCATGACGGCAAGACCACCGAAGAAGAGGGCAGCGGCAAGGCGGCGGATGGTGCGCGGGCCCATCATCGAGACGGCCAGCATGACGAGGAGGCCGAGGGCGGCGTAGGCGCCATGGCGCTCAACGAAATAAAAGGCCGGCAGGCCCTTCTTGAGGGCAACGACCGGGCTCGCCGCCGGCGACAGCAGCAGCCCGATGGCAATGAGCGCCAGGATGGCAGCCAGCACCGGCCGGTCGACCGTGAACCACCATTCGGCGAGCATACTTCTGTCGGTGCGCGAGATCCGCATGCTCAATCCGGCCGGTTCATCTCCACACCCGGAATCTCCGAGACGAGACGCCGAAAGGCCTCGCCGCGCTCCTCAAAGTTGCTGAACTGGTCGTAGGAAGCGCAGGCGGGCGACAGCAGTACGACGGGCTCCGGCCCGTCGCTGCGGCTCGCATCCCGGGCGGCTGCGGCGCAGGCGACAGCGAGAGTGCCGCTCAGCTCGAAGGCGACCTTGCCGTCGAGCTCGGCGGCAAACGGCGTGGCGGCCTCGCCGATGAGGTAGGCCTTGGCAATGCGCGGGAAGCTGGGGGCAAGCGCACCGATGCCTCCCTGCTTCGGCTGGCCCCCGGCAATCCAAAAGATATCACCAGGAAAGCTCGAGAGTGCCTTGGCGGCGCTGTCGACATTGGTGGCCTTGGAGTCGTTGATGAACAGTACACGTCCGAGCCGGCCGATTTCCTCCATGCGATGGGGGAGGCTGCGAAAGGAAGCGAGCGCTGCCTGCAGTGCTGCGCGGCGGCGGGCGGCGTCATTGGGGGGGGCAGGGCGGCGGCCCATCAGGCGTTGGGTGAAGCGGCGCGCGAAGCGGCGGGCATAGTCCTCTTCGCTCTCGAACCAGCGGCGGCTCAAGGCAATGTCGGGCTTGGACCAGCGACTGCGGGCGGCCTTGGCGAAGGCGTTGCGCAGAGCACCGAGAACGCAGACGGCAGCCAGGGCATTCTGGGCATTGTGCAGGCCGCGGAGCGAGCCGATCCCCGAGATGTCGGCAAGCTCCTCGGCCCAACGGTGCTTGGTGTCGTCGCAGCGGATCCTGCCTTCGGCAAGGTGGTAGCCCTCTTCGAAGTCCTCGCGGGTCGAGAAGACGTGCACGAAGCCGCGTTGGCGACAACGCTCGATTATCGCCCGGCAGTATTCGTCGTCGGCACTCACACAGCACTGCTCGGCATTGCGCACGACCCGCTCCTTGATGGCGGCGTAGTTCTCGATGCTGCCGTGCCGGTCCAGGTGGTCGGGCGCAATGTTGAGCAGTACGCCGACCGTCGGCCGCAGCGATGGGGTGAGGTCGATCTGGAAGGAGGAGAGCTCGATGACGTGGAAGCGGCTGCCGGCGGGCGGTTCGAGATCGAGGATGGGAGGACCGAGATTGCCGCCCACGGCAACGTCGCGCCGGTCGGCGCGCAGCAGGTGAGCAATGAGGGCCGTCGTGGTCGATTTGCCGTTGGTGCCGGTGACGGCCACGAACGGCGCATGCCGGCTGCGCCGTGCGCGCTCACGGCAAAAGAGCTCGACGTCGCCGATCACCTCAACGCCCGCGGCGCGGGCCTGCTTCACGACCCAATGGGGCTCGGGGTGGGTCAGCGGCACGCCCGGCGACAGTACGAGAGCGGCAAAGCCGCCCCAATCGGCTCCGGCAAGGTCGAGGAGTGGGATGCCGGCCGCTGCCGCCTCCTTTCGACGCCCCTCGCTGTCGTCCCAAGCGGCGACCGCGGCGCCCCCGGCGAGAAGCGCGCGCGCCGCAGAAAGGCCCGAACGGCCAAGCCCGAATACGGCAACCGTCCGGCGGCCGAAGCTGGTGACGGGAATCATGCGGCAACTTTAGCGCAGACTTTCCCGGTGCGTCATGCCGGGTCCCCGATCAGCGCAGCTTGAGCGTGGTCAGCCCGACCAGCGCCAGCACCACGGAAATGATCCAGAAGCGGACCACGACGGTGGCTTCTTGCCAGCCCTTCTGTTCGAAATGGTGATGCAGCGGCGCCATTCGAAACACGCGCTTGCCGGTGAGCTTGTAGGAGACAACCTGGATAATGACGGACAGCGTCTCGAGCACGAACAGGCCGCCGACAATCATCAATACGATTTCGTTCTTGGTGGCGACCGCAATGGTGCCAAGCGCCCCGCCGAGGGCGAGGGACCCGGTATCGCCCATGAAGATCATGGCAGGCGGCGCGTTGAACCACAGAAAGCCGAGACCAGCCCCGATCAGCGCACCGCAAATGATGGCAAGCTCGCCGGTGCCCGGCATGTAGTGCAGCTGAAGGTAGCGCGTGAAGTCGACGCGGCCGGCCATGTAGGCGAAGAGGCCGAAGGCGGCGGCGGCGATCATCACCGGCACAATGGCAAGCCCGTCGAGGCCGTCGGTCAGGTTGACGGCGTTGCCGGCGCCGGCGATCACCAGCACGCCGAGGAGGATGAAGAACGGTCCGAGGTCGATCAGCACGTTCTTGAAGAAGGGAATGGCAAGAGTGTCGGACAAAGGCTCCGGCGCAAGCCGCATGAGGGCGTAAGTGGCGAGCGCGGCAACCAGGAGCTCCAGAGTGAGGCGGACCTTGCCGGAAAAGCCGGCGGCCGAGCGCTTCGTCACCTTGAGCAGGTCGTCGTAGAAGCCGATGCAGCCGAAAGCGAGCGTCACGCCTAGGACGACCCACACGTAGCCGCTCGACCAGTTGGCCCACAGCAGAGTCGACACCAGAATGGCCGCCAGGATCATGAGGCCGCCCATGGTCGGCGTGCCGCGCTTGGTAAGATGGCTCTGCGGGCCATCTTCTCGAATAGGTTGACCCTTGCCCTGCTTCAGACGCAAGGCATCGATCATCGCCGGCCCGAACAGGAACACGAACAGCAGCGCCGTCATGATGGCACCGACGGTGCGGAACGAGATATAGCGGAAGACGTTGAGCGGCCCGATCTGATCGCTGAACTGCACGAGCTCGTAGAGCATCAATTCTCCTCCGTCGCTGCGGTGCTCCCCGCCCGTTGCCGCTCGGCCTCGGTGAGCGTGGCGTGCTCACGCATGAGGGCCGCGACGAGCGGAGCCATGCGGCTGCCGAGCGACCCCTTGACCATCACCACATCACCGGCGCCGACCGTCGCCACCAGCACGCGAGCCAGCGCCTCCGATCGCTCGGCCCAATGGCCCCTCCGCCAAGGTTCGAGCGCATCATAGAGAAGGCGCATGTTCGGGCCCGCAGCAAAAACCAGATCGACGCCTGCCGCGTCAATCACATCAACAAGACCAAGATGCTGAGCCGCGGCGCCTGCCCCCAACTCAAGCATATCACCCAGCACCGCAATGCGGCGGGGGTACCGGTCGCGGGGGGTGAGCGCGAGCGTGGCCAGCGCGGCGCGCATGGAGGCGGGATTGGCGTTGTAGCTCTCGTCGATGAGCAGGATCGATCCACCCGGCGCGCGCAGTACGGTGCGGGAGCCCCGACCGGGCGGCGCCTCGAACTCGGCGAGCGCGGCCGCCGCGCGCTCGAGGTCGAGGTCGAGCGCGTAGAGGGCGGCAAGCACGGCCAGAGAATTGTCCGCAATATGCTCACCAGGCACATTAAGCGCGTACTCGATGCGCCGGCCCGCTACGCTGACCAGGAGCCGGGAACCGTTAGGGCCCAGTTCAAGCCGTTCGCGCCGTACCTCAGCGCGCAAATGCCCACCGAAGGAGATGATGGTGGCACCCCGCGACCGCGCCCGCGCCGCAAGGAGGTCGAAATGCGGGTTGTCGCGATTGAGCACCGCCGATCCGTCGCGCTCAAGACCCAGGAAAATCTCGGATTTGGCCGCCGCGATCTCCTCCACCGAGGAGAAGAACTCGAGATGAACCGGCGCGACGGTGGTGACGATCGCCACGTGCGGCCGTACCAGTCGGGTCAGCGGCGTAATCTCGCCCGCGTGGTTCATGCCGATCTCGAGAACGGCAAAGCGGGTTGTTTGGGGCAGGCGGGCGAGCGTCAGCGGCACCCCCCAGAGATTGTTGTGGGACTTCTCGGACGCGTGCACGGCGCCAAGGCGCGCGAGGCAAGCGCGCAACATTTCCTTGGTGCCGGTCTTGCCCACGCTTCCGGTGACGGCGATGACGCGCGCCTGGGAGCTCAGACGGGCACGCGCGGAGCGCGCCACGGCCTCGAGCCCCTCAAGGGGGTCGGCGACGCGCAGCAGAGCCTTGTCCTGTGGATGCCTCAGGTAGTCGCGGCGGACCAGCGCGGCGGCCGCTCCGGCCTCGAATGCCCGCGTAACGAAATCGTGGCCGTCGCGCCGGTCCTTGAGAGCCACGAACACATCGCCCGGCTTGAGCGTGCGGGTGTCGATGGAGAACCCGGTGACGGGGACTTGGGGCGCGCCGTCTCCTTCGCCGCCAGAAGCGGCGAGGAGCGCGCTCCACGACCACAGCGCCTCAGCCATGCCGGCGACCTCGCAAGGCGTCCAGCAAAACCTCCTGGTCGGAGAAGGGGATGAGCCTTTCGCCAACGATCTGCCCGGTCTCATGTCCCTTGCCGGCAACGAGCACCACGTCGCCGGCGCCCATGTCCCGAACGGCGAAGGCGATGGCTTGGGCGCGGTCGCCGATTTCGTGAACTGGCTTGGCGGCCCCCGCTGCCCCGGCGAGGATCTCTTTGCGAATCGCAGCGGGGTCCTCACTGCGCGGGTTGTCGTCGGTTACGATCACCACGTCGGCCTTCTCAACCGCGATGCGCCCCATGATCGGCCGCTTGCCCTTGTCACGGTCGCCACCGCAGCCGAACACACAGACGAGCCGGGCGTGGGCGAAAGGCCGCAGGGCCGAGAGCGCAGCGGCGAGCGCCTCCGGCTTGTGGGCATAGTCCACGACGGCAAGGCCGCCGTTCCGCCGGCCGACGATCTCGAGCCGGCCTCGGATACCGGAGAGTGCCGCCAGCGCCGCCAGCACCCGGTTGGGATCTTCGGATCTCTCCGTGGCGAGAACGAGGCCCGCGGCGAGGAGAGCGTTCGAGGCCTGGTAGGCGCCGAGCAGCGGGAAGGCAATCGGCTGCGGCTTTCCCCCATTGTGAGAGACGAGGAGCTGTTGGCCGAAGCCGGGCCCCGGCTTAAGCGCGAGAAGCTTCAGGCTGTCGCCGGCAACCCCGGTGGTCAGTACCTCGAGCCCGCGGGCGCGGGCAGCCGCCGCCACCTGTGAGGCGTGCGTATCGTCAGCGTTGAGGACGGCTGCGCGGCCGGCAGGCAGCAGCTCGGAAAAGAGCCGCAGCTTGGCGGCAAGATAGGCCTCCATGGTCCGGTGATAATCGAGGTGATCGCGCCCCAGATTGGTGAAGGCAGCCGCAGAAAGCTCGATGCCGTCAAGCCGTCGCTGATCAAGACCATGGGAGGAGGCTTCCAGGGCCAGATGCGTGATGCCATCGCGCGCGAGATCGGCCAGCGCGGCGGCGAGCGAGACCGGATCGGGCGTGGTGAGCGAACCATAAACGGCGGCGGAAGGGGTGATGATGCCGAGCGTGCCGAGGGAAGCCGCGCGGCGGCCGAGCAATGCGTAGAGCTGGCGCGCGAACTCGGCGACGGAGGTCTTGCCGCTGGTGCCGGTCACGGCGACCGCCACCTCCGGCTGGCCGCCGTAGTAGCGCGCCGCCATGAGCGCTAGCGCCCGGCGCGGATCGGCGGCGCGCAGCAGCGGTACGGCGAGGTCGGAAAGTTGAGCGCCGTATCCGGTCAGCACCGCGACGGCGCCGCGCGCTGCCGCTTCGGCGGCAAAGCGGGCGCCATCGGTCCTGCTGCCAGGCAGTGCCGCGAACAGCATGCCCGGTTCGACCTTGCGGCTGTCAGCGGTGAGGCCCGTCACGAGGAGCTGGGCAGCCGCCGCCGGAGCCTCGATGTCGGGGCCGAGCAGGCTAGCGAGCGCTTTGGCGCCGGCCGTGGAGCGCATGTTCTGACCGGGAGTTGCTCGTCCTATCCCGGTTCTTATTGGTCAGCGATGCCAGCGTCAAACGGAGGGTTCTCGCGATGCGAGCACAGCCTAGATGAGCTTGGCCATGGCCACGGCGGTGTCCACCATTCGATTGGAGAAGCCCCACTCGTTGTCGTACCAGGAAAGCACGCGCACGAGTTGGCGATCGACGATCTGTGTCTGCGTCACGTCGAAGTTGGAGGACGCAGGCGAGTGGTTGAAGTCGATGGAAACGAGCTCCTTGTCGTTGATGGCGAGGATGCCCTTAAGCTCCTGCTCGGACGCTCTCACCATCGCCTGGTTAATCTCGGAAACGGTGGTCTCCCGGCCGGGAATGAACTTGAGGTCGACCACCGACACGTTGGGCGTCGGCACTCGGATAGCCGTGCCATCGAGCTTGCCCTTGAGCTCGGGCAGGACGAGGCCGACGGCGGCGGCGGCGCCTGTCGAGGTGGGGATCATCGACAGCGCGGCGGCGCGGGCTCGGCGCATGTCCTTGTGGGCCATGTCGAGGATGCGCTGGTCGTTGGTGTAGGCATGGATGGTGGTCATGAACCCCGATTTAATGCCGACGAGGTCGTGCAAGACCTTGGCCACCGGCGCCAGGCAGTTGGTGGTGCAGGAGGCGTTGGAGACCACCTTGTGCTCGGGCTTCAGCTTGTCGTGGTTCACGCCATAGACGACGGTCAAGTCCGCCCCCTTCGAGGGCGCCGACACCAGCACGCGCTTGGCGCCAGCCTCCAGATGCATGACCGCCTTGTCCTTATCGGTGAAAATACCGGTGCATTCCATGACGACGTCGATGCCGAGGCTCTTCCAGGGCAGTTTCCTCGGGTCCTTCTCGGCCAGCACCTTGATCGGCGCTCCAAGCCCCACGTCGATGGCATCGCCAATGACCTTGACCTCGCCCGGGAAGCGGCCGTGTACGCTATCGTACTGAAGCAGGTGAGCGTTGTCCGCGGCCGAGCCCAAGTCGTTGATGGCGACGACCTCTACGTCCCGGCGCTTAGCCTCGGCGATGGCGCGGAGCACGTTGCGGCCGATACGTCCAAATCCCGAAATCGCAATTTTCACTGCCATGCACGCGCTCCAATTCGTTGGTGGGTGGAAGCAGGATTGTAGCCGGTCGCTCAGCGCAGTCCAAATCCCACACTCAAACGCGCGACATGCTCACGCAGCAGAGCGGTGTGGCGCACGGACGCGCACGGTGCGGGTGAGTCTACGGAACTTTTTTGGAGGGCGTTGCCGCAAGGTCAGGGTTGGTTGACGGCGCACCGGCAGCGCCTTAATCCTCGCGTAACCGTGCCCGTCGCGGAGAGGGCAGTTCGACGGCTACGGAGCGAGGTAGCGGCTGGATGGTACAGCGCAAGGAGCGAGGAAGGCGGCCGTCCGAGCGCGAGCAGCCTACCGCGACAAAGGGTGGAGTGCAGGTTTCCCAGGAAACCGTCGAGGCCCTGGTCCGCGAACGCGATGCACTCAGAAGTGAGCTGCTCGCCGCCAATGCACAGATCGCCGCCCTGGTGGCCCGGCAGCGCAATGTGCTCAACCGCATTGATTGGGTCATCGATTCACTCAATAGTCTCACTGAGAGCGAACCGTGATTCGGTGCGGGAGTGGATTTACCCCCTGTTCGCCCGGGAAAGCCGATGGGGCAGGTTACGGTCACGCTGAACGGTCGCAGCTACCGCCTGAGTTGTGGCGAGGGCGAGGAGCAGCGGCTGCTTGCGCTCGCCGACCATGTCCGCAGCAAGCTCAATATGCTCGTTGAGCAGTTCGGGCAGGCCGGGGAAGACCGTCTGCTGCTGATGGCAGCGCTCATCATTGCCGATGAGTTGTGGGATGCAAGAGCCCGGCTGCGCGCAGCAGGGCTCGATGACGGGGGCGAAAGCGTCAACGGATCGGCGGCGCTGCCCGAATCCGGGACCGTCGGCTAGAGCGGCGGATGCGTTTGCCCGACGGGTGATTGATTTTGCGCGGCCCTTGCGTACACTGCCGCCGCTGCGGGGCGCGTCAGGAACACAACGTCCCCTGGGCCTATAAGATCTGCTAGGGAGCTGTCCCTGTCCGGGGTCGTGGCCCCGGACATATGGCGCCCACCTTCTCTGAAGGGACCTGGCGGGATCACACGTTCCAACGGCCACCGCGGCACTCGTCTCCACCATCGCTTGGCGGCCCTTCATGAGCGATATCATCGCCGCCAAGGCGCGGCTGCGAGCAACGGCCATCGAACGACGCAACGGACTGGCTGCAGAGCTTCGCCGCGCCGCAGCGGAGCGCGTTTGCGCCATCGGCATTTCGTTCGCCTCCCCCCCGGCAGGGGCGGTTGTTTCCGGGTTCATGGCGATCGGCTCAGAGATCGACCCCTACCCTCTTCTCGCACGCCTTTCGAAGGAAGGGCACCGGCTGGCGTTGCCCGTGATCGCGGGTAAGGGCAGGCCGCTCAGCTTCCGGTCGTGGAGCCCGGGCGCGCCGCTCGCCACCCGGTCATGGGGCATCCGCGAGCCGCTGGCGGAGGCGGCCGAGGTCGAGCCGGACATTCTTATCGTGCCGCTCCTTGCTTTTGACGCGCACGGCTTCCGCCTGGGCTACGGCGCCGGTTACTACGACCGCACGCTCAAGCGCCTGCGCGCGATGAAGTCCATCCTCGCTATCGGCC
The DNA here is from genome assembly GCA_035574175.1 of Hyphomicrobiaceae bacterium. Taxonomy (GTDB): domain Bacteria; phylum Pseudomonadota; class Alphaproteobacteria; order Rhizobiales; family Hyphomicrobiaceae; genus DATLZB01. The sequence goes on from DATLZB010000131.1 coordinate 21,181, forward strand.
TCGCCTACGAGGAGCAGGAGATAGAAGCGGTGCCGCACCACGAGGAGGATGAACGCCTCGACTGGGTGCTCACGCCGTCCGGTCCGCGTCGGGCGATCTAGCGGTTCGGGATGGTAGCGGCATAGGCCGGAACCGTCTCGGCAAATCGGGCAAGCCAGGCCTCGAGCTTGGGACGGCGTTGGCGCCAGCGACCGGCCTGCCTGATATCGAGAAAGGCAAGGGTGGCGGCCAGGGCAATGTGTCCGTAGTCGGGATGCTCCCTCCAGGCAGGCGGCTCTGCCTCCAGCAGGTCCAGGGCGGCCTCTATCTTGCCCTGCTGCTTGTCGACCTAGCTCTTCACGTACTTGTCCTCGGGACGGAAGCGAGACTCGTAAACGATGAGCACCGCGGCCTCGGCGATACCGTCGGCAAGGGCAGCGAGCGTCAGCGCCTTCAGCCGTTCGCGCGGAGCGGCCGGGAACAGTCTCGGCTTCGGCTTCAATCCGTCGAGATACTCACAGATGACGTGGCTGTCGTAGACAACGGTGCCGTCGTCCAGCACGAGCGTCGGGATCTTGCCGAGCGGGTTCCTCGAACGAAGGGCCGCCTGCCGTTCGGGGTCGGAGGCGGAACTGACCAGCTCCACATCGCGCTCGAGGCCCTTGATCGCGATGGTGAGACGAACCTTGCGGACAAAAGGCGAGACTTCGGAAGAGGCAAGCTGCATCATCAGGTGCTCCGGCGAAGGCAGAGTGGGGGAAGGACAGCAAGGTGCCACAGGTGCGGTTGGGACGACAGTGGGGGTCGGCTGGAGCCGAAGGACGTGCTGAGCCGCACGTTCAGCCGTGGACCAGCGGGCGAAGCGTCTCGGAGAGAAGGCGGGATTGAGTGCCGGCGTCCTTCACGGAGAGATGCGCGGCGATCCAGTCCTGCACCAGCCTGCACACCTGATCGTGCGGCGCCTGGGCCAGAGCCCGCTGATCGGAGAACGTCTGCAGCTCGGCCTGGCCCCAGCCACGGGCACGAAGCTGCTCGACCAGAACGTCGTAATCGGCCTTCGCCGCGGGCGAATAGTTCTGCGGCGACTTGCGGCCATTGACGATAGCTTCGAAGATCGCCGTCATCTGGCGGTGAAGATACTCGGACTTCGCGGGGTCCTTCACCATGTCGAGAACCTGCGGGCTCGCCTCACCAAAGGAGATCAGCCCGAAACAGTGCTCGGTGCCGGCCTTGGCCATTACCTGCAAATTGTCATAGAAAGAGGCGGCGATCTGACGGAGGTGCCTGGGCGAAGCGGAGAGCGCCTGTGCGGCGTGTTTGCGCCGCAGGCCGACAATCGAATCGGCCAGCATCTTCTGTATGGCGACGTCGTCCCGCTTCTGTGCCCGCAGCCGCTCAACGTCCTTGACCCGCGCCGCATACCACTCGGCGAACTCCTGCTTGAGCAGACGCCACAGCACCGCCTTCTGCAGGGCGGCGTCAATCGCTTGAGCGGTATCGCCGGCGGCCGTGAAGGGCGAGACGTCGTAGGTGGCCGGCGCGCTGCTCACGGCCTGCACCTGAATGGAGGTCAGGACGTTGGCGACCTCGGGGAGCCGATCGCGGTTCTGCCAGCCGAACCAACCACCGGCGGCGATGATCGCCAGCAGCGCCATCAGGAGGCCGATGCGGGCAACACTGCGCCCACCACTACGTTCGCGACGGCTCGAGCGGTCCGACACCGGCGGTGTCGTCACCGTCGGGCCACGCACGGCACGATCGGT
>DATLZB010000132.1:0-23663 GCA_035574175.1 Hyphomicrobiaceae bacterium
CGTCACCATGGACACGCTGATCGTGTCTCCGCCGCTGATCGCCAGCGAGCGCGACTTCGCCGAGATCCGGGATCGCATCGCCGCCGTGCTGGCCGTGCTCGGCTAAGGGCTGTTCGCACGCCAACGTTCGGCGCCGGCCAACCGTGCCACCGCGCTGCCATGGGCCCGGGGTGGCGTTGGTGCCGTCTTGGCGCTTTGTGCAAAGGCCAGGAGACTTCGTGTTTGGCCTGGGGACAGAGAGCGTCAGAGCCAAGTGCGAGCAGGCCACTGCTCCGCCTGTGCGCTTTTCAGAAAGGAGCGCGAAAAGGTCCAATGAACGAATCCACAGTGGAGCCTGTCTCGGCGGCGTAATGCGGGACGGCCTTCGGAAACGGCGCGACGCACCAGCCGAGATGGACAAACCAGGGCATGCTGATGCCGGAATGAAGATTGGAGAGAGGAGCCCATGTCCACAAAGGTTGCCGTCATTCAGAAACCCCCGATTCTGCTCCATCGAGACAAGACGATCGAGAAGGTGATTGCCTCGATCGAAGAGGCTGCGAAGGAAGGCGCAACGTTGGCGGTCTTTCCGGAGGCCTACGTTCCTGGATACCCGACCTGGGTCTGGCGCCTGAAGCCTGGTGGAGACATGGCGCTTGCAAGCGAAATCCATGCAAGGTTGCGCCGGAATGCTGTCGATCTTGGCGCGGACGGCCTGGCACCGGTGCGCGATGCCGCGGCCAGGCACGGCGTAACGGTCGTTATCGGCTTGCACGAGATCGACAGCCGGTTTTCGAGGACCACGCTGTTCAACACCGTGGCGGTCATAGGTGCTGACGGTACCCTCCTCAACCGTCATCGCAAGCTGATGCCGACCAACCCGGAGCGCATGGTCTGGGGTATGGGCGATGCAACCGGCCTCAAAGTCGTCGACACGCCCGCCGGGCGGCTTGGCGCCCTGATCTGCTGGGAAACATATATGCCCCTCGCGCGCTATGCTCTCTACGCCCAAGGCGTCGAAATTTACGTGAATCCGACCTGGGACAACGGCGAAACCTGCCTGGCCACGTTACGCCATGTTGCCAGGGAAGGGGGCTGTTGGGTGATCGGCGCCGCTACGGCCTTGCAGGGGAACGATGTGCCCGACGATTTTCCCGAACGCGAGCGCCTGTTCACGCGCGAGGAATGGATCAACGATGGCGACGCTGTCGTGATCAAGCCAACCGGAGCGATCGCCGCCGGCCCGCTCCATCGGGAGAAAGATATCCTTTATGCGGACATCGACGCGGAAACGGCGCGTCGCGCCAGAAGGTCGCTCGACGTGTGCGGCCACTATGCCCGACCGGACATCTTTTCGCTCACGGTGAACCGAGCGCCGCTTCAGCCGGTCGCCTTCTCCGATTGAGGGCAATGGCGAAAGAAAAGAGACGCTGTGTCTCAAGCGCGTTCTGTCACCCATGTCTCCGGGCCGGACAGCGGCTGAGTTGGCGGAGACGGGGGGATTCGAACCCCCGGTACCCGTTTCCGAGTACAACGGTTTAGCAAACCGCCGCCTTCAGCCACTCGGCCACGTCTCCTCATTGACGGCAGAGGCACTTAGCAGATTGGCGACCAACGGGGAACCCGGAAATCCGCCCGCGCGGATAGCGCACCGTCAGCGGTTCAACGGCTCTCGTCCTTCCTGATGGGGTCGGCGTACTTCAGTTCGAGATCCCACGGAAAATAGATCCAGGTGTCCTGGGATACCTCGGTCACGAACGTGTCGACCACCGGCGAGCCCTGCGGCTTGGCGTAGACGGCGGCGAAGTGGGCGTCGGGCAGCATGCTGCGCACCATGGCGGCGGTCTTGCCGGTATCGGTCAAGTCGTCGATGACGAGGATGCCCTTGCCGCGGCCGTTGCCGAGGGCGCGCACGGAAGGGGCGATCTCCTTCAGCACCGCGAGCTCGCCTTGGTGCGTCTCGTTGCGGTAGCTGGCGATGCATACGCACTCGATGAGCCGCAGGCCAAGCTCGCGGGCAACGATGGCGGCCGGCACCAGCCCGCCCCGCGTGATGCAGACGATGGCCTCGAACGGGCCCTTGTCGGCGAGCCGCCAGGCAAGCGCCCGGGCGTCGCGGTGGAACTGATCCCACGAGACGGGAAAGACCTTGACCGGCTGAGGCTCGCGCATGCCGCTTCCAGAGCTGAAGGCACGCGCTCCTATAGCGCGGGCCTGAGCGCTTGGCATCCGCTTCCATGCTGGCATCGGCGAAAGGCAGGCTCTATCCTGACCACACGTGAAAGCGCCGGCAACCGGACGGGAGGACAACGAATGCTCAAGGTCTACGGGCGCGCCAACTCCATCAATGTGCGCAAGGTGCTCTGGCTCGCCGATTATATCGGCCTTTCCTATACGCGCGAGGATTGGGGCCGCGGTTTCAGGCCGACAAGCGAGCCCGAGTTCGTCAGGCTGAGCCCGTTCGGCGTGGTGCCGGTCGTCGACGACGACGGGTTCATCCTGCGCGAAAGCAATACCATCGTGCGCTATCTGGCGACCAAGCATGGCCGCACCGACCTCTATCCAACCGATTTACGTCAGAGGGCGCTTGCGGAGTGTTGGATGGATTGGGCCAACACCGATGCCTCGCTGCCGATGCGGCCGGTGTTCCTCGGGCTCGCCGTCAAGATGCCGGGGTTCACCGACCCCAAGGCCATCGAGTCGGGCATCGCCGGATGGAGCACTCAAATGCGCCTCCTCGACGCGCACCTTGCCAAGTCGGGGCCGTACGTGCTCGGCGGTTCGTTTTCGGTCGGCGACATTCCGGTCGGCCTCGTCGTCAACCGCTGGATGAACGTGGCGTTCGACAAGCCCAAGCTGCCGGCACTCGAGGCCTATTACGAGCGGCTGCGCGAACAGCCCGCCTGCCGGGCGCATACGGGTCCGGGCAATCCCTGACCGCTTCATGCCCCACTGTTGCCGCTTTCGCGGAAGATGTCGCATGTACCACGGCCGTACCGATGGCAGCCCGGTGAGCCTGATGTATCCACGCGCGGCCAGTTTCGGCCTATTGGCGCTCAGTCTTTCTGCCGTGCCGGTGCGCGGCGCCGAAATTTGCGTCATATGCACGAGCCCACCCGCGACCTACCGCTGTACGGTGGAGGGCGCAGAGCGTGTCACGCACCTGCGTGGCAGCGATCGTGTTCTCCAGTACGTCTGCATCACGGAGCTTGCCAAATTGGGTGGTCATGCGAGCTGCAGCGTCGACCGGCGCTCAAGCGGCATTTGTTTTGGCGAGTTGAAGGTCCTGCAAGCTGGCGACGCACTGGCGGCAGCGGAGGCCGCTGTCGGCGAAGCGAGCAGGCGAAGCGCCCCGCCCGCGGATACGCGGGCCGACGGGCCCTCCGATGAGGGGCCCCCACGAACACTGGAGGAACTGGCGCGCAAATCGGTCGAGCAGTCGAGTACTCAGCTCAAGAATGCGGGCAGGGCGGTGAAGGAAACCGCCAAATCGGCCGGGGAGCAGATCGAGAAAGCGGGCGACGCCGTCGGCGGTGCGGTCAAGAAGACCTGGACGTGCCTGAAGTCGCTGTTCGCCGACTGTTGAAGGATCGGCCCGCGGTAGCCAGCCATCCCCTCAACTCAATCAGCAGCGATCGGCAGCTTCAGTGCGCGGCCAGCCACTCCCGCGCCAGCCGCTGCGCGCGAGCGATCTCCGGACGCGACATCTCCTGGGCAATCTCGAGGCGGTAACGTTTGGCCTCCTCGTTGCCGCGCAGGGCCGCCAGATTGAACCACTTGTGTGCCGTCACAAGATCGAGTTCCACGTCGCGACCGGCACAGTACATGAGGCCGAGTTCGAACAAGGCATCAGGCGTACCGCTCGCCGCTGCGTACTCGACCATGTCGCGCGTCGCATAATCCCGTCGTGCCATGGCGACCACCTCCAAACCACCGCCATTTGCCGGCGCATTCGCTCAAAGGAGCGAGTGGCCGCTACAAACAATGGCAAGCTTGCGATGAGAACCCGTAAATTGCCGAGGAAATTGTTGGAGAATTCAACGGCTTCACGGTGAACGACCGATTGCAGGAGCGTCCCTTTGCGGAGCGTTCGAGCCAACTCTGAACGGACCGCTACCGGGCTTTAAGGAAGCTGGCAGCAAGTGATCAACCATGGCGCGAGATTTTCTCCCGTGAAGGTTTTCGGCAGCCGACCAGCCGGCAGCTCGCTCCCCTCCAAGCCCGTGCTCGGGGCGTTCCGGCGCGCACTCCCCGGTTGGTGACGGGTCACCGGTATTAACCCGGACGAAAAGGGGGGCGTCTCGGGATGACACAAATCGTCCGTCCCCCGCCAATGGCCCACGTCCGTAGCGGTCGAAAGGCTTAGCAGAGAGCGCTGGCACCCGCTTTGCATCGGAACGGTTCGGATGGAGCGTCGGCAGCATCACGCGATGCACCCCGCCGACCCTCGCTTTCGACGAGGAACGTTGACATGAGCTCGGCTCACTCGACCCAAAGTCCCCCCACCGGCAGCTCCGACAGCGGCCAGCCGATGGTCATCGACCGCCGCCGCGTCATGACCAAGCTCGGCCTGCTGGCAGCTGCGGCTGCCACCGTGCAGTCGGGACCGGCGGCGAGCGCCACCTCGCTCTCGGCTTCCCAAACCTGCTCGGGCGCGGGCACCGTCTGGTGGAGCGAACTCGTCTGTCCCGATCCCGACCGGGTCCGCGAGTTCTATGCAATGGTCGTCGGCTGGCAGCACGACATCGTGGCGCTCGAAGACCCCTCGCGCCCTCCCTATATCGGCGAGCCCGAGTACACGGTGTTCAAGGTAGGCGGCCGCGAGAGCGCGGGCCTAGTGAAGACCGATGCCGCCGAGCCCATTCACGCCCGCTCCGGCTGGCTCACCTACATCGAGGTGGCCAATGTCGACGTTTCCGCTCAGATCGCGGCAAACAAGGGCGGCAAGGTCATCAAGGCTCCGTTCGACATGTCCGGCGTCGGCCGCATCGCTGTGATCGAGGACCCTCAAGGGACCATGGTCGGGCTCGTTACGCCGCTGCAGAACCAATCCTGCTAGGCGCCAAATGTTGGGTCGGCCCTTCGACCGATCCCGTCGCGTCGGTCAGCAACCCGGCGGAGGTTGGCAAATGTCAAAAGCGAAGGCCTACGTCTGCATCAGCCCCGCGGGCAGCATTGCCGGCGGTTGTATCGTCGTCGACGCCGCGCGCGCCCGCCATGTGTTCAGGACCTGGCTCAGATCGCACGCGGGATGCCGGATCGAGCACGTCGCGCTCGATGAAGCTTACAAGTCGCTGCGCCCGGCTTGGCGGCGCCCGCAGATGACGGCCAGCAGACTCGCCCGTGCCGCGGAGAGCCGACCCTCACCCTCCCCGGCAGGTCACAGCTTCGTGCACGGCAGGATGTAGGTGAAGCCGCGAAAGGCCCGATAATCGGCGTCGGGAAGAAAGGGCTGGATCGAAACGCTGCGGCCGTCCGGGGGCGGCACCTGCAAAGACATCAGGTAGAGAGGATCGATCAGCTGGCTATCCTCGTTGACCCAATAGGCCGCGCCGCGCCTGTTCTCGCCCCACTCGAGCGCATCGTCATCGCCAACCTCGTACACCTCAAGGTGCACCTCGGGCAGGTAGATGCTCTTGCCGCCGGGTCGAAACACGTGGGCAAGGGTCTGGCCCCGAGCGATCCGCTGACCGGCCTTCAGGTGTCGGATCTCCTGATAGCGCAAGTGGTAGAAAGCAGAATAATAGAAGGGTGGGCCATCGCTGAGGTTGAGGTCCCGACGCGTGTGCCGAATGAGCAAGGCGCCTTCCCTGCCCCAGCCCCAGTCCGCCTCCCAGACCGCCCGCACGGTACCGTCAGCCGGCGCAAGCACGTCTTCACCGAGCCGGCCACCGTCGATCCCAGAGTGGGGCTCACTGCGGTTCGATCCGTCTACGTCCTTCCAGCTCGCGTAAAGAGAGGTCAAAGGCGAGCAGTCAAAGCCTGGAGGATAGACGGGTAGGAGACCCGTCTTGGTAATGCCGTAACCTTTGAGGGTCGAGTTCTGAGCGCGCGTGCCCATCGGAAGTACCGCGATCGCCGCCAGCGCAGCACTCACCGCCACGGTCGCCGCCAGCGCAAGCCAAGCCATCACGCGCGACAGTGTCATGTGCTCCGCAAGCTCTTTCAAGATCGAGGCGCTGGCTCGGTAAAGCCGGTTGTCTTGGGCTGTTAATCGCCGGCGAGTGGTTAAGGAAATACTGCTCAACACTTAACATTACCCGGAAAATCCCAACGAGAAGTGCTGAGGCCGCCTTAACGCGCGTCCTTTGCTGGCACGCCCGTCGCATCGATGAGCGCGCAATCGAGTCCGCTGCGGCGGGCTCGAAGCCACGGGCATCCGGGCGATGAAGCAGCGCCCTTCCGACAACGCGCAACGAGCCCGTGCTTTGCAGCGACCGAACGCAAAGGAGACGGCGGCGTGCTGGCATCTCTGTTCGCGCGTTCCGCGGCGCGGCCAACGGAGCTGGCGGCCCGGCCGAGCGAAGCGCAAACCGGCGCTTGGCCGAGGGACAGGCTCGTACCTGCGACCGGTCTGGCCGCGGTGCCGAATGCGGAGCTGGATGTCAAGGGCGACCATATCGAGATCTGGATCGCCTCCTGCGCGGCAGTCGACGGCGGTCTTGAGGGCCTCCGAACGAGCCTGACCCAGGCGGATTTCGCCGAGATCAACAAAGTCCGCCACGCGGCGACACGCGTGCACATGGCAACGGCCCGCGCCCAGCTCCGTATCGCCCTCACCCATGCGGTCTGCGGACGGATGCCGGCCCATGCCTGGCAGTTCGAGCGTACCGGCTCAGGCCAGCTCTCGCTGCAGCCCGCCCTGCCGGGCCTGCGGTTTAGCGTCTCGCACGCGGCCGGGCTTGTCGCGATCGCCGTGTCGCACAATCGCCCGGTCGGCATCGACATCGAGGCCGAGCACAGCACCATGGACAGTGCGTTCCTCAAGACCTTCCTCTCGCGGCGGGAGTGGAAGGCCATGCGCCGCCTGCCTGAAGCGCAGCGTCTGCGCGAGGCCATCCATCGTTGGACGCTGAAGGAAGCCTACGCCAAACTCCTTGGCATCGGCCTTGCAGCAGACCTCACAGGCTTCGAGTTCCACCTGAAGCCAGCGCGGCTGATGTGCCATTGCGAGGCAGCCGACGCAGGCCACGGGACAGGGTTTTGGACCTGGCACGTGCCCGGTCCCAGGGGCTCGTGCCGCTTGGCGTTGGCCGTCGGTCAGCCCACGGCGCGCCAGGTCCATTGAGCGCCGTGGCCATCCCACGGCAGGGAGTGGGATGCCGCAATGGTTCCATCTGCAGCTGAAGTCGTGGTGAAGCGGGGGGTCGGCGCGCGCGGCGCACCTTTGCTGCTTCACGAGCACTTCGAGACTCAGGCGCTGCTGCGTGGGGATCATCCGGCGGTCGAGTGCGCAGGCGAGATGCTCACCTACGCCGAGCTCGACGTTCTCGCCAACCGGATCGCCCACGCCCTGCGCCGGCGCGGGGTGAGGACCGGCGACCTGGTCGGCATCTATCTGTCGAAGTCGACGCGCCTGTTCGCGGCTCTGCTCGGTGTGCTCAAGGCGGGCGCCGGCTACGTGCCCATCGATGCGAAGTTCCCTTTGGAACGCATCCGCGACATCCTCGCCGACAGCGGGGCGAGCGCGCTCATCACGGAGGGTGAACTGGCCGATGCCCTGCCGGAGAGGTTGCCGGCGCCCCTTCTCCGCCTCGATGCGCACCGCGAAGAGATTGCCGCTCAGCCGTGCACCGGACTGCCCGCAAGCGAGATTGGCCTCACTGCGGAAAATCTCTGCTACGTGATCTACACGTCGGGCTCGACCGGCCGGCCGAAGGGCGTGATGATCGAGCACCGCAATGCGAACGCATTCCTCGCCGCCTTCAAGGCTGTCTACGGGCTCACCAGCGCCGACCGCATCTATCAGGGATTCTCGACGGCGTTCGACGCATCGGTGGAGGAGATCTGGGGCGCCTTCTCGATCGGAGCCACCCTGGTCGTGCCGACCGAGTGCGTCGCCCGCTCGCCGCTCGATGTGGCGGATTTTCTGACCGCCAACCGCGTCACCTACTTCTCTACGGTGCCGACCTTCCTCTCGATGATCGACCGCGAGCTGCCGACGGTGCGCGTGCTGGTGCTTGGCGGCGAGGTGTGCTCGAGCGATCTCGTGGCCCGCTGGGCCAAGCCCGGGCGGCGCATGCTCAACACCTACGGCCCGACCGAGGCGACGGTCGTCGCCACCTGGGCCGAATGCAGGCCCGGACGCCCGGTAACCATCGGGGTCGCCATGCCGGGCTACGAGACCTACGTCCTCGACGATGCCATGCGCCCGGTAAAACCTGGCGAAGAGGGTGAGCTTTATATCGGCGGCCCGGCCGTGGCGAGAGGCTATCTGAACCGGCCCGAACTGACGGCCGAGCGCTTCATCAAAAACCCGCTCAAGCCCTGCAGCATTGCCAGCGAACGCCTCTACCGCACGCACGATCTGGTACGCTTGACCGAGACGGGCGAGCTACAGTTCCTCGGCCGCGCCGACGGCCAGATCAAGATCAGGGGCTTCCGCGTCGAACTCTCCGAGATCGAGGCCGTGCTGACGCAGCACTCGGCCATCCGTGCCGCGGCCGTTGCCGTGGTCGACACCGGCGGGCTCAGTGAGCTTGCGGCCTATGTCGTCGCCGAGCGCGAGCTCGGGGATGAGGATCGGGCGGCCATCGCCGAGCTCCTGCGCAGCCGGCTCCCGGACTACATGGTGCCGAAGTTCCTCGACAGAGTGTCGGCGCTGCCTCTGATGACCAGCGGCAAGATCGACCGCAAACGGCTGCCGCCTCCGGTCGCCCCTCTGATGGGCACCGCCCGCCACATCGTAGCCGCAGCGGACGAGCTCGAGCGTGCCATCGTGTCGGCCTGGGAGGCGGCGCTCGGCGTCTCGCCGATTTCCGTCGACGACGACTTCTTCCTCGACCTCGGCGGCCATTCCCTGCTGGCGGCCAAGGCGGTGACGCTGCTTAGGGCCAAGCTCAACTCCTCGCGCCCCTCCGTGCGCGACATCTATAAGCACCCCACGGTGCGGGCTCTCGCCCAACACTTTCGCGACATCGGCGTGACCGGCAGGGCTGCGCTGTCCGCAGCGGCCAATGCAGAACGGCAAACGCGGAGTCGAGCCGCGTTTTGCAGCGTGCACTGGCTCGAGCGCTGGAGCGTGGTTGCGTTGCAGGCGCTCGCTCTCGTCCTCTACTATGGGCTCGTCGCCGCTCCCTTCGCCTATAGCGTGCTGATCACCACCGCCGTGGTCGACGGTCACCTCGACCTCGGCGATGCGATCTGGATCTCGACCGCAGTCGGATTTGCGGCCTGGCCCAGCATGCTGTTGTTCAGCATCGCGCTCAAATGGCTCGTCATCGGGCGCTATCGGCCCGGGCACTACCCGGTGTGGAGCTTCTATTACTTCCGCTGGTGGCTGGTCAGCCGCTTCCAGGCGCTCAGCTGGTCGTACATGTTCGTCGGCACGCCGCTGATGAGCCTCTACTACCGGGCGATGGGCGCCAAGGTCGGCAAGGGCGTCGTCATCAATACGCCTCTGTGCACCACTTTCGACACCGTCTCGATCGGCGATCACGCCAGCATCGGCTCGGAGACACAACTGCTCGGCTACCGGGTCGAGAACGGCGTGCTGACCATCGGCCGCATCGATATCGGCAGCGACTGCTTCATCGGCATGCACTGCTGCCTGGGCCTCGACACGCGGATGGGCGACGGGGCGCGTCTCGACGACATGTCGCTTTTGGCCGACGGCATGCACATGGAGCGAGGTGAAGGCCGGCGCGGCACGCCCGCCATGCCGGCCGAGGTGCCGGTGCCAGGCGCGGCCGTACGCACACTGCGCCCGCGCCGCGCTTTCCTGTATGGCCTCGCTCACCTGCTGCTCATCTACGCGATGGGTTACTTCCTGATCCTGACCATGCTGCCAGCAGTGGCGCTCATCGGCGGCGCACTGATCGTCGGCGGACCGCTGTGGGGGATCGGCGCGGCCTTCCTCTCCGTTCCCGTGTCGATCCTCTGGTACATGCTCGCCGTCATCCTCCTGAAGCGGCTCGCTACCGGCCGCATCGAGCACGGCATCTACCGGCTGGAGAGCGGAGCCTATCTGCGCCATTGGTTCCTCGACTACCTGATGCGCAACACGCGCGCGATCCTGCTGCCGCTCTATGCCACCGTGTATTTCCCGCCCTTCCTGCGCCTGCTCGGCGCCAGGATCGGCAAGGATGTCGAGATCTCGACCGTCACCCAGATCTCCCCGGATCTGCTCAGCGTCGGCCACGGCAGCTTCCTGGCCGACGCCTGCCTGGTCGGCGGCGAACGCATCCATCGCGGCCTCGCCGAGATCCGTCCGGTCGCCATCGGCGAGAGGACCTTTGTGGGCAACAGCGCCATGGTGGCGGGCGGCCATGTGCTCGGCAGCAACGTGCTGATCGGCGTCATGTCAACGCCGCCGGCCGAGTGGACGCTGGTGCCCCCCGGAACGCGGTGGCTCGGATCGCCGGGCTTTGCCTTGCCGCGCACGCAGTCGGACGCCTGCTTTGCCGAAACGGACACGTTTGCGCCGGGCAAGCGGGCGCGCCGGACGCGCGCCTTCATCGACGCCATGCGCGTGTCAATCCCCGGCATCGTGCTGATGGCGAGCCTGGTCGGGCTCGCGGCCGCCATGGTCGCCGGCTATCGCACGCTGCCGCTTTGGGCCGTGATCGGAGCACTGCCGGTTGCGGCAACGCTGCTCGCGGCGCTTTCCATCGGCGCGGCGGCCCTCATCAAGCGGCTCTTGATCGGCCGCATCGAACCCGTCGTGAAGCCCTTGTGGTCACCCTTCGTGTGGTTCAACGAACTGGTCAACGGGGTCTACGAGAGCGTGGCCGCGCCAATCATGGCACCGATGCTCGGCACCCCGTTCGTGGCGCCGGCGCTGCGCGCCATGGGCTGCCGGATCGGCAAGTGGTGCTTCATCGAGACCACGCTCTTCTCCGAGTTCGATCTGGTGGAGATCGGCGACCACGCCGCCCTCAACCTCGGCGCCACCGTCCAGACCCACCTGTTCGAAGATCGCATCTTCAAGGCCGATCACCTGCGGTTGGGCGAAGGTGCAAGTGTCGGCAACATGAGCGTCGTGCTCTATGGCACCGACATGGGCCCGGGCTCCTCCCTCGGACCGCTCTCGGTGCTGATGAAGGGCGAAAGGCTGCCGCCGTCCACGCGCTGGAGCGGCATACCTTGCGAACAGATCGCGGCCGAGCCGGTACGGCCCAGGCCTTGGCTTCCCCGGAGAGGGACGCGGCAGGCCCCGATCGCGGTCCGCGCGTCGGTTTGAAAACAAGATCCCGGATCGGGACCCCGCGCCCGATCCGGGATAGTCAAACCCGGCACCCGTCGGGGCCGGGCCCGCCCCCGCGCTTAGTATTCGAAGGTCAGACGTGCGACAACGGCCCCGTCGCAGCGCCCGGAGCAGTCGCCAGCGATGTTCTCCGGCACGTCGATGGTGTCGAAGTAGCGCAGATCAAACTCGAAGTAGTCGGCGAAGATGAAGGAAATGCCGACGTTCCAATACCAGTAGTCGTAACCGCCGTCGCCCTCGTCGCCTTCGCTGTAGGCGAGGGTGGCGCTGATGGAAGGCTGCACCCCGCCGAACGGCGTCAGCGCGCGGGTCAGCGTGCCCTCGAACACCCAGTTGTCGCCGACCTCCCCGAAGTAGTCGGGCGAGTAATAGACGGTGAAGCTGCCGGTCAGGGCGTCGTGCAGCTTGCCGCTGACGGCGCCTTTGATCTCGGTATAGTCGAGGTCGCGCCGCCGACCGAGGCTGTCAACGGTGCCGAATGAGCCGGGATAAGCGTAATGGATCACGCCGATGTCCCACTCGAGGGGACCCAGCCGGTTCTTGATGCCGGCGTAAACGTCGAGTTCCGCATCGGCAACCTCGTGGAAGCGGCCGGCGCCGTCCTGCACCCTGCCGAAATCGACGTTGGTCGCCCACAGGCCAACGTAGAACCAGCGAAAGCCGAGATCGACGCCGCCCGCGACCGCCGCGCTCTCTCGGGTCTGCGTAAAGCCGCGGAAGCGATAGTCGGAGGCGATGCCGACATTGGCGGAAAAGGTAAAGTCCTGCTGTCCTCCCGCCTCATCGGCAGCACCAGGGGTCGGCGCTGCGCAGGCCACCAGAACGGCGAGCGTCAGTGCGATAGCAGGCCCTTGCTTGGAGGCGTTGCCCGGCATTCACGGTCTCCTGCCTTGAAGAACTCAAGCGCCAATGTTCACAGGCCAAGCTGCGTAAGGCGCTCCGCGCGCCGACGCTGATCTGATTCGCAGCGTTGCCACAACATTGAAGGAGCCGCCCCGCGTTCCCGCACGCTCCGGCGTGGCCCTAACGCCACCAGGCTCGTCCACCGGCGCCGATGCCGTTTACCGTTCGCTAACGAATTGTCTCCGCGCAGCTACACCCCATGGTGCACACGCGCGCCCTACTCGACATCGGTGGCGAATCACCACCCTACTCCGCCGCGAACGGCTGGATTCCGTGGGCCTGGTACGATTGTGCTGTGCGTGGCGTTGCCGTGCCTGCTGAAGGTCCACGCCAGCTCCCTGCGATCAGCCTACAGTCGATGAAAGGACGATCCATGAAGAAGCTCCTGCCCGCGATCGTGGCGATGGTCGCGGCCGCCTTGTTTGCCGGCGGCGCGCACGCGAACGGCACAGGCTCGATCAAGGACGCGCCGCTCATCATGCCGACCGGCTGGTCGGGCTTTTACTTCGGCGCCGGCGTCGGCTACGGCGACGTGGTGATCGACAATAACTATTTCGACACGAGCGGCGCCGGCACGTTTCTGTCGGAGCGCGACGAGGGCGGACGCGGCGGCCTTGGCACCGTCATTCTCGGCTTCGATCGGCAGATTGGCGAGCGCTGGGTGATCGGTGCTTTCGTCGACTTCGATTGGACGGACATAGATCTGCATTCTCGGGTGAACAACGATCCCGAAGACACGCTGAGCTTGGAGTGGATGTGGGCGGTCGGCGGCCGCGTCGGCTACCTGTTCAACCCGAGCACGCTGATCTACTTCGCTGGCGGGTTCACGCAGGCTCACTTCGACAATGACGGCTATTACGAGATCGTAGATCCCGGTCCCCCCGTGACGTCGTTTCCTGGCAAGTCATCAGTGACCCATAACGGCTTCTTTGTGGCCTTCGGGCTCGAGACGATGCTAACGTCGAACCTCTTCCTACGCGGTGAGATGCGCTACTCTGAGTACGATGGCGAGATCATCAATAGCGGCGTGCTCGCCTCGAGCGATACGTTTACCGACGAGCAGGAGCCCACCGTTTGGACCGGCCGCTTCACCCTCACCTACAAGATCCCCCACGGCCATCGCACCTACGAAGACCCGATGAAGTAGGGCGCTACGGCTGACGCAGCGACCTTAGCGGGCCGCCCCTTGGCGGCCCTTTCTGCTGAAGGTCTTCGTCTTTCAAAAGGCACAGCCTCACGGCAGCAGAACCGTGGCGCCGGTGGTCTTGCGGGCCTCGAGGTCGCGGTGGGCCTGCGCCGCGTCTTTCAAGGCGTAGGTCTGGTTGACCTGGATCTTCACGATGCCCTTGCCGACCATCTCGAACAGGTCGTTGGCGTTGGCGAGCAGGTCCTCGCGCTTGGCCGTGTAGGTGACGAGCGTCGGACGGGTAGCAAACAGCGAGCCCTTTTGCGCCAAGGTTATGATATCGAATGCCTGGACGGGGCCTGAGGAGTTGCCGAAGCTCACCCAAAGGCCGAAGGGCTTCAGGCAGTCGAGCGAGGCAGGAAAGGTGTCCTTGCCGACCGAGTCGTAGACCACGTCACAGCCCTTGCCGCCGGTGATCTCCTTCACGCGCGCAACGAAGTTGTCGGTGCGGTAGTTGATCACGTGGGTGCAGCCGTTTGCCTTGGCGAGTCTGGCCTTCTCTTCGGAGCCGACGGTGCCGATGATGGTGGCCCCGAGGTGGCGCGCCCACTGGCAGGCGATGAGGCCGATGCCGCCCGCCGCCGCGTGCAGCAGCATGACCGTGCCCGGGCCGACCTTGTAGGTCTGGCGCAGCAGATAGCGCACCGTCATGCCCTTCAGCATCATCGAGCCCGCCGTCTTGTAATCGATGCCGTCGGGCAGCCTGACGACACGGTCGGCAGCAATCAGGCGCTCCTCGGCGTAGGCACCCGGCTGGCTCGCATAGGCCACGCGGTCGCCGACCTTGAGGTCGGTCACGCCCGCACCCACGGCCACCACTTCACCGGCCCCCTCGCTGCCGATCACCACCGGCAGACTTCCCAAGTTGTAGAGGCCGCTTCTGTGGTACGTATCGATGTAATTGAGGCCGACGGCGTGCTGCTTGAGCTTGATCTGGCCAGCCGCCGGGGCGCCGACGTCGACCGGCTCCCATTTCATCACTTCGGGGCCGCCGTGCTGATGAATGCGGATGGCATGGGCCATGGCTTTCCTCCTGGTACCTGTTGCTCGGGCGCACCCTTGCGCCACACCAGTGCCACGCATGCCTTCTATGGGCTCTGAATTTGCTGCACAAGAGAGGCATATGTCTGATTGCCGCCGTTCTCCCGCCGTTGGGTGCGTTGCGCTCGCGCCGGTTCTGCTGTGCGCCCTTGCCGCCTGCAGCGGATTCGGAAGCTGGACGCAGCTCGGCGGCAAACAATCCTGCAACGACGACAGCGCCGCCTGCATCGCCGAGCGGGGTGCGCTCCTGCGCACCATGCTCGGCGACAAGACGCGAAGCTGGGTGCGGGAACCGGCAAGTCCTGAATCCTATGCCTCGGGCGTGCGCATGTTCGCCTTCAAAGGGCGCAAGCGCGAGCTCACCTGCGAGGAACTCGCCATCGGTCGCAAGGAGGCCGACGCGGCGCCGGTCGTGTTGCGCGGGGAAAGTGCCAAAGGCCTGTCACCCGCGCAGGTATCACGCGGCGTCATGCTGGCAGCGGAGGTCTCGCGCGAGCTGCAGAGCGAGATCAAGCGCCGGTGCGGGGCGTGAGGGGTAGCGCCCCATGACGGCCGGCGTGGGAGGTTTGCGCAGGGGCGGCCGCACCAGACGCGATTGGGCCGCGCTCGGGCTCCAAGCCGCGCGGCGCGGCGATCATGTCGCCGCCCGGGCCGCCTTCCTGGAGGCGCTCAAGCGCGACCCGCGCAACGCCATGCTCCGCTGCAATCTGGCGCTCGCCGAACAACGGCTCGGCGCGATCGACGAGGCGGCGGTGCAGCTCACGGCCGCGCTCAGGGCCGACTCGCAGCGTACAGACGCTGCCCACCGCCTTGGGCGCCTTTTGATGCGATACGTCATCAGCGCTCCGGAACGCTTAGACGGTTTCGGCCTTAAAGCAGCGCTCGCCAGCGAGGGCGTCGCCCGTCAGGCGATCGCCGAGGTTGCGCTGCGCCACGTGCTCGCGACCCGCTCATCGCTCTCAGCCGCGCTCTCGGCGCCGGAGGCGGCGGCAGGGCACCTGCTGCTTGCACGAACGAACGAGGCACTGCGCGAGGACCTCCTGCTCGCCGCACTCAAGGGCGGCGTCGTCCGCGAGGAGGCCCAAGAGCGTCTCTTTACGCGGCTGCGCCGCCTTATACTGCTTGAACTCGAGCCGGCGCGGTTCGGTGACCGCGCCCTCACCGCCTTTGTGCTCGCCCTCATCGTGCAGGGCTCAAACAACGATTATGCGTGGGCGGAAAGCAGCGAAGAGAGCGAAGCCCTCGCCAACGTCGATCTCGACCCGAATGCCCTTGTCGCCGGTGATCTCGAGGCCGCGCGCAAGCTCATGCTGCTCGCTCTCTACCGTCCGCTCGACGCCATTTTGGGACCGCAGGCGAGCGCGCTCGACCTTTCCCGCCTGAGGCCGCGGCCGTTACGCGAGTTGGTCGAGGAGCGGCTAGCCGCCGACGCCGAGCGGCGCCGGATCGCCGCCGGCCTTCGCCGCCTCTCAGAACCTGTAGATGCAGTATCGCAGCGCGTGGGCGCCCAATACGAAAGGAGCCCCTATCCCCAGTGGCAGACCATCCACCTGCCGGCACGCGGCAGTCTGCGCCCGGCGCTCGTGCGCTACTTCGGCGAACAGAAGCTTGCCTTCATGGACCGGCCGTTCAGTGTGCTCATCGCCGGTGCCGGGACCGGGCAACACGCCCTGCAATCGGCCGCCGGCTACGGTGACAAGGCCGACGTGGTCGCGATCGACCTTTCGGCCCCGAGCCTTGCCTACGCCGAGCAGCGCCGCCGCGCGCTCGGTATCGGCAACGTCACCTTCATGGTGGCGGATATTCTCGATCTCGGCGGGCTCGAGCGCCGGTTCGACGTCATCGAATGCGTCGGCGTGCTGCATCACATGGCCGATCCGTGGGCGGGTTGGCGAGCGCTGCTTGAGCGCCTCGAGCCCCACGGTCTCATGTATGTCGGACTCTACAGCGCATGTTCGCGGCGCGGGCTCGCCCTGTTGCGGGGCGAAGCCGGATACCCAGGTCCCGGCTGCAGCGATGAGGCGGCGCGCGCCTATCGGGCGGTTCTCCTCGAACGGCCCGCGAGCGTCCCCGGAGGCGAACTCAAATCTTCAAAGAACTTCTGGAACCTCAGCGAGTTCCGCGATTTGGTGCTGCATCCGTGCGAGCACCAGGTGACGCTCGAAGAGATCGGCCAATTCCTCTCCGATAACGGTCTCGCCTTCCGCGGGTTCACGCTCGGGCGGGACATCGAAGAGGATTTTGCCCGTCGCTTCCCCGAGGCCCCCTGGCCAGGACGGCTCGCCGACTGGCAGCGCTACGAAGCCGATCATCCCTCGACGTTCGATGGCATGTACCGGTTCTGGTGCGAACGGACCAAAATGGAGTAGGTTGGCGGGCCACACCACTCGAGGGAACCCCAACAACGCCGAGCGAGGGAGGGAGCGTCGACGCTTCTCCCGCCAGCGGGGAGACACGCGCCGAATGAGCCTCGAAAGTATCGCAGACACCATCATACAGTTCGTCAAGGCCAGAGAGGCCTGGGCGGCGCCCATTGTTTTCGTCCTGGCGTTCGGGGAGTCGATCGCGTTCGTGTCGCTGATCCTGCCCTTCTGGGGAATGCTGGTGGCGATTGGTGCGTTGATCGGCGACTCTCCAGGCCAGTTCTTCGCAATCTGGATGGCCGCCAGCGTCGGCGCCGCACTCGGCGACTGGTTCTCCTACTGGCTCGGCTACCACTATCACGCGCAGATCGCCAAGATGTGGCCGCTCTCGCGCTACCCCGACCTGCTGCCCAGGGGTCACGTTTTTTTCGAGAAGTACGGCGCATGGGCGATCGTGCTCGCCCGCTTCTCCGGGCCGTTCCGCGCCTCGGTGCCGATCGTGGCGGGGGCGGCCGAGATGAGCTGGGTCAAGTTCCAAATCGCCAACTGGGCCTCGGCGTTCCTGTGGGCCTTCGTGCTGCTCGTGTTTGGCGACGTCATCGGCAAGGCGGTCCAGCTGGTTGGCCGCTGGTTCGCGTGATCTCGCCCACCTCCTCGTGCTAGGCTGTCGAGGCAACGCCGCCAGCGCGGAGGTGACCTATGGCCCAGGCGAGAGCGATCGATGCATCGATTCCGGCCGATGAATGGGCGATGCGCGTGGACCTCGCTGCCGCCTTCCGCCTCGTGCACCACTTCGGCTGGTCGGACCTGCTGGCCACGCATCTGTCGGCGCGTGTTCCAGGACCCAAAGACCTCTTTCTCATCAATCCGTTCGGGCTGCTGTTTCAGGAGATCACGGCCTCGAACCTCGTCAAAGTCGACATGGATGGCAACATCCTCAGTCCGACCGAGTACGACATCAACCCGGCGGGCTTCACCATTCACAGCGCCGTGCATATGGCCCGCCCCGAGGTCGCCTGCGTGATCCACACGCACACCGCTGCGGGCACGGGTGTCGCCAGCCAGCGTCATGGCCTGCTGCCGATCACCCAGCACGCGCTCGCCGTCATCGCCCAGACCGGCTATCACGACTACCAAGGCATCGCCACAGATCTGGCCGAGCGCGAGAGCATCGCCCGCGACCTCGGCGACAACAACGTGCTGATCCTGCGCAATCACGGGCTGCTGACGGTCGGCAGGACGGTGGGCGAGGCCTTCATGTGGATGTACCGCGCGGAGCGGGCCTGCCGCATGCAGCTCGCTTTTCAGCAGGCCGGTGCCGAGCTTTACCCGATCCCGGAGGAAGTGCAGCGCATCACCATCGAGCGCAACCGCTTCAACAACTCGGAGAAGGGATACCGGCCGATCGGCAAGCGCGAATGGCCGGCGCTGCTGCGCATGCTCGACCGCATCGACGACAGCTACAAGCGCTGAGGTGCAGCGCCACTCGAGGCCGCCGCGATCCTCACGTCGGCTGTGGGCCCTCGTAGCCCTCGACGATGGCCAGGTCCATGACCGACTTGCCTTGTCGAAGGGCCATGGCTCTGGCGTACTCGGGCGATCGATAGCACTGCAGCGCGGCCTCGAAGGTCGGAAACTCGATGACGACCACGCGCGAACGCGGCTTGCCCTCGGCCGCTTCACAGGCGCCGCCACGGACCAGGAAGCGGGCGCCGTACTTCCTGAAGGCGTTGGCGTTCTCCGCAATGTAGGCCTTGTAGCCCTCCGGATCGCTAACGTCGACTAACGCAACCCAATATCCTTTGGCCATGGCGCGCTCGCTGTGCGGGCTCAAGACACGGTCAGCGCTTCACCGCTACCGGCGGCGTGCCGTGAGTGTGGAAGGACTCGATGGTTTTCAGACCCCAGGCCTGGCCCTTCTTGCGCTCGGCTTCCGTCCAGGTGACGGTCTGCCAGTCCGGGGCCAGGATCAGGCGCGCTCCCGCGTTGGCGATCTCGACCCGGTTGCCGGCCGGCTCGTAGACGTAAAGAAAGAAGGTCTGCTGGATGGCGTGCTTGTGCGGGCCCGTCTCGATGAAGACGCCGTTCTCGAGGAAGATGTCGGCAGCCCTCAGGATGTGCTCGCGCTGGTCGACGGCATAGGTCAAGTGATGGAAGCGGCCGGGCGTGCCGGTAGCATCCCGCGTGTAGGCTACGTCGTAAGACTTGTTGTTGACGGTGAACCAGCAGCCGGCAACGCTGCCGTCGTCGAGGACGATCTGCTCGGTGACGCGGCTGCCGAGCGCGGCGGGGAGGAAATCGCGAATGGCACCGACGTCGACGGCGAGCAGGTTGAAGTGATCGAGGCGGCGCACGCCCACGCCCCGGCCATGGAAGCGCTGGGCCTGATTCTTGAGGGCCGGCCGCTCCGCCGGCGTGGGCTCATATCTCCTCGTCTCCCAGTACAGCTCAAAGACGTGGCCGTCGGGGTCGCGGAACCGGTAGGCGGGCCCGTGACCAAGGTCGCCGTCGCTCCAGCCCAGGCCGGCACCGAGCCGTTCGATGGCGGCCACGCGCCGGTCGAGGGCCTGCCGGCTCGAAGTGCGATAGCCGACATGGCGCATGCCGGTGGTCTTGGCCGCGGTCAGCTTGAGCGTGTGAAACTCATAGTCGTCGTAGGCCCTGAGATAGACCGAGTCCCCCTCTCTACCGGACTCGCTCAAACCGAGGATCTCGACGAAGAACTTCAGGCTCTCGTCGGGCTTGTCGGTCAGCATCTCGACATGGCCGAGGTGAGCCACATCGAAGCACGGTTCGCGCCTTTCCATGTCCACTCCTCGGACGGGCCGTTGACGATGAGGGGCAGCTCGCCGCTAACTCTATCAGGAATGGACTGAACCGTCCCGAGTGGAGATCCTTAGCAATGCCCAAGCCGGCCGGCCGCTTCGAGACCGTCGCCGAGGCCTACCTTGCGCTGCTGAAAAGCCGCGGCATCGACTGGCTGTTCGCCAATGCCGGCACGGACTTTGCGCCGATCATCGAGGCCCTCGCCCGCGGTCGCAAGGCCGGTATCGCCATGCCCGAGGCCGTCCCCATCGCACACGAGACGGTCGCCGTCGCCATGGCGCACGGCTACTGGCTCCTTACCGGGCGGCCCCAGGCGGTCATGGTCCACGTCAACGTCGGTACGGCCAACGCGCTGATGGGTCTCATCAATGCCGCGCGCGACCATGTGCCGATGCTGTTCACCTCCGGCCGCACCCCAATCACCGAGCAGCGGCGCCACGGCAGCCGCGATTTGCCGATCCACTGGGGACAGGAGATGTTCGACCAGGCGGGCATGCTGCGCGAGTTCGTCAAATGGGATTACGAACTGCGTTATGCCGAGCAGGTGCAGGCTGCCGTCGACCGCGCCATGGCGCTGGCGATGAGCGAGCCCATGGGCCCGGTGTACCTCAGCCTGCCGCGCGAGGTATTGGCGGAGCCTTGGCCGAACGTCGCGGTTTCGCAGCGCCCGACGGTCGCCGCGGCACGTGCCGCCCATCCCGATCCGGAGGCGGTGGGACATGCTGCGGACATGCTGAAGGCGGCCGAACGACCGCTCATTATCGCCGGACGCAGCGATGCTGCGGCCTTCGCCGCCCTGACCGCCTTTGCCGAGCAGACGGCGATTCCGGTGGTGCATTTCTGGCCGGGGCGGCTCGCCGTGCCGACGGATCATCCCTTTCACGCCGGCTTCGACCTCACGCCATGGATCGAGCAGGCCGATGCCATTCTCGCCCTCGACATGATGGTGCCCTGGCTGCCCGATCGCCACAAGCTTGCGTCGGGCGCCCGCGTGATTCACATCGGCCCCAGCCCCGGATTTGGGGAGGTGCCGATGCGCTCGTTCCCGGCCACACTCTCGCTCAGCGCCAATGTCGCCGCCGCGCTGGCGCAGCTCGGGGCGGCGATGGGCGCGGCCTCGGCTCAACGCCGCGAGGCCGTGCTGGCCGCGATCGCCGATCACCGCCGTCGGCGCGCCAAGAAGCTTGCGCGCACAAAAGGAGATGGGCTCACCAACACCGCGATCAGCCGGATCATTGACGAGCACAAGGGGCAGGACGCCATCGTGTTTGGCGAGCTCGGCTGCGACGCATCGGTGATGACGTTCACGCGCGCCGACGGCTACTTCGGCCATCCCATCGCGGGCGGGCTCGGCTGGGGACTGCCGGCGGCGCTCGGCGCCAAGCTCGCCTGCCCCGATCGGCTCGTCATCGCCTGCGTGGGCGACGGCTCCTACATGTTCGCCAACCCGGTCGCGTGCCACCACACCGCTGCCGCGCTCGATCTTCCGATCCTCACCATCGTGTTCAACAACGAGGTGTGGAATGCAGTCCGCCGCTCGACGCTGACGCTCTACCCCGATGGGCACGCGGCAGCGGCCAATGAGATGCCGCTGTCCTCACTGGCGCCCTCGCCCGACTACGAGAAGGTTGTAGAGGCGAGCGGCGGCTGGGGCATCCGCGTCGAGGATGCTGCCGAGCTCGAGCGGGCGCTCGCCAAGGCAATTGGCATGGTGCAGCGGGAGAAGCGGCAGGCGCTCATCAACGTGCGCTGCGCGATCTCTCGCTGAGCCTCACTCCGCCGCCTCGGCCAGCTCGCGATGGTGGTGTGGCGCGCCGTGCTGCTTGAGCGGGCGGTTGCCTGCAAGCTGGCGCAGCAGCACATAGAACACCGGTGTCAGGAAAATGCCGAACATGGTCACGCCGATCATGCCGGCGAACACCGCGACACCCATGGCGTGACGCATCTCCGCGCCCGCGCCCGTCGAGGTGACGAGCGGAACGACGCCCATGATGAAGGCGAAGGACGTCATCAGGATCGGCCGCAGGCGCAAGCGACTCGCCTCGATGGCCGCTTGCAACGGTGCGCGCCCCCGGAACTCGAGCTCGCGGGCGAACTCCACGATCAGGATGGCGTTCTTGGCGGAGAGGCCCACCAGCACGATCAAGCCGATCTGGGTGAAGATGTTGTTGTCGCCGGCGGTGAGCCACACGCCGGTCATGGCGGCGAGCAGGCTCATGGGCACGATCATGATGATCGACAGCGGCAGCACGAGGCTCTCGTACTGGGCGGCGAGCACCAGGAACACGAACAGGACGGCGAGCGGGAACACCCACACGGCCGAGTTGCCGGCGAGGATCTCCTGATAGGTCAGGTCGGTCCACTCGTAGTCGAAGCCGGGCGGCAGCACCTCGGCAGCGATGCGCTTGGCCGCCTCCTGCGCCTGGCCCGAGGAGTAGCCGGGCGCCGGCGCGGCATTGATGTCGGCGGTCAGGAAGCCGTTGTAGCGCATGGCGCGCTCCGGTCCGGCGCTGGTTTTCACCTGCAACAGAGCGGAGAGCGGGACCATCTCGCCCGAATTGGAGCGGACCTTGAGCTGGCCGATGTCGTCGGAGCGGGCGCGGAAGGGCGCGTCGGCCTGCACGCGGACCGAATAGGTGCGGCCGAACTTGTTGAAGTCGTTCACATAGAGCGAGCCCAGATAGATCTGCAGCGTCTCGAATATCGAGGTGATGGGCACGCCGAGCTGGCGGGCCCGCGTACGATCGACGTCGAGGAAGAGCTGCGGCACGTTCACCTGGTAGGTGGTGAACTGCCCGGTCAGCTCCGGTGCCGCCATGGCCTTGCCCATGAACGCCTTGGTGACCTCGTTCAGCGCGTCGTAGCCGCGGCCGGTGCGGTCCTCGATCTGCAGCTTGAAGCCGCCGACGACGCCCAGACCCTGCACCGGAGGCGGCGGGAACATGGCGATGAAGGCGTCCTGGATGGCGGCATACTTCTTGTTGAGCGACATGGCGATGGCGCCGGCGCTGAGCTCGGGGCTGTTGCGCTCCTCGAACGGCTTCAGCGTCGAAAATACGATGCCGGCGTTGGAAGAGGTGCTGAAACCGGCGATCGACAGGCCAGGGAAGGCCACGGCGCTCTCCACGCCCGGCTCCTTCATGGTGATCTCGCTCATGCGGCGGATCACTTCCTCGGTGCGGTCGAGCGTGGCACCGTCAGGGAGCTGCGCGAAGCCGACGAGATACTGCTTGTCCTGCGCCGGCACGAAGCCGCCGGGGACGACGCGGAACAGCCCGTAGGTGAGGCCCAGCATGACGGCGTAGACCGCCATCACCGCCGTCTTGCGCGAGAGGATGCCGCGTAGGCTGGCCTGATAGCCGCCGATGCCGCGCCCGAAAATCCAGTTGAAGCCGCGAAAGAGCCAGCCGAACAGGACGTTCATCACGCGCGTCAGACGGTCGGGCGGCGCGTGGCGGTCCTTCAGCAGCACGGCCGACAGGGCCGGTGAAAGCGTCAGCGAATTGATCGCCGAGATCACCGTCGAGATGGCGATGGTCAGCGCGAACTGTTTGTAGAACTGCCCCGAGAGCCCGGTGATGAAGGCCAGCGGCACGAACACAGCGATCAGCACCAGCGCGATGGCGATGATCGGGCCCGAAACCTCGGTCATGGCCTTGTAGGACGCTTCGCGCGGCGACAGGCCTTCCTCGATGTTGCGTTCGACGTTCTCCACCACGACGATGGCGTCGTCGACGACGATGCCGATGGCGAGCACGAGGCCGAACAGGGTCAGCGCGTTGATGGCGAAGCCCATCACGTACATCACCGCGAAGGTGCCGATGATGGAGATCGGCACGGCAAGCAGAGGGATGATCGAGGCACGCCAGGTCTGCAGGAAGAGGATCACCACCAGCACCACCAGCACGATGGCTTCCAGCAACGTATGCACGACTGCCTC